>JADLBP010000077.1 GCA_020847695.1 Planctomycetota bacterium
AGCATGACGACCGTGGTCGGCCAGTTCGGCTACGACTGCTGCAACAACCCGGTCGCGTGGGGCAAGAAGACCGCGTTCAAGGTCTGCGGCGGTTGCTTCCCCTGCGTCCCGCCGCCGCCGTAAGCGTTACGCGTCGCGAGTTCCCGGAGGGCGGCCGAGCGCCGCCCTCCTTGGTTGCCACCCTCCTTGGTTGCGATACGGGGAGCGGCTCGACCGCTCTCCGGTCGTTTCGAGTCGTCGGCTTCGAGCCGGGCACTGCGCTCCGAGCGCTCCGTACCGCCGCCGCCCCGTCCGCGCTCGACTGCCTTCGACCTCGACTCCGAGCGAACGCGTGATCGCACTCCACGCGGGCCCACGACTGCGACGGCCGGCCTCGCGAGCGGATTCACTCGAATCACGAACCGCGCGCGCGGGCTGCTGCGACCCTTGGAGTCCGCTCCGCCGAGCGCCCTCTCGAACCGGTCCGCACGACCGGTCGCGTCCCGTCCCCCCCCCCCAGAGTCCAGGAGCCCGGCCATGCTCGTCGTTCGCACGCTCTCCACCCTCGTCGTCGGATCCATGCTCGCGGCGCTCGCCTCCGCCGAGGTGCGCGTCGTCCGCGCGGGCTCGCCCTATCCGACCGACTTCGAGACGGTCCAGGCGGCGATCAACGCGTCTTCGGACGGCGACACGGTGCTGATCGAGGACGGGACGTACTCGGGGTTCTCCGTGCTCGGCAAGGCGCTCAGCATCGTGGTCGCTCCGGGCTCGAACGTCTCGATCTATGGGTCGGTCAGCGTCGAGCTCACGCCCGCCGGCCGGGCCAACGTGCTGGTCGGCCTGAACGTCACCGGCGACTTGGTCAACGGCTTCGGCCTGCGCGCGCGCGCGAACGCCGGCTTCGTGCGGCTGCAGAACTGCACGTTCAAGGGCCTCGACGGCATCGCCCAAACCACCGCGTTCGGCGACGGAGACGGAGCGGAAGCCGCGATCGTCGAATCGAGCGCCGGGGTGAGCTTCACTCGCTGCATGTTCACCGGAGGACAGCCGCCATACTCGAACGACTGTTGCGACTGGGGCTACACCGGCGGTCACGGCCTCTGGGCGAAGACGACGCCGGTCGCGCTCTACGACTGCACGTTGGTCGGCGGTCGCGGCGGCACCGGCGGTTGGGGCGGCTTCGGAGGCAATGCGCTGACGTTGGCGAGCTACGGAGCGTTCGCCTCGAACACGACCTTCGTCGGCGGCAAGGGCGGCGACGGCGACGACTTCATCTGGGGCCCCGGCGGCGACGGCGGCAACGGCATCTCGGTCGCGAGCAGCGCGCAGGTGCGCCTGCTCGACACGACGCAGCAAGGCGGCCTCGGCGGCGCCTCGCTGTTCGTCGGCGACCCGGGCGCGCCGGGTGCACCGATCGTCGGCTCCGGCGTGATCGGCCAGCTCGCGGGACAGTCGCGCTCGCTCGCCGGGCCGAGCGCGGTCAGCGAGCAGGGCGCGATCACGCTGACGCTCGCCGGTCAGCCGGGCGATCGCGTGTTCCTGCCGAGCTCGATCCACCCGGGCTTCGTCTACAAGCCCGCGCTGCACGGGATCTCGTTGCTCGCGGGGCCGACGCCGATGACCAAGCTGCCGCTCGCGATCGTGCCGAGCTCCGGCACGGTCACGTTCAGCATCGACGCCGACGATCTCCCCGCCGCCGAGTCGACGCGCGTCCGCCACTTGCAGGCGTACGTCCTCGCGTCGGGCGGCGGCTCGTTCCTGACGAGCCCGCTCGATCTGGTCGTCTTCGACTGCGGCATCTCCGGCGACTGCAACCAGAACGGCGTGCCGGATCTCTGCGACCTCGCGAGCGGCACGAGCTCCGATTGCGACGCCAACGGCGTGCCCGACGAGTGCGACGTCGCCGCCGGCTTGCTGCCCGACTGCAACCAGAACGGCATCGCCGACATCTGCGACATCGCCTCGGGCACCAGCACCGATTGCAACGGCGACGGCCGGCCCGACGAGTGCGACTACGACTGCAACCAGAACGGCGTGCCGGACGCGTGCGACGTTTCGAGCGGCACGAGCTCCGACTGCGACGCCAACGGCGTGCCCGACGAGTGCGACCTCGACTGCAACGGGAACGGGATCCCCGATGCGTGCGACGTCGCGAGCGGCACCAGCCTCGACGCGAACGGCAACGGCGTGCCCGACGAGTGCCAGAGCGCGGGCGACGTCTACTTCGTCTCGCCGACGGCGGCGCCGTACGGCGACGGCTCCTTCGCCGAACCGTTCGACACGATCTCGGAAGCGGTCGCGTACGCGATCGACGGCAACCAAGTGGTGCTGCTCGACGGCGTCTACACCGGGCCCGCCAACCGCGAGATCGACTTCGGCGGGCGCGAGCTGATCGTCCGCGGCTTCCACGGCGCCGCGAACGCGATCATCGACTGCGAGGGCGCGGGGCGAGCCTTCCTCTTCGCCCACGGAGAGAGCTCCGCGTCCGGTCTGACCGGCCTGACGATCCGCAACGGCTCGGCGGCGAGCTCGCCGGCGGAGCCGAAGTTCGGCGGAGCCGTGCTCGTGCGCGGCGCGAGCCCGACGTTCGTCAACTGCCGCTTCGAGAGTTGCGCGGCGGAGACCCACGGCGGCGCGGTCAGCATCTCGGGCAACGCGGATCCGAAGTTCGACCATTGCACGTGGATCGGCAACCAATGCTCGTTCGGAGGTGCGATCGCGTTGGGCACGGTGGCCTCGCAGTCGCCGGCGACGCTCGAGCTCGACGGCTGCACGCTGAAGCAGAACACCGGGTTCACCGGCGGAGCGATCTTCTTCGGCGGCGTCGACCTGCGAGTGCGCGACACGACGATCGAAGGCAACACCGGATCGGGGTACACCGTCCGCGCGAGCTTCGGCACGGTCAGCGTCGAGCGCTCGAGCATCGTCGGAAACGCCGGGACCGGGCTCTGGGTGATCACTCCGGGCGCGGTCACGCTCGCGGGCTCACGATTCCAAGGCAACCAGTTCGGCGCCGTGTTCGTGCAAGGCCTCGGAGGAACGACCACCGTCGACGTCGACCAGTGCCTGTTCGACGCGAACTTCGGAGGCTCGGTCGGCGCGCTGTGGGTGTCGCAGTGCCAGAGCGCGTCGATCAGGAACACGACCAGCGTCCACGGCCAGGGCAGCTTCGTCGGCGACTTCTATTTCGTCTCGACGCCGACGGCGACGCTCTCGAACTCGATCGTGTGGAACGACTTCGGCGCGGGCGGACCGCCGATCCGGCTCTACAACAGCACGTTGACGGTGTCGCACACCGACCTCCACGGCGGGCAGTTCGTGATCGGCGTCGACCCGTCGAGCACGTTGAACTGGGGCGCGGGCAACCTGAACGCCGATCCGCTGTTCGTCTCCGAGTACGGCCCCGACGGCAACCCGGCGACGTGGAACGACAACGTGCTGACGCTCGGCGCCGGCTCGCCGTGCGTCGACGCGGGCGACAACGCGGCGCTCGCGAGCGACTTCGGCGACCTCGACGGCGACGGCGACGTGCTCGAGCTCGTGCCGCTCGACCTCGCGCTCGAACCGCGGCGAGTCGACGACCCGCTGGCGCCCGACACCGGCTCCGGCACCGCGCCGTTGGTCGATCTCGGCGCGCTCGAGCGTCAGCCCTAGACGCGCACCGCGCGCGTCGCGAGGTAGAGCGGCAGGAACTTCGAGAGCGCGTCGGACTTCGCGTCCTCGAAGAGATGCGTCAACGCGAGGCCGGCTTCGAGCTGGCCTCCCAGCAGTTCCTCGAGCGAGTGACTGAACACGAACGGCTCGTCCGCGGCGACCAACGCGGCGCGCTCGGCGTCGTCGAGGCGCGTCGCGTCGGAGTAGGGCAACGGATGACGGACGACCAGCTCGCCCCGCTCGGCCGCTGACTCGTCGAAGACGTAGTACGCAGGGTTGACGAAGCCCGCGAGCAACACGCCGCCCGGCGCGAGCACGCGCGCGACCTCGCGCCACACCGGCAGCACGTCCGGCACGAACGCGTTCGAGCACGGATGCACGACGAGGTCGAACGAGCGCGCGGCGAACGCCGAGAGCTCGCGCATGTCGCCCTCGACGGTCGCGAGCTCGAGACCGTCGCGCTCCGCGACGAGCCGGTCCTGCGCGAGCTGTGCTGGCGAGTTGTCGAAGACGGTGACGCGCGCGCCGGCGGCGGCGAGGATCGGGCCTTGTTGTCCCCCACCGCTCGCGAGGCACAACGTGCGCGCGCCGTCGAGCTTCGGAAACCACGCGCGCGGCACCGGCTTGGTCGGCGTGAGCACGATCGACCATTCGCCACGCCGCGCGCGCTCGATCACCTCGGTCCCGACCGGCACCGTCCACCGGTTGCCGCGCGCGACCTGCCGATCCCACGCGTCGCGGTTGTAGTCGCGGATGTCCATCGGCGTCGAACTCTACGCCGAAACACGCTTTACGTGGTGTTTGACCGGCTAAGGACTCGACTTTCGTCTGAGCCACCGCCACCAACTTGCCATCATAGTGATGACGGAGCGGCTCACGGGCTCGCGGGCTGATTGCTCGGCTTAGCCGCGGGCGCCAAACCGCGCCAGAGGTCACCCCACGCGATCTGCGTCGCCACCTGTGCCGAACGCTTGATTGGCGCGAGCGACAGATCGACACTCGCCTTCGATGCGAGGTCGGCTTGCGAAGCACCCGCTTCCGTCAACGCAGCGTGCTGCGACGTCTCTTTGTCGTAGCGGACTTCGCTCTCGGCATTCGATGACGCGCGCCGAACGCCGTCCTTTACCAATGTCAGGGTGACACCCGTGCGGAACAGCGCAGATTTCGAGTCACCTTGACCGGTGACCTTGTCGACGAGCGCGGACTCTCGGTCTTCTGCCGCGACGAGATCCAGCCTGGAGATGCCGCACCGGACGACTAGTGTCGCGCGCGCACGCGCCTGCTCGCGGTCGTCAAGTGAAACGAGACCGGGAACGCCGATGGCGAGGTTGTAGAGAGTCTCGGGCACCTCCGCACGAATCGCCTCCAGCATCAAGGGCACCTCTTCCTTCGGCAATCCAGCAGCGACCACCTGTCGCTCCAGCGATCTCTGGATGTCTTGCGCGATGTCGATGGGCTCGACGAACACGATCTGACTCCCAGAGAAAGTCTGTTCGACGATTCCGGCGGGAACCGTCCCGGTGTGGTTCTTGACCACAGCGCCGGATTCGCCCTTTCGGAAACCGGTGCAACCGCAAAGACATGCGAACACGAATGCGAACAAGCACGAAAGCTGCAAGCGCTGCATGGACTCTCCTCGAAACTAGTGGGCAACGAAACGCCGCGTCGGTTCCACATGGCAAGTGAGGCACCCCGATCGCAACGCCGCGCGATGGTGCCGAGGACCGCTCAATGCGTCAACGCGCGGATCGCACCGCTCCCGAAGTCGGGAGTCGCGAGTCGGTGTCGCGACCCGATGATGCGACTCAGCACCAGGAGTTGTTGAGCACCTCGCCCATGCCGCCGGCGCCCGGGACGATGTAGCCCTTCTCGTTGAGGCCGCGTTCGCGGTCCCAATGCGTCCCGGGCGGCGTCGCGAGCACGTCGGGCGGCGACAGCCCGCGGTCGAGGCGCGCGGTGTAGACGACGGCGCGCTCGAGCGAGCTCGTCACCTTCGCCAAGTACTCCGGCGTCGCCATCATCGGCATCGCGATGATCCGCGCGGGCTCGCCGTGATGCTCGCGGTAGTGATCGACCGCGCGCAGCGTCGTCGAACCGGTCGCGCCCATCGGATCGGGCAACAGCAGCACCGCGCCCTCGACCGAGCCGCCGATCTTCGAGCCCGAGAGATCGACGCCGACGACGTGGCCGTCCGCGTCGGACACGCGCGCCATGTTCAGGTGGTCGAGACGCACGTTCTCGGGCGGGAGCACGCTGGTCAACACCTCGAAGCACGTCTGCGACGGCACGATCCCCGCGCGGATCACGTCGACGACGACGACGCGCGTCGCGGGATCGAACACCTCGCCGCGCCACACGCCTTCCTTCGGATGGAGCTCCTGCATCCGCGTCGGCACCTCCGCCGCGACGCGCGGGAACTCGCGGCCGGCGACGGCGACGAGCAGCGCTTGGTAGATCGACCGCAGGATCGCGGTCATCTCGGGGTGCCGGACGTGCGGGCTCGACAGCCGCGCGAGCGCCGAGAGCAAGTACAGGTTGTCGAGCACGTGCACGCGCGGCCCGTAGCGATGCTCCAGCTCCCAGCGCTGGCCGTCGCCCGAACTCACGGGCGCGACTCCGCCGCGATCGCGCGAGCGAGCGACTCGACCAGCCTCGGCACGTCCGCCGCGGGCGTCGAGCACAGCGCCACGCGCACGCCGCCGGCCAGCGGCACGACGAACACGCCGTCGGTGCGCATGCGCTCGGCGACGCGCTCGCCGTCGCGGCAGAACACGGTGACGAAGAAGCCGCCTTCGTAGCGCGGGTACGCGAGCCCGGACTTCGCCGCCGCCGCGTTGAACGCTTGCACGCGCTGGAAGAGCAGGTTGCGCAGCACGTCGCGTTCGGCGTCGGCCGCGGCGCGCTGCACGGGATCGCCGAGCAGCTCGGCGACCGCGAGCTGGCCCGCGTGATTGCAGTTCGACCACGTGCCGCGGCACGAGAACGAAAGCGCGGCGAAGATCCGCTTGCGCTCGAGCTCGCTCGGATGCGTCGCGACGAGCGCACCGACGCGCGCGCCGTACTGCGTGAACGACTTCGAGACCGTGTACGCGACCAGGATCAGCGCGTCGCCCGCGAGACGCTCCGCGTGCTTCACCCACGCGTCGGCAGCGCCGGGCGCGAAGCGCGCGTACGCGAAGTCGATGCACAGCGCGACCGCGCCGCGCGTCGACGCGCTCTTGACGACGCGCTCGACGTCCTGCCATTCGCGCTCGTCGAGCGCGTACCCGGTCGGGTTGTGGCACGGCGTGTTCAGGATCACCAACGCACGTCCCTGGCGCGCGAGCTGGGTCTCCAACGCGCGCTCGAACGCCGCGGCGTCGAAGCGCCCGCGCGCGTCGAACATCGGGAACGTCTCGACGCGTCGGCGCGTGTGCTCGGCGAGCGTCTTGTACGGTCCCCAGTAGAAGTCGGTCGTCAGCAGCGCCTGACCGGGCTCGAGGAAGTTGACGATCGCGTGGTGCAGCGCGCCGGTGCCGCCGGGAGTCGCGACCGCGACCGATTGCTCGGCGAGCGCGCTCGAGCCGTAGAGGTCGCGGATGACGAGCTCGAGGAACCGCGGCACGCCGGCGATCGGCGCGTAGCCCGCGCCGCGCTTCTGCGGCACGCGCGCGAGCGCCGCGAAGACGCTCGGCATCACCGCGAGCTCGCCCTGATCGTCCATCAGCGCGCCGAGGGTCGCGTTGACGACCTTCTCGCCGGCCGCGCGGCGCTTCGACGCCTCGGCGTTGAGCGCGAAGATCGGGTCGTCGGCGGGCCGTTCGACGCAATCGGGGATCAGGAACGAAGGTCGGACGGTCACGGGCGCTCGCACGTTCATGCGTGGATTCTCGCGGCGGGTCGAGGGCGCGGCAGTCTAGCAGCCCCCGCCCGTTCCGCGCCGCTCGACGGAGCGCGTACGGACGCTTTCGAACGCGGCTCAGCGGTCGACGGGAGCCGCGAGCTCGTCCAGGTTGCGTTGCACGCGCTCGCGCTCGGCGGCCGGAGCGCCCGGCGTCGCGTCGTAGAGCCGCGCGGCTTCGGTCAGGTGCTCGCGCGCGGCGTCCGGGCGTCCGACGCGCGCGAGGCAGAGCCCGAGCACGTATTCGGCGCGCGCCGGCGCGAGCGGATCGCCCGACGCCTGTGCGCGGAGCAGGGCGAGCGCTTCCTCGAACGACGGGATCGCGCGCTCGCACTCGCCGACGTCGGAGAGGAACACGCCGTAGCCGTGCAGTCCCTCCGCGAGCAACGCGGGAGGGATGTCCGGGCCGCGACGGATCCGCAGCACCTCCTCCCAACACTCGCGTGCCCGGTCGTCGCGCTTCTCGGCGTGGTAGAGCAACGCGAGCTTCGAGAGCGTCCGCGAGACCTCCGGGTGCTCGGGCCCGAGCCGTTTGGTCTGCAGCGCGAGGCCTTCCTCGAGCGCGGGCGCGGCCGCAGCGACGTCGCCGACCGCGAGGTGCATCGTCGCGAGGCTCGAGAGCACCGAGCCCAGCCCCTCCTCGCCGTCGCCGCCGAGCGCGCGGTAGCCGGCTTCGGCGCGTCGCATCGCGAGCCCGGCTTCGTCGCGCTCGCCCTTGCGCCACAGCGTCGCCGCGAGGTTCGAGAGCGTCTGCAGCGTCAACGGATGCGCGTCGCCGAAGATCCCGCCGCGGATCGCGAGCGCCTCGCGCAGCTCGGTGATCGCGAGCTCGAGCTCGCCGCGCCCTTGGTGCACGATCGCGAGGTTGTTCAGGCTCTCGGCGACCGGCAGCGAGCCGTCGTCGTCCGCGCGCCGCAGTGCGAGCGCCTCGCGGTGCAACGCCTCGGCGTCGTCGTCGCGACCGAGGTTGCGCAAGCACGCCGCGAGGTCGTTCGCGACCGAGTCGACCTCGGCGTGGCGATTCGGTCCCGCCGCGCGGTTGACTTGCAGCGCTTCGGTCAGCAGCTCGACGGCGCGCTCGAACTCGCCGACCTGGTACGCGAACTGGCCCTGGCCGCGCAGCGAGATCGCGTACTCGAGCGAATCGCGGCCGAACGCTCGCTCGCGGATCTCCGCGGCCTCGCCGAGCAGCCGGTGCGCGTCGTCGAGCAGATCGAGCCGCATGCACACGCGTCCGAGCGTGTCCAGCAAGTTCGCGCGCACGTGGTCGTTGCGCGCGTACTGGCGATGCACGCGCTCGGCGTGCGCGACGATCAGCTTCTGCGCGTGCGCTTGCCACGCGGCGTCCTGCGACGGCTGCGCCGGGAGGAACGCGTCCATCAGGAAGTCGGAGATGCTCTGGAACGAGTCCGCTTCCATCCGCGCGTGCGCGGCCTCGGCTTCGGCGAGCCGCTCGCTACGCCGCGCCGAGAAGAGCCCGTACAACAGCGCCGCGAGCACCGCGACGCCGGCCGCGACCGCGACGCGGTTGCGCCGGACGAACTTCCACGCGACGTAGACGATCGAATCGGCGCGCGCGCGCACCGGTTGGCCCGCGAGATGGCGTTCGAGGTCGTCCGCGAGCTCCTGCGCCGACGCGTAACGACGCTCGGGCTCCTTGCGCAACGCCATCAGCACGATGCGATCGAGATCGCCGCGCAGCGCGCGCTTGAGGCCCGCCGGCGTGCTCTTGAACGTCGCCGCGATCGCCCCGGGCTCGCGCGCGGAGTCGGCGCGGAAGACGCGCGTGCTCGGGCGCTCCGGCGTGCGTTCGCGGATCAGGCGCTCCCAATCCGCGGGGCTGCGACTGTCGCTCTGGAACGGCCGGCGGCCGGTCAGGAGCTCGTAGAGCACGACGCCGAGCGAGTACACGTCGAGCGCGGTCGTCACCGCGCCGCCCGCGAGCTGTTCGGGACTCGCGTACTCCGGCGTCAGCACGCGTGCGAGCGTGCGCGGCGCGTCCGGCGTCGCTTCGTCGGGCTCCTCTTCGAGCAACCGCGCGATGCCGAAGTCGAGCAGCCGCGGCTGCCCGCGCTCGTCGATCAGGATGTTCGCCGGCTTGAGGTCGCAGTGCACGACCAGGTTCTGGTGCGCGTAGTGCACGGCGCGACAGACCTGCGCGAACAGGCGCAGGCGCGCGGCGAGCGGGAGCCGTTGGCTCTCGGCGTAACGATCGATCGTCTCGCCGCGCACGAGCTCCATCACGAGGTACGGGCAGCCCTCGTCGGTCGTGCCGCCGTCGTACAAACGCGCGATGCTCGGGTGTTGGAGCGCGGCGAGCGTGCGGCGCTCGAACTCGAAGCGACGCAACATCCACTCGGTCGCGCGCTCGGCGCGGATGAGCTTGATCGCGACTTCTTGCTCGAACAGCCCGTCCGCGCGCCGCGCGCGGTAGACGACGCCCATGCCGCCCGCGCCGAGCCGCTCGGTCAGCGCGTAGACGCCGAGCGTGCGCCCGAGCATCGGATCCTCGCCCGCGGTGCGCGTGCGCGTCTCGACGCGGCTGAACGCGTCGTCGCCGGCGGCGTCGTTCGCGAGCAGGAGCTCGACCTCGCGCCGCAGCTCGCGGTCGGAGCCGCACTCCCGGTCGAGCAGCGCGGCGCGTTCGTCGGCGGCGAGATCGGCGGCGCGATGGAACAGCGCCTCGATCCGTTTCCAGCGCTCACTCTCCACGCGAGCCGTCCATCCGCGCGCGCAGCCACGCCCGAGCGACGCGCCATTCGCGGCGCACGGTCGACTCGGAAGCGCCGAGCACCTTGCCGACCTCCTCCACCGAGAGGCCGGCGAAGAAACGGAGCTCGACGATGCGCGCCTTGGTCGCGTCGAAGTCGGCGAGCGCCGCGAGCGCGTCGTCGAGCGCGAGCAAGTCCTCGTCCTCGAGCGGCTCGGCGACGTCGAAGCCCTCGAGCGGCACGCGCGCGAAGCCGCCGCCGCGCTTGTCGCGAGCGCGCTTGCGCGCGTGGTCGACCAACACGCGCCGGATCGCGGTCGCGGCGGCCGCGAAGAAGCTGTCGCGGTCCGAGAACGTCGCGTCCTTGCCCCCGACCAGCCGCAGGTAGGCTTCGTTGACCAGCGCGGTCGGCTGCAGCGTGTGGTCGGAGCGCTCGCCCGCCATTTCGCGGCGCGCGAGCTCGCGCAGCTCGTCGTAGAGCGACGCGGCGAGCTCGCGGGCGGCCTCGGCGTCGCCCGCTTGGGCCGAGCGGAGCATGCGGGTGAAGTCGGGCATCGGGAGCGTCGTCGCGAGTCGCAAGTCGCGCGCCCGCGGTGGACGAGCTCCGAGGAGCTCGAACCCACGGCGAGGCGCGCGCCGGAAGCGGCGGCTTCCGTAACTATACGAGCGACCGCGCACCCCCCCGCAGCGTCGGTCCGGCGAGAGTTCGAGGTTTTTTTTGACCGGTCGCGCGCTCCGACCGCGCATGGGCTGACGTGGCGGCACACCGGTTGGTCCGGCGGGTCGCCGCTGGAAAAGACTGCTCGCCGAAGAGCTCGAACCCGCGCCGCGCGCGCCCCTGGCGCCGTCCTGCGTCCGAGCTTCGGCCGGCAGGTACGGAATCTGGATCGTGCGACGTCGATCGAATCGCCGCGCAGCGCTCCGCGAGCCTCGGCTCGCGATCCGCGGTCGCCGCAGGGGCCCGCGCAACCGAGTAGAACTGGAACACCGATGAAGCACTCGAAGACGATCGCGCTCGCCGCGCTGGCGCTCACCGCCGGCGTCGAGCTCGCGCAAGCGCAGCAGGCCTACTCCTGGCGCTACTTCCGCCCCAACAACACCGGCATCCAAGGCGACAACAACGAAGCGCTCTACATCGGCGCCGACGGCGATCCGTGGATCGGCGGCTACAACCCGATCTGGGAAGAAGGCGGGGTCGCCAAGTTCGTCCAGGCGGACGATCGCTGGATCGACATCTCGAACGTCGACTGGCCTGCGATCGGACACCCGAACGACCAAGGCTGCGTGCGCGTCACCGACATCCTCCAAGACGGCCAGGGCAAGCTCTGGTGCGCGACGTGGCGCGGCGCGTTCCGCTTCGACCCGAAGAAGGGCGGCGATTCGATCCAGCGCTTCGGTCCCGGCAACTCGACGCTGCCCGGCGGCTTCACCGAGGACATCGAGCTCGCTCCCGACGGTTCGGTGATCTTCTCCGCGTACTCGTCGATCTGGGGCGGCGGCGGGATCAGCCGCTACCAACCGGCGACCAACACGTGGTCGAGCCTCGGGCTCTACGGCGGCAAGATCGCGTCGCAGCCCAAGCCCGGCGGCGGCTTCTACGTCTGGGCGTCGATCGGCGGCTCGTTCGGTGGCTCGGCGCGCTGGGACAGCACCACCAACGTCTGGACGAGCTACCCGCTGACCGCGAACCAGCCGCGCGAGCTGATCTCGAAGCAATCGGTCGACGACGTCGGCAACGTGTGGATGCTGCGCATGGTCGACACGTGGGACTCGACGCTCGACTGCATGCGTCCCGACGGCACGTGGATCCATCCGCCGCTGCCGACGCTGCCCGTCGCGCCGCCGTACATCGCCGCGGTGCACGCGTTCGGCAACTTCCAAGCGCTGATGGTCGACGGCTTCGGCAACCTGCAACGCTTCGACGGCTCGGCGTGGACCAACCTCGGCCCCGTCCCGATCGGCGGCTTCATCGACGGCTTCGACATCGACGCCGCCGGCAACGTGTGGCTGTGCGGCATCGGCGGTGCCGCGAAGCGCGACGTCGCGACCGGTGCGTGGCAGCGCTATCGCATCACCAACACCGGCAACTGCGACAGCTTCAACGGCGACCTCGCGATCGATCCGGTCAACGGTTACGTGTACGCGACCGCGAACGCGGCGGCCGGGACCGGCGGGATGACGCGCTTCGACGGCGAGCGCTGGGTCTCCTGGAACCAAGCGACGTACGGCCTCGGCTACGACTGGCCGTTCATGACCGACAACTGCCAGGCGATCGCGTACCGGCCCTCGAACGGACGCTTCGTCGCGTCGCCCGCGGACTGGATCTACGGCGTCCACGAGTGGACTGGCTCGGCCTTCCAGCAACTGCCCGGACTCGACGGCGCGACGCGCATGCTCGAGGACGCGACCGGACGCCTGTGGGCGATCGGCGGCACGATCGGGCTCGGGTTCTACACCGGATCGACGTGGACGAACGTGCCGGGCATCGGCGGCGGCGCGGCGTTGAAGCAAGACCCGACGGACCCCGCGACGATCTGGGCCGCGAACGACCTCGAGCTGATGCGCACCAACGGCACGACGTCGCTGCGCAAGACTCCGGCGGACTACCCGGGCTCCTCGCAGTCGTTCACCGGTCTCGCGATCGGCGCGGACGGCAGCTCGTGGATCGGCACGTGGCAGCAGTTCACCAGCACCGGCAGCACGCTGATGCACCTCGACGGCAACGGCAACGTGCTCCAGTCGTGGCAACACGATGCGGGCTGGCCGTTCCCGGGCGAGCACGTGCGCCCGCTCGGCGTGACGCCGGATGGTCGCGTGTGGATGAGCTACGACGCCGAGTACCCGTCCAACGACATGGGCCTGTGCTGGTTCGACGGCGTCAACGTCGGCAAGTTCCCGGCGCCGCCGGGCGGCGTGCCGCAGTGGGGAGGCCTGCCGCACGCGGCGATCAACGACTTCGAGATCAAGCCGATCGCCGGCGGTTACGAGCTGTGGATGAGCTTCGGCAGCCGCGGCATCGCGTCGCTGACCGTGCTCGATCAACCGCTCGGCACGACGTACTGCGCGGGCGACGGCAGCGCGGCGGGCGCGAGCTGCCCGTGCGGCAACTCGTCGGCATCGGGCACGCAGAGCGGTTGCAAGAACTCGACCGGCGTCGGCGCAACGCTGCGCGCGCTCGGCACGAGCTCGGTCGCCGCCGACGACTTCGCGCTCTCCGCCGCGCAGCTCCCGCCGAACGCGAACGGTCTCGTGTTCATGGGAGCGAACGCGGTCAACGCGACGCCGTTCGGCGACGGACTGCGCTGCGTCGGAGCGCCGATCTATCGCTTCGCGGTCAAGAAGGCGAGCGCGAGCGGCACGCTCGCGTACGGCCCGGGCCAGATCGCGTGGATCGAGTCGCACCTCGCGGGCGGCGCATGGATCTCCGCCGGCGCGACCCGGCGCTTCCAAGCGTGGTACCGCGATCCGACGGGGCCGTGCGGAGCGGGCTTCAACACGACCAACGCGCTCGAGATCCACTTCACGCCGTAGTCGTCGAACGCGGCGCGACCCAGAGCGAGCTCGGTTCCCTCCGGAGCCGAGCTCGCTCGCTTTCACGGCCGCGTCGTGAACGTCACCTCGATCGGCTCGAGCGGCACGCCGTCGGCACCGACGAAGCCGCGCTTGGTGTCGCTGTTCAGCGAGAAGCGGTACGTGCGGCCGGCTTCGAGGCGGATCGGCACGGTCAGCACCTTTCGCTCCGCGTCGTACGCGAGCTCGCCGGAGATCTCGGGCGTGTCGCGCTTCGCGCCGACGATCGACCAGCTCCGATCGCGCATCGGTCGATCGAACCGGATCGTCATCACGGTCGCGCTCGGATCGACGTCCTGCGCGCCGGACGCGGGCTCGATCGAGACCAGCTTCGGCGCGCCTTCACCCTCGGACTTCGCGTCCTTCGCGATTCGCTCGAAGAACTCGACGATGCGCGGCATGAACGCCTCGAACGTCGGATAGCGCTCGCGATCGCGCTCGTACTCGCCGTACAGCTCGGCGAGCTCGGGCACCCAGCGAAAATGGCGCGCTCGCTCTTCCGCGGCTTGCTGCTTCGCCGCCGCTTCGCCCTCGGTCGCGAGCCGGCACCGCACGACCGACGCGCGCACCAGCGACTCGTACAAGAGCGTGCGGCCGTTGCCGTAGCCCTGGCGTTGCATCTTGGTCGCGCACGACGCGTGCAGCCGATCGCCGGCGGCCGTGAGCTCCTTCGCGAAGCGATCGACGAACGGATTGGTGTAGGTGTGCGCGAGCTCGTGCACGCAGAGCGGCAGGTAGCTCCGATCGAACTTCGGCACGCCGTCGGCATCGAACGACCAGCAGCCGAACACCGGCAGCACCTCCTCCGGCGTGCCGTCGTCGAAGCGCACGCCGACGCCGAAGTTGCCGCCGCCGCAGAGCAGCCCGGGGATCGCGACGTAGCTCGCCCCCTGCTTCACGCCGAAGAACGCGTCGAACCACGGCAACGCGCGACTGGTCGAGAGCGTCTCGGCGAGCCGCGCCTCGGTCTTCGCGTAGAGCTCGCGCTCGCCCGCGAAGAACTCGGCAGCGTGCGACTGCGCGACGAAATCGCGCAGCTCGGCGAGGAACGGCCGCGCGCCGACGCCGCCCCAGCGCGCGTCGAGCCGCTCGGGCGCGCGATCGAAGGGGATGCGCTCGACGAGCTCCGGCAGCGGACCGAGGTGCACCGCGAGGCTCGGCAGCGCGTCGTAGGACACGCCGCGCTCGGCGCGCAGCCGCTGGAGGCTCGCGACCACCGGGTGATCCGCCCAGCGAGCGAAGTGCGCGTCGACGCGCGCGGAGTACGGCGACGCGGAATTCGCCATGCGGTACTCGGAGAAGCCCGCGAGCCGCGCGACGGCGGCGATGAGCTCGATCCGCGGATCGACCCGTACGTCGAGGGCTCGCACCGGCGGTTCCGACGGCGCCTGGGACCGCGCGGGGACCTGGAAGAGCAGCGCGAAGACGCCGCACAAGATCCACGGGAACACCTGCATGCTTCGAAACCCTCCGCCGCGATCCTACGCTCGTGCGCCGAGAACACGAGATGCGCCGAGCACGAGCATGAGCCCCCGGACCGCGAACCCGAGACGCCACGCGGCGGTGATCGCGAGCTTCGCGCTCGTCGTCGTGCTCGTCTGCACGCTCGCGTCCTCGCAGACGACGCTCTGGGACCGCGACGAGCCGCGCTTCGCGCGCGCGGCCGTCGAGATGGTCGAGAACGGCCATTACCTCTACCCGACGTTCAACGAGCGGCTGCGCGCCGACAAGCCGATCCTTGTCTACTGGCTGATGTCGCTGCCGATCCGCGCTTTCGGCGCGAGCGAATGGAGCGTGCGCCTCTGGTCCGCGGTCGGCCTCGCGCTCGCGTCGTGCGCGACGTTCGCGATCGGGCGCAAGCTCTTCGGAGCCCGCGTCGGCTTGCTCGGCGCGCTGATCCTGGTGACGACGCCGCTCGCGTTCGCGGAGAGCGTGCTCGCGACCACCGACGCGCTCTTGCTCGGGCTGGTGACCACCGCGCTCGCATGTTGCGTCCACGCGGTCGTCGACGGAACGCGGCTCGCGCACGTGCTCGGATTCTCCGCGGCGATCGCGGCGGCACTGTTGCTCAAAGGGCCGATCGGGCTCGCGGTTCCGGTGCTCGCCGTCGGCGCGGCGCTGGTGCTCGGTCGCACGGTCGGCGAGCTCCGTCCGTGGCGGCGGCTGCTGCCGGTCGCCGCGTTCACCGGGCTCGCGCTGTTCCTCGTGTGGGCCGTGCCGGCGAACCTCGCGACCGACGGCGAGTTCGCGCGCCAGGGGCTCGGTCACCACGTGCTCGACCGCGTCACCACCGCGCAAGAGAGCCACGGCGGCGCGTACTTCGCGTGGCTCCCCTTCTACGTCCCGATCGTGTGGATCGGCTTCGGCGCGTGGTCGCTGTACCTGCCCGCGGCGCTGATGGCGCTCTGGGCGAGCGAAGGCTTCGCGAAGCGTGACCGCGCGCTGCTCTTCGGCTGGCTCGCGACGACGTTCGTGTTGGTCAGCCTGGTCGCGACCAAGCTCGCGCACTACGTGTTGCCGCTGTTCCCGGCGCTCGCGCTGATCGCCGCGCGCGTCGTCGACGCGGCGGACGGCGAGCGTCTCGGCCGGCGGACGCGCAAGTGGCTGCCGCGCGGTCGATGGGTGTTCTTGCCGGCGCTCGCGATCGAGCTCGCCGGCCTGGCGTGGCTCGGTTGGCTCGAGCCGAGCGTCCGAGTCGGCGCCGGGCTGCTCGCGGCGCTCGCGCTCGCGACCGCGGGCTTCGCGCTGGTCCGCTTCCGACGCGGCGAGCACTACGCGGCGGCCGGCGTGCTCGCGCTGGGCTCGTTCGCGAGCGCGTGCGTGCTGGTGGTCGGCGTGCTGCGTCCGATCGACGCACGGAAGCCGGTGCCGCCGCTCGCCGCCGAGCTCCGCGCCGAGGTCCAACCCGGCGTGCGGCTCGCGACGTACGACTTCGACGAGCCGAGCCTGCTCTTCTACTTCGGTCGCGGTCCGATCAAGAAGCTGAGCGAGCCCGCGTCCGCGCGTGCGTGGCTCCTCGAGCATCGCCCGGTGGTGCTGGTGACGACGCCGCGGGGCCTGGACGAGTTCGCGACGACGCTCGCGGAGCTCGGCGGCCGAGAGGTCGCCCGACGCGCGGGCTTCAACGTCGCAACCGGTCGCGAGGTCGAGCGGGTCGCGCTCGAGCTCGCGCCGCGTTGATCGCGCGCGCGTCGGCGCGGGTCAGCGCACCGGCGGCGCCGAGCTGCGCTGCACGACGTCGAGCGCCTCCTGCTCGCGTCGGTCGAGCTTGCGGTCGCGAATCGTCTCCCAGAGGTGCGCGCGGATGCCGCGCAACGCGAGGTAGCGATCGAAGTGCTGGCGCGAGAAGACCTCGCCGTCGAAGAAGTCAACGCACTTGGCGAGGATCCACACCGACTGCTCGTGCAACGGATCCTTCGCGAGCGCGCGCGTCGCGAGCTCGCGGGCGATGCGCATCCGGTCCGAGCGCGAGAGCTTCGCGATGTCCGCGGGCGGCGGCGAGCCGTCGTTCGGCTCCTCGAAGTACAGCGCGGCCTGCTCGCCGAGCTTCGCGCCCTCCGCGAGCGCCTTCGAGCGCGCCGCGAGCGCTTCGGCGAGCCGCGCGCGCAGTCGGCTGACGCCGAGAGCTTCGATCATCCGCTGTTTGTGCTTGCCGAGCTCGTCGATACGCGCGGCGAGCTCGAACGCTTGCTCGCGGTCCTTGTCGCGCGCCACGGCGAGCGCGACCAGCGCGTCCGCCTTGACGAACGTGTCGGTCTCGACGTCCTTCTCGGGCTTGACGACGTGCAGACTCTCCAGGTCGGCGCGGATCGCACGCAGGAAGCTCGCGGCGAGGTCGGCGCGGCTCGCGAGCGTGCGCGCCTCGGGCTCGGAGAGCTGCACGTGCCCGTCGGTCGCCGCGCGCAGCACCGCGAGCGACCTCGCGAGCTCCGCGCGCTCGTCCGCGTAGCCGTCGAGCACCTCCGCACGCAGCAGGAACCGCAGGTCGAAGTACATCCGGGCGAACGCCTGCGCTCGCGCGTCCTGTCGCTGCAGCGTCGCGACCGCGTCGGCTTCCGCCGCGCGGAAGGCGGCGTGCAGCGCGGCGAGCTCGGGATCGGCGTGCTCGTCGAGCAACGCGAAGTAGCCGCGCTTCTGGTAGCGATCGCGCGCGAGCACCGCGAACGTGTCGATCTCGCCCGGCAGCGCGGCCAACGAGGCGAGCCACCGCCGGTCGGCGTCGTCGGGCTGGCGCACGACGTGCAGGAGGTCGCCGAGCGGATGTCCGCCGCCGAAACCGCGCTTGCCATCCGGCGCGAGCCGGCCGTCGTCTCCCGGCCCAGCCGCGCTCGCGAGCAGCAGCGCGAGCACCCAACCTGCGAGCCCGAGCTTCTTCATGCCTTGCCTAGCGCTCCGCCTTCGCGCAGCTACGGATCGGGGTCACGCGAAAGGACCCGAGCCCGACTCGCTCTCCGGCCGTCCGCGCTCGCGCAGCTCGACGGCGATCGGATCGGGCGAGAACCGCGCGTCCCCGCGCCGCGGATGCGGCACCAAGAGCCCCGGCGATTCGGCGGCGACCAGGCGCCGCACGTGGCCTTGGATGCGCATCAGCCGGGTCAGCGGCGTCTCGCACGCGCTCGAGAGGTCGAGCAGGTCGGCGGTGACCAGCTCCTCGGCGTTCTCGATGCCGGCGGCGCGCAGGCGCGTGCACAGCGCCGCGTCCAGACCGTCGACCAACGCCGGCCGCAGCGGCGTCCATTGCAGACCGGACCGTTCGTCCGCATCGTCGGAACTCTCGCGGTCGCCGTCTCGGTCGGCTCGGCGGCGTTCGGCGCGTTCGTCGTCCTCCACCGGCTCGTCGGCGCCGCTGTCGTCGGCGGCGGCGTCCGCGGCGCGCCACGCGGCGAGCGCGCGCTCGATCGCCGGATCGCGCGAGCTCGAGAGCTCGCGCATCGCGCTCGACACCGCTTCGCTCGCGGCCGGCGCGCTCGCGGTCGGATCGGCGGACGCCGAGCGCTTCGGCTCGACCGCGTCGCTCTCGCAGATCTCGATCGCGCGCGTGGTCAGCAACGCGGCCTCGCTCTGGAAGCGCCGAGCCGCGACCGACGAGCTCTGCAGGATCGCCGCGAGCTCGTCGACCGAGACGCGGCTCACGTCGGCGAGTTCGCCGCAGCCCGCTTCGCGCAGGCGTCGCAGCGTCGCGGGGCCGTCACCGTACAGGTTGCAGAGCAGCGCCAAGGCATCCATGTCGACCTCCGAGCACGGGATCCGATTGCGATCGGCGGCGGGAGCTTCGCCCCGCGAGCCGAGTGCGATGATCCCCCTCGCCGTCGGCGATCACAAGGGGGCTCGCACCCGAGACTTGGTAACGGGCGCGTCCGAGAGATCGTGCCCCTCCGCGAGACGGAGCACGAGCAGCTCTTCGGCGAGCGAGGCGAAATCGTCCGCCGCGCCCGACCGCGGCGCCAGGAACGGGACCGGCGTGCCGCGGGCGGCGCTCTCGCGGAGCTTGACGCTCTCGCGGATGACCGTGTCGAACATGTCGCGACCGAAACGGGCGTGCATCGCGAGCAGGAGCTCGCGCCCGCACTTGGTACGCCGGTCGAACAGCGTGCCGAGCACGCGGGTGTCGAAACGCGAGCCCTGCGCCCGCGCGGTGCTCTCGAAGATGCGCCTCGCGCGCACCGCGCCTTGCAACGCGAACGCTCCAGTCTCGACGACCAGGATCGCGACCGACGAAGCGCGCAGCGCGTTCGCCGAGAGCACGCCGTCGGCGCGCGCCGGACAATCGAGCAGCGCCCAGTCGTAATCGCGCGCGACGGCGGTCAACGCGTCGCGCAGCGTGTTCTCGGGCTTGAGCATCCGCGCGCTGGTCTCCTCGAACTCCGCGAGGTTCGACGCCGCGGGCAGCAGGTCGACGCCGAAGCGCGTGCGCTGGATCACGCGTCGCACCGGCTTCTGCGCGACCAACACGTCGCGCAACGAGAGCCCCGCTTCGCCGTCGCACGACAACGCGAGCGTCGCGTGCGCTTGCGGATCGAGGTCGACCAGCAGCACGCGCTGGCCCTTGCGCGCGAGCGCGGCCGCGAGGTTGACCGCGACCGTGGTCTTGCCGCAGCCGCCTTTTTGGTTGATCAGCGAGAGGACGCGCACGTGTGGCTAGCGCAGCGCCGCGCAAGCTTGGTCGTAGAATGCGCTCGCTCCGGCGCCTTGGTCAAGCGCGCGCCACGCGGCGATCGGTTCGAACGCGCGCGCGGCCGCAGATTCGGGCCGAGCGAGGACCAGCGGCTTGCGCTCGTCGACGCTCGCGCCGACGGCTTCGTCCGCGGGCACCCAGCCGACCAGCTCGGGCACCGCGCCGAGGAACTTGCGGCACGCGCCGGAATAGCGCTCCCACGCGGATTCGGCGTGCGCGCGGCTCGGCACGCGGTTGATCACCAGGCCCGCGCGGACCTTCGGGTTCGCGGCGAGCGCGCGCTTGAAGAGCGCGTACGCGTCGGAGAGCGCGGTCACCTCGTGGCTGGTGACGATCAAGAGCGTCGGCGCGACCGCGAGCTGCGCGAGCGTCGCGTACGACAAGCCCGCGCCGTGGTCGACGATGATGCGGTCGAAGCGCGCCTCGAGCGGCGCGAGCGCGCGGAAGAGCCGATCGAGCTCGCGGCGCGTCGCGGAGACGAGCTCGGTCCGCCCGACGCCGCCCGAGAGCAGGAACACGCCTTCCGGACCGGGCACGACCGCGTCGAGCGCTCCCGTGCGGCCCTCGAGCACGCTGACCAGGTCGTGGCGCGGCGCGAGCCCGAACAAGAGGTGATCGTTCGCGAAGCCGACGTCGAAGTCGATCAAGAGCACGCGCTCGCCCAAACGCGCGCGCAGCACCGCGAGGTTGGTCGACAGGATGCTCTTGCCGACGCCGCCCTTGCCGCTCGCGACGCAGACGACGCGTGCCCGGCGCGCGGCGATGCGCGTCTCGGCGGGCTGGGCCCACGATCGTCCGAAGAACAGGCGACCGATCCCCTCTCGACTCAGTGCTTCGGCCATGCGAGTCCGGTCGCGCGCTACTCTCCTCGCGCGACGGGGTGGAGTCAATCGCCTTGCGGCGACGATCTCGGGGCGAGCGGAGTCCGTGCTCGCGACCACGCGTCGGCCCGAGGGCGTGTCGGCGAGTCTCCGGCGACGCGGAACGACGACGCGACCGCACGTGGAGTCGGAGTGGAGCTTCGACGCAGCCGCTCGCAGCCCGGCGCCTGCGCGGCGGACGCGGATCCCGGCGCGAACCCTCAGTGAAGCCGCGTGACTTCGCCGATGCGGTGGAGCTTCATCACGTTGGTCGAGCGCGAGACTCCCGGCGGCACCCCGGCGACGAAGATCACTTCCTCGCCGGGCAGCACCATGCCGCGTTCGAGCAAGAGCGCCTGGGCGCCGTGCAACATGTCCTCGAGGCTCGTCCCGCGCGCGAACGCCATCGGTCGGACGTGGCTGAGGACCGTCATGCCGTTCAGCGTGCGCTCGTTCGGTGTCAGCGCGATGATCTCGGCCGCGGTGCGGTAGCGCGAGAGCAACCGGACCGAGTTGCCGGTCTCCGTGAAGCAGACGATCTTCTGGATGTCGAGCGCTTCGGCGGCCTGCGCGGCGGCGAGCGCGGTCGCGTTCGAGAACGTCGGCTCGTTCTGCCGGAAGGACACGCGCGGGAGCTCGCGATAGCGCAGCGACGTCTCGACCGCGCGCGCGATCCGCGACATCGCTTGGACCGCCTCGACCGGGTACTTCCCGACCGCGGTTTCCGCGGAGAGCATCACCGCGTCGGTGCCGTCGAGCACCGCGTTCGCGACGTCGGTGACCTCGGCGCGCGTCGGGCGGCTGTGCTCGATCATCGACTCGAGCATCTCGGTCGCGGTGATCGTGAACTTCCCCGCCTTCAGCGACTCCTGGATGATCGACTTCTGGACCAGCGGCAGCTGCTCGAGGTTGATCTCCACGCCGAGGTCGCCGCGCGCGACCATCACGCCGTCGGTCGCCTCGAGGATCGTCTTCAGGTTCTTCAGCGCGGCGAGTCGCTCGATCTTGGCGACCATCAGGATGCCGGGCGCGACGTCGCGGACGCGCTCGATCTCGGCCTTCTGCGAGACGAACGACAGCCCGAGCATGTCGATGCCGAGCTCGCGCGCGAGCTGGATGTGCTCGCGGTCCTGCTCGGTCGGGAAGTCGAGCTGCAGCGCCGAGTCCGGCAGGTGCACGCCCTTGCGGTCGCTGATCTCGCCGGGTCGGCGGACGCGCGCGATCACGTTCGAGCCGAAGACCGAGTGCACGACGAGCTCGACCGCGGCGTCGCAGAGCAACACGCGGTGGCCGGGCTGCACCGCGGCGAGGAAGCCCGGGATGTTGAACGGGATCGAGCCCGATGCGGCGGTCTCGCCCTCGGCGAGCCGCACCTCTTCGTTGAGCTCGAGCGTCCGCGGACCGTCGACCAGACGGCCGAGCCGCAGCTTCGGGCCCTGCAGGTCGGCGAGGATCCCGACCGGCACCCGGCGCTCGGCGGCCGCGGCGCGGATCAGCGCGACGCGCCGGCGGTGATCGGCCTCGCCGCCGTGGCTGAAGTTGACGCGCGCGACCGACATGCCGGCGTCGAGCAGCTCGGCGATCCGACCTTCGGAGGCGGGACCGATCGTCGCGACGATCTTGGTCGCGGCGCGGCTGTCGTCGGAGCGAGAGGATTGGGCGAGGGTCTGGAGGAGCGCTTCGGGGGTCATGCAGGGGATGCGCGGTGGTCTCGATCGCGAAGGACCGCGCGAGCGACGCGAAGCTCCCCTGCATAATCGTTCGTGGCCCGAAATGCCAATGTCGGCGCGCTCACGCGGCCCGCACGGGCGCGCGCGGGCCGCTCACGGACCGGAAAACGAGGCCGGGTTCGCGCGACGAACGCAGCGCGAACGAGAGCGGCGCGCGCGTCGGCGCACGCGCGCGCCGGCTCACGCACGCGTCGGGCCAGCGAGCACGCTGAGCGATCGGGCGCGCTGGGCGCTGACGCGCGAGCGATCGCGCACCGCCGCGGCCGGCGGCGCCGACGCGTCGGCAGGTGAAGCGCGAACGGGGTTCGGCGCTCGCCTGCGGCTCCTGATGGAATGATCCGAGAGGACCAGACCGCGCGCAGGGCGAGCGTCGAAGACCCGCTGCTCAGACGCACGCGCCCTGCGTTGGGTTCGGTCGAAACGATCGGAAACGGCGCGAAACGCGGCGCGCCCCCGCGACGTGGAAACGCTTCCCCGGAACGTGCGCTCTCGAACGCTTCGCGAACTCACTTGCGCCCGCCGACGCGCACGTCGAAGCGCGGGCCGACCAGCTTCCAATACACGTCGGAACCCTTGCCGCGGCGCGTGTCGGTCCACACGGAGACGAAACCGTCGCCGAACGCCGCGACTTTCGCGTGCGTGTGGGAGCGCATGAACTCCTCCGGTCGTTCGCAGAGCTGCAGCGGCGGGCCGAGCTTCTTCAGGTCCGCCGAGAGCCGCCGCACGTTGACGTAGTCCCAGAGCGAGATGTCGTCCTCCCACGCGAGCGCGATCGAGCCGTCGCCGAGCCGCGCGATCTCCGGGTAATCCTGCTCGTTCGCGCGCGCCGAAACCGCGTGCGGCTGCGAGCGAGGCTTGCCGTCGAAGTCGAAGCCGCGCGCGAACACGTCGCGGATCCGCGTCTCGCCGGTCACCCAGATCATCACGAAGCCGCCGTCGTCGAGCGGCGCGATCGCCGGGTCCCAGTCGGAGCCTTGGAACATCGTGTCGAACGAGAGCTCGCGCCCCTCGAGCGTCAGCGCGCTGCCGAGCACCCGCGCGCGCAGTCGCCGACCGACGCCGGCGATCGTCACGTCCCACGCGACGGCGTACGCGCGCTTCTCGCGCTCGCGCGGCGTGACGTCGAGGCGACACGCGGTGACGTTGACCGCGGTCTTGTCGGTGGTCAGCACCTCGATCTCGCCGAGCGGCAGGCACGCGAAGTCGACGCGGCGCGCCGCCAACCCGCCCTCCGCGCGACGCCAGACCAGCACGTAGCCTTCCTCCGCGGTCACCAGCGCGAGCGCGCCGACGTCCTTCGAGCACGCATCGACGCGCACCGCCGCGGCGAGCGGTTTCGCCTCCGCGCTGAAGCCCTGGACGAACAACGCCGCGCCGCCGGAGCTCGTGTCGACCCACGCGACCGCGAAGCGCGAGTCCTTGGTCATCGCGACCGCGGGCTGGCCGCCGCTGATCGGCTCCGCCGGCACCGCTTCGCCCGGCACGCGCACCGGCACGGCAAACTCCGGGCTCGCGAAGCCGCGCTCGGCGTCGAGCAAGCGCGCCCAGATCTCGTTCTCGCCGTTCCGCCGGTCCATCCACACCGCGACCGCGCGGTCCTCGCCGTTCGAGGCGACGTCCGGCCCGGTCTGGTTCGACGTACCGCGATCGTGCGTCAGGTCCTCGGGGTTGCCGAGCTTCCCGCCGGCCTCGATCGTCCGCGCGACCAGCACCTGATCTCCGCCGCGGCGCTCGCGCCACGCGACCAGACCGACCGCACCCGACGCCGCGATCCGGACGTTGCCGAGCATCTCGCCGGTCTCCGAGCGCAACGCGATCGGTTGCGGCACGACCGCAAGCGGCTCGAACGGCACGAGCGCGAGCTGATGGCCGCTCGCGCGCGCCGGTTCGCGTGCGCCGTCGCGCCCACCGGCACCGACGGTCGCGGGCCCGAGCAGCACGAGCAGGCCGAAGTCGGCGACCGCGACGTCGACCACGTTGCGATCGGCGAACGCATCGACCTCGCGATCGACTTTGCCCGAGGCGTCGGCGTGGCGCACGACGCGCTTGCCGTCGAGCTCGACGAAGATCCACCAACCGCCTCGGCGATCGCTGTGGATCTCGAGCGGCTTGCCCGCGCCGAGCGCGTTGCGCGTCTCGCGACCGCGCGCCGGACGTACTTGGCACTCGATCCCCGCCTGGGTCCCCCACGCGATCAGTTGCGTGCCGTCCTGCGCCGCGCCGATCACCGGTCGCGCGGTCGCCGGTGCTTCGGTGCGAGAGAGCTCGATCGGCGGCTCGACCGCCGGACCGGCCGCGCGGATCACCTGCAGCATCGCGCGGTTCACCGCGAGCCACACGCAGACGCCGCTGCCGTCGGGGAGCGTCGCGACCGAGGGCATCACGAGCTCCGGGCCTGCTCCGCGGCCGCCGCCCGCCGGGAATTCGAAGCCCATCGGCAGGTGCGCGGGCGAGGTCTTGCCGGCCGCATCGAACAAGCGCGTGAAGAAGAGGCCGTTGGGCATCGACTTCTCGCGCCACGACACGACGCCGGCGCCTGAGGCGTTGACCGAGATCGAGGGATCGAGCTCGCGGCTCGCGCGCGCGGCGCTGTAGGTCGGCCGCTCGGCCTCCTTCGATTTGCCGTCGAGGCCGACGCGCTCGAAGTAGAGGCCCATGTTGCCGTCGCGGTGGTCCTGCCAGACCACGGCGAAGCCTCCGCCGGGCGCGCCGGCCAAGTCGAGCAGCTCGCGCGGCGCGGTGCCCATCGTGTCCTCGTGGACCGGCGCGTCGGCGCGGATCACCGCCTGGACCAACGGGTACTCGGTGCCGAGGACGCCCTGCTCCTGCGGAACCGCGTCGTTGCCGAGCACCTTGCCTGCGTCGGCCTTGGCGTCGCCTTGGGCCTCCTTGCGGCCCTTCTGGAGCATCGGATGCGGCGACGCAGCGACGGCGGAGGGAGCGGACAGGGCGAACAGCACGAGTGCGGCGAGTGCGTAGGGCTTCATGGAGGTCCGCATGGTTGGCGCGGGGCGCGTGGACGTCACGACGGCGCAGGGGAAAAGCAGAAAGATTCTTCCCAGGTCGCCTCGCCAAGGTCTCGCGATCAGTGGTATTCCTGATGTACCGCTCGCGTCCTGCACCCTGGTCTCTTGCCCCACACCTTGACGATGCAACCCCATACCGCTCTTCGGAGCTCGGGTACTTCCCAGGCGTTCGTCTCTGTCGTGATCACGGTCCTGGTGGCGGTGTTGCTCTGGCTGATGGTCGCCTAGCGCCGCCGCGCCGGTCCTTCGCGAAAACGTCTGCGCGCTGCTCGCCCTCGCGGGCGGCGAATCACGCCCCGATCAACTCGGGGATCTCCCGGTAGGCCGGGAAGCGCTTCGACGCCTTCTTGGAGAAGACGAGGTTGCCGTCGACCCGGACCTCGAACGCGCCGCCGGTCGAGCGCACGAGCTCGACCTCGACCTCGCCGAACGTGTCTTTCAGCTCGACCGCGAGAGCATTCGCTTGCGCGAGGAACGGGCAACCGCCGCAGTACTCGATCGTCACTTTCATCGCCGTCGTGGGTCGGGGTCTTCGCCGAAGTCCGTGGAAGCGTGCGATCTTGGGCGCCCGCGAGCTCGCCCGCAATCGCCGATCGGCGTACGCGCGCGCGACGGAGCTCCAGGGGCTCGTCCAGAACCGACCAAGAGTTCCGCGGTTCGAAGGAACCGCGCCGACCGGCGCCGCGTCTTGAGAGGGTCCGGCCGGACCGCTCCAGGAGGCCCGTTCGGACTCCCACCGGGGTCGCGATCCCCAATTGGACCCCGCAAACGCTCGCGTCATCGAGAACCCTCACCCTCCCAGCGAAACTCATGAACCATCGTCTTCTGACGACCTGGTTGGCCGGAGCCGTCGTGGCCACGACGTCCTTCGCCCAGCAGGCGCCTTCCACGAGCCCCAGCGACGTCACGAACGTCGGCGCGGGCTACAACGCGGTGCAGAACGCCCTCGGCGGCTGGCGCGACGCGCACGGCACGAACTGGCAAGCGGTGTACGACAAGGAAGTCGGCTATGCCCGCTTCCTGCACGGCGGCGGCGCCGCCCCGCTCTTCACGCCCGCCAACGACGCGGACTTCTACTCGCTCGCCCGCCACTGGCTCGGCGCGACCAAGCAGCTGCACGGCGTCGAGACCCAGAACCTGATCGAGGACGGCGTCGTCTTCCTGCCGCTCTCGCTCGCCGGCTCGAACGACAAGTACACGGTCCAGTTCCGTCAAGCGAAGGACGGCGTGCCGGTGCTCGACGGTTACGCGACGGTGCTCTTCGACGCGCAAGGCCGCTTGCTGTCGATCGACACCACCGGAGTGCGCGACCTGTCGAAGATCGACACCCTGCCGTCGCTGAGCGCGGCGATCGCGACCGAGCTCGCGCTCGGTTGGTTCCGCACCGACACCGCGACCGAAGCGACGTTCGTCGGTGAGCCGAAGCTGATGATCGACCAAGCGGTGCGCGGCAAGTTCCGCCTACCGGCGCTCGCGTGGGAGATCACCGTGATCTCCGAGGAGCAGGGTCGGGCCGCCGGCTACGTCTACCGCGTCGACGCGAACGAGGGCACGCTCTCGAGCCGCGCCGCCGCGATCCACCACTTCGACGTCTCCGGCAACGTGAAGTCGATGGCGACGCCGGGCAACTTCCCCGACATCGCCTCGAACCCCGAGACGGCGCAGAACATGCCGTACCTCGCGGTGACGAGCTCGTCGGGCAACGCGAAGACCGACGCCAACGGCAACTTCACGATCGTCGGCGCGAGCGCGCCGGTGTCCGCGACGTTCCGCTACCAGAACGGCACGTACGCGACGGTCAACAACAACGCCGGCGCGGCCTACACGCTGACGCAGAACTTGACCGCGGCGAGCGGCAACAACGTCACGATGAACAGCCCGGTCAACGACCTGGTCACGGCGCAAGCGAACTGCTTGCTCTGGATCGGCAAGATGCGCGACTGGACGCGCTCGGTGAACCCCGCCGACGCGACCAGCGACTTCCTAGCGACCGCGAACGCGAACATCGCTTCGACCTGCAACGCCTACTACAACGGCTCGTCGGTCAACTTCTACCAGGCCGGCGGCGGCTGCACGAACACGGCGAACTCGTCGGTCGTGATCCACGAGATGGGTCACTGGATGAACGACCGCTACTCGAGCGGCAACGGCTCCGACGGCTTCGGTGAAGGCAACGCCGACAACTTCTCGACGTACATCCTCGAGGATCCGATCGTCGGTCACGACTTCTGCGGCACCGGCTGCAACGTCCGCGACGCCAACAACACCCGCCAGTTCTGCGGCGACTCGAACCCGGGTTGCTACGGAGAAGTGCACGCCGACGGCGAAGTGATCATGGGCGCGATGTGGAAGGCCCGTACTCGCTTGAAGGCCGCGCTCGGCGCGTCCATCGGCGCGCAGACGGCCAACGTGCTCTTCAACAGCTGGATGAACGCGTACAACGACACCCAGATCAAGTCGATCATCGAGACGCACTGGCTGACGCTCGACGACGACGACGCGAACATCAACAACGGCACGCCGAACTACGCGCACATCGACGGCGGCTTCACGGACCAAGGCTTCCCGGGCTTCCAGATCCAGTTCGTGACGATCACGAACGTGACGCAGATCCCGTCGAGCACCAACCCCGGTCCGTTCATCGTCAACGCCGACGCGACGGCGCTGATCAATCCGCCGGTTGGCACCGTCGAGCTGCACTACCGCGTCAACGGCGGTGCGTTCTCGTCGATGCAGATGTCGCACGTGATCGGCAACACCTACCAAGGCCAGATCCCGGCGCAGGCTTGCCCGTCCTCGGTCGAGTACTACGTCAAGGGCTTCGACGCCAACCTGCAGAGCGGCACGTACCCGGCCGGTGCGCCGAACAGCGTGCTCAAGTTCTTCGTCGGCCAAGAAGTCGGCGTCGTCTCGTACGACTTCGAAGCCAACAACGGCAGCTGGACCAGCGGCGCGACCGCCGGCACCAACGACTTCCAGTACTCCGGTACGGTCGGCGTCAACATCACCAACGGCGAGTCGGGCGACCCGACCACGCCCGCGGTGTCCGGCACCAAGGTCTGGGGCAACGACCTCGGCGTCGGCAACTGGAACGGTGCGTACTCGGACAACCTGGCCGACTGGCTGCGTTCGCCGACGTTCAACTGCAGCGGCAAGACCGGCGTGCACCTGCGCTTCAACCGTTGGCTGGGCGTCGAGTCCGGCCAGTACGACCAAGCGCGCGTCAAGGTCAACGGCACCACGGTGTGGACCAACCCGCAGCTCTCCGACCTGATCGACAGCTCGTGGGTCCCGGTCGACCTCGACATCTCCGCGATCGCCGACAACAACGCGTCGGTGCAGATCGAGTTCAGCATGACGTCGGACGTCGGTGTGACGTTCGGCGGCTGGACGATCGACGACGTCCAAGTCGTCTCGCTGAGCTGCCCGAGCTGCCCGACGCCGTCGAACTACTGCGTGTCGAAGCTGACCTCCGGCGGCTCGCTGCCGGTGGTGGCCTACAGCGGCTCGCCGACGTTCGCGGCGAACAACTTCGTGGTCGAGCTCCAACAGGGCACGAGCAACAAAAACGCGATCCTGTTCTGGGGCGCGGCCTCCAACAACGCGCCGTTCAACGGGGGCACGCTCTGCGTCGCGCCGCCGCTGAAGCGCGGACCGCTCGTCGTCACCGACACGTTCGGGTTCACGACGACGCCGTTCCCGCTGATCGCGAGCGACGTGGGCAAGACCTACTTCTTCCAGTACTGGATGCGCGACCCGGCCGATCCGTTCACGATCGGTCTGTCGAACGGTCTGCAAGCACAGATCTGCCCCTGATCCACGAACCGAGCTGACTTTCAGGCGGCGCCGCTCCCTCGAGGAGCGGCGCCGCCTCCTTTTCCGGCGCGGCTCCTTCGGCGCGGTGCGCCCGAGCCGCGGCGCAACCCGGCGCGGGCGAAAGCGCGCGCCGTCGCCGCGAGGACGTGCGCGCGACGTCGCGATCCGACCGCCCCGGAGGACAGCGCGGACGAGCAAGCTTGCCGAGACCGCGCTCCGAGGCGCACAATCGCCGCGGCGCCCTGGTATGAGGCTTGCTCGCGCGGGCGGCTCCCCGAACGCTCGAACCCCATTTGCGCCGATCGCGCGACCCCATGAACACGAATCGATTGCTCTTCGCCGCCGCCCTGGTCGCCCCGCTCGCCGCCTTCGCGCCGCAGCTCGAGCGCATCGCCTTCAAGCCGGCCGCGGGCACGTCGCTCTCGAAGACCTTCGAGGTCAAGCAGTCCTTCACGATGGAGGAAGCCGAGATCAAGGTGAACGGCTCGATCCAACAGAAGCCCCAGGACGCCGAGATGTCGATGTCGATGCAGACCAGCGTCGCGCTGACCGACGTGTACGCGGCGATCGATGGCGGGCGCGTGACACGGCTCGAGCGCAAGTACGACGCGCTGACCGGCACCGGCAACATGACGATGGACATGGGCGCGTTCGGCAACAGCTCGCGCGACCTGAAGCTCGAGAGCGAGCTCGAGGGCCAAACGGTGGTCTTCGAGTGGGACGCGGAGAAACGCACGTACGTGCCGCGCTTCGGAGCCAAGGAGGGCGCGAGCGAGCTGCTGATCCCGTTGGTCGAGGACTTCGACCTGCGCGGCTTCGTCCCGGCCGAAGGTGTCGAGGTCGGCGCGGTCTGGAAGGTCGACGTGGTCGCGCTGCGCAACGTGCTCGCGCCGGGCACCGGGCACTCGCTGCGACCGGAACGCGGCTCCGCCGAGCGCATGACCGACATGGTCCAACAGAACATGGATTTCGCGGCGCTGTTCGAGGGCAGCGCCGCGCGCACGCTCGAAGCGCGGTTCGAAGGCCTGCGCGAAGCCGGCGGACGGCGGCTCGCGGTGATCGCGCTCTCCGGCAAGGTCCACGCGCAACACGATGCGACCGAGGAGGCTCGCAAGGGCATCACCCAACCCACCGGCGGCGGCGATTCCGTGCCGGAGATCCAGAAGGTGACCGTCGACGTCCAGATCGAGCTCCGCGGCGAACTCGAGTGGGATCTCGACGGCGGCCACGCGCGTTCGCTCCGCCTGAACGGCACCGAGCGCCTGCAACAATCGGTCGACCTCCTGCAGGACTTCGGCGGCAGCCGCGTGCGCATCGAAGACGGCTCGACGCTCAGCGGCCCGTTCGACGTCGTGGTCGAGTTCCAACGCAACGGATGACGCGCGGTCGCGGATTCGCCGCCGCGCGACGCGCAGGGATCGCGATCGCGTGCGTCGCCTTGCTCGGGGTCGCGCCCACGCGCGACCCCGAGCTTTCGGGAGCACCGTTCGGCGAGGACGCGAACGCGGTCGCCGCCGAGACCAAGGCGCTGCTCGACAAAGGCGCGAGCGCGGAGGCCGCGAAGCTCGCCGGCGCGTACCTGAAGCGCGCGGTCGGACGCTCCGAGCTCTACGCGCTCTACGGTCAGGCGCTGCTGAAGCTGGGGCGCAAGGACGAGGCCGCGCACGCGCTCGAGGAGGCGCTCGCGAAGCTGACGCCGGGCGCGCGCGACGGCGCTGCGATCGAACGCAAGCTGCTCGAGGCCGATCCGCTGGCGGCGAAGCGCCGCGGGCTGTTCAAGAAGGCGTCGAGGGCGCTGCTCGAGTCTGCGATGAAGCTGGTCGAGAACGGCAACGCCGAGCGCGCGCTCGAGTTCGCGGAGGCGTTGATCCCGATCGCGGTCGCGCCCGAGCGCGAGGAGCTCGCCGCGCTCGCCGAGAAGATCCGCGCCGCGTCGACCGAGGTCAGCCTGGACGCGGCCGCCGAGACCGAGAAGCCGTCGGGCGCGTGGCCGCTGTACGAGTACACGAGCCGCCACTACCGCCTCGCGTGCAACCTCGAGCCCGCGGTCGTCGAGCGCATGGGCGCCGTGATGGACGACATCTGGAACTACTACGTCCAGGTGTACTTCGACGGCGACGAGGGCAAGGCCTCCGATCGGCCCGCGAAGATCCGCATCTACCCGTCGCCGCTCGAGATGCTGAGGAACTGGAGCGGCACCAGCGCACCGCTCGGTTGGTGGGATCCGGGCGCGTGGCAGGTGACGACGTACGACACGTCGACGGACATGGGCTCGCTCGATCCGATGCTGGTCACGCTCTTCCACGAAGCGAGCCACCAGTTCATGACGTTGCTCGAGGGCGGCGGCTCGACGCCGGCGTGGATCAACGAAGGCACGGCGAGCTTCTTCGAAGGCGCGGTCGCGATGGCGGATCGGCGCGTCTTGTGGCCCGACGCGGCGCAGGGGCGGATGGACGAGCTCGAGCTCGTGCGCCGCCAAGGCAAGCCGACGGTCGCCGACGTGCTCGCGTACTCCGACCCGGGCTCGTATCCCGGCGAGTACTACTCGGTCGGTTGGTCGCTCGTGTACTTCCTGCAGCAGTACGAGGACCCGACGACGCTCGAGTACGCGTACCGGCCTCTCTACGCTCGCTACCGCACCGACGTGATCAAGAAGGGCACGCCGTCGCTGCAGCTCTTCGAGGAGCTCTTCGTCGGCAAGGACTCGCTGGGCAAGTTCGCGAGTGTCGACGACTTCACGGCGCGCTGGGCGAAGTGGCTCGACGAGGAGGTCTATCCGCTGCACCGCGGCGACGAGCGTCGCGCGCGACGGCTCGCGGCGGCGAAGCGCTACGTCGCGGCTGCCGACCAAGCGCGCGGCAAGAAGAAGGCGAAGGTGCCCGAGCAGGAGCTGCTGCTGCGCGCGCTCGGCCACGTCGAGTACGTGCGCTCCAAGGTCGATCGCGAGCCCGACGGCGCGGTGCTCGAGCTGCAGGCCCAGCTCCTCTCGCGCCTCGGACGACCGGCGAGCGCCGCGCCGGTGATCGAGGAGCTCCTGAACCTTGCCGACGCCGGCAAGGCGACGATCGACCCGAAACGCTACGCGGAGCTCGAGGCCGAGCTCGCCGGCTACGACAAGAAGAACGCGGCGCTGCGCAACGCGCGCGGACGGGCACGGGGCTTCGCGCTCGAGGCGCGCAAGCTGCTCGCGGAGTACGAGAGCAAGTCGGCGTACCCGCTGCGCGCGTACACGTTCGCGCGGCTCGCGGCGGCGGCGTTCGACGGCGAGCCCGAGCTCGCGACCGCGGCGCTGCGGCTGCGCGACGTCGCGCGCGAGAAGGGCGTGCTCGCGGGCTCGGTGTGCGCGCTCGGCGGCCCGTCGAACGCCTGGGCGACGATCCACTCGGCGCCGCCGACCGAGTTCGGCGTCGCGGACGACCGCGTGACGCTCGCCGCGGTGCGTCCGTGGGGCGCGATCGCGACCCAGACGCCGGTGCAAGGCGAGTACGAGGTGCGCGCGAAGCTCGTGCGCTCGGGCGAACGGTTCCGATCGTCGATGTGGGGCGTCGTCTTCTCGGGCACGGTCGCGAACGACTGGCTGGTGTTCGGCATCAACGGATCGGGCGCCGGATTCGTGAAGTGGCTCGCGACGTCGAACGGCGGCAATCCGGTCGAGCGTCCGCTGCGGTTGCCCGGCCGTTTCGATCCGCCGATCGGCGACGACGAGAACCCCGAGATCGCGGTGCACGTGCTCCCCGACGGTCGCGCGGAGATCCGCGTCGGCGAGCGCGCGCCGGTGACGGTCGACCTACCGCGCGCGCTGCCGGCGAGCGGCTACGTCGGCATCTACGCGAAGGACGCGAGCTTGGTGCTCGAGGACTTCGTCGTCGAGCT
>JADLBP010000078.1 GCA_020847695.1 Planctomycetota bacterium
AGAAGGAGAAGGCGGCGAGCTACGCCGGTCGTTTCGCGGTGAAGGAAGCGGTGATGAAGCTCTTGGGCACCGGTTGGACGCGCGGCGTGCGCTGGGTCGACATCGAGGTCGTGCGCAAGCCCGGCGCCGCGCCCGAGGTCGTCCTCCACGGCGCGACGGCGCGCATCGCCGAGCGCAAGGGCATCGCTCGGATCCACGTGACGATCACGCACGACGCCGGGATCGCGGCGGCGGTCGCGGTCGCGGAGTCCGAGTGACGTGGCGCGGTCGAGCGACTTCCAAGACCGCTTCTCGCATGCGGCGCCGAGCTACGCCGCGTTCCGCCCGTCGTACCCGCGCGAGCTCGCGGAGTCGCTGGCAGCGCTCGCGCCGTCGCGCGCGCTCGCGTGGGACGTCGGCGCGGGCTCGGGCCAGCTCTCGACGTTGCTCGCGGAGTCGTTCGAGCGCGTGATCGCGACCGACGCGAGCCGCGAACAGCTCTCGCACGCGATCCGCCACCCGCGCGTCGAGTACCGCGTCGAGCGCGAGGCGCAGTCGAGCCTCTCGGACGCGAGCGTCGAGCTGATCACCGCCGCGCAAGCCGCGCATTGGTTCGACTTGCCGGCGTTCTACGCGGAGGTGCGCCGGGTCGCGAAACCGCGCGCGATCGTCGCGCTGATCACGTACCGGACCGCGCGGCTCGAGCCCGAGCTCACCCCGCTGTTCGAGCGCTTCTACGCCGGCGTGCTCGGTCCGCACTGGGATCCGGCGCGCCGCCACGTCGAGAACGGCTACGCCGAGTTCGCGTTCCCGTTCGAGGAGCTGCGGTTCCCCGCGCTCGCGATCGAGGCCGAGCTCGACCTGCGCGGCCTGCTCGGCTACGTGTCGACCTGGTCGGCGCTGGCGAGCCTGGTGCGCGCGGGCGGCGCGAGCGAGTTCGAGCGCTTCGAACGCGAGCTCGGCGCCGCGTGGGGCCCGCCCGACCGCCACCGCCCGATCGAGTGGCCGCTGGCGGGTCGGCTGGGACGCATGTGACCTCTGGGGTTCGCGCGGTACGTCAGGGGAAGCGCAGCAGCTCTTCGCCCGTCCGCCCGGAGAACACGCGCACCTTCTCGTGCGCACCCGAGACGTCGATGTACCCGCAGGTCTCGGTGGTGAGGTACTCGTCCGCGCCGTCGCCGTCGAGATCGCTCACGAACTCCGCGCAGTGAGGGAACTCCGCCCGGAAGGCGATCGGACTCGCGTGCTCTCGTATCTGCCCGCCTTCGCGTCCGGAGAGCACGAGGAGTCGCTGCGTTTCGACCGGTGACGAACGCCGCTCGCCGACGTCGCGGACGAGCACGTCGGGCGTTCCGTCCCCGTCGATGTCGGAGCCGCCGCGCGCGTCGCAGCGAGTTCGCTTGGGGGCAATCGGGCATGCGAACGCCCAGCTCAGGCTGCGTCGACGCACGTCGACCGCGAGCACGAGACCGCGCGTCGCGCCGCCAAGTTTCAGGCTCACGACCACGCCGACGAGGACCTCGTCGACCGAGTCCCCGTCCAAGTCGCCGAGCACTCCCAGAGTCGGCGCGACGTCGGCCACCGACAGAAAGTGCTCGTCACCGACCGACAACGCGATCGGAACGCGCGAGGGAGCCACGCCCTCGAGACTCGAGACGATCCACACTTCGAGTTTGGCGGCTCCCTTCGAGCAGGAAGGATCGGAGAGCAGCGCGAAATCCGACTGCGCGTCGCCGTCGACGTCACCGATCTCGACCGGGGCGCACGGCACGTCGCCCACCGAGGGCAGCTCCACTCGACGCACGACCCGCCCGTGCGAGCCGCTCCAGAGCTCGAAGCGGAACGTGGGAGCACGCTCCTTCAATAGCTCCGACGGACGCGAACGCATGACCGCTGCGAGCTCGCGCGCTCCGTCGCCATCGGTGTCGCCAATCGAACTTGCGCCGACGCACGACCAACTTGCGTCCTCGGGGTGCGACCACAGCGCCATCACCTTCGCGCTAGATCGCGCCCACCAGACTCCGTCGCCGCCCAGCATCGCAAAATCCGGCCGGTGATCGCCGTCCGCGTCGCCGAGCCACTCGACCTGCAGTCCGGAGCTGTTGATTCCGTCGCGCCGCTCGACGACTCGCCGTCCGCGCAAGTCGACGAGGAACGTCGCTCCAGCCCACCCAGTGGCGCCGTCTCCGTAGCCGAGCCTCGGCGCGCTGATCGCGAGCTCGACGTGCGTCCGTTGAACCGGATCGCGCACGACGGCGACGGCGTAGCCGAGCGACTCGAGGTCCGACGGCAGTCCCTCGATGCGTTGGACCGGAGCGGTGGGCGGCGATTGCAGCGCGAGCATGGCGAGAAACGGAAGCATCATGAGTCAGTTTGCCTGAGCGCAGCGATCGTCACGAGAAGCCGCGCCCGCTCAGGGAAAGCGCAGCAGTGCCTCGCCGGTGCGCCCGGAGAAGAACTCGACGGATTCCGGTGTCTGGGCGAAGTCGAAGAAGTCCAGGGCGCGCACGCCGGCGTAGTCCTCCACTCGATCGCCGTCGAGGTCACCCACGAACGCCGTCCGCACCGGGAAGACGCCCAGCGAACCGACGGCGTCTGCATGGGTGCGGAGTTCCCGGCCATCGAGTCCCGAGAGCACCGCAAGGACGCCGACGGACTCCGCTGCGCTCCAGTCGTCGCCGCGGGGCTCGCTCGTCGCTCGCGTCAGCAGGTCCCCGATGCCGTCGCCATCGAGATCGGCTCCGAAGTCGACGCCGAGTTCGATCGAGCGGCCGACGAAGGTCATCGCCGTCGCCCACCGGATGTCCGCGCACCTGAGGTCGATCGCGAGCCACGTCGCGTGCTCGTCGCCCCCCACGTCGCGTTCGACGCGCGCGACATGGACGACCGCCGACGAGTCGGCGACCGCCGGAGACGCCGCGAAGGGTCCATCGAGCCGGACCGTTCCGCTGGGCAGCCCGTCTGCGCAGAGGCGCAGTCGAGCGAGCCCCTCCAGCGTGCGAGACGACAGCGTGACGAGATCCAACGTGCCGCCTGAACTCGGGCTCGGCGTCCCGCCGAGCATCGCGAGCTCCGCGGCGCCGTCGCCATCGAGGTCCGCGATCGACGCGATCTCGCCGAGCGCGGCGACGCCGCGCGGCGCGGGTCGGTGCTCGAGCAGCGCTCCGGTCGCACCGCTCCACACCGCGATCTCGATGCCTCGCTCGGCATCGTCCAGCGGACGCCAGGACCAACCGACCAGCTCACGCACGCCGTCGCAGTCGAGGTCGTCGATCGCCGCGCGCACGAGGCCGAGCCTCTCCGGCTCGCCGAGGGTCCACAGCTCACGACCGGTCGCGCGTGCGTGCGCCGACCAGCGCCGGGCTCCATCACAATGCGCGAACTCGAGCGCGCCGTCACCGTCGATGTCGCCGAGTGCCAACGTCGGACCGACTCGTGGCCAACGCTCCGCCCGCGAGAGGATGGTCCGCTTGGCTGGGTCGACGAACGCGACCGACTGATCGTGGCGAGCCGCGACGTGCAACCACAGAGCGACGTCGGGATCGCCCAGGCCACCGGCCGCAGCGCTGCGCACGAAGGCAATCCATTCTGCGTTTGCGCCCAGTTCCTGCGGTTCCTTCGCGACTTGCGGAAGAGCCGCAGCGAGAAGCGCTTGAATCCAGAAGGCAACGATAGGCGACGGCATCACGACCGACTTGGCGCGGCCGCGCGGAACGCAACGGTCGAATCCGTGGAAACGCGCTGGATGATGCGGTGCAGCGAAGTCGCCGCGCCAAGCGCCCGGAGGCCGGCTCGGAGGTGCTACACGAGCTCGTCGTCCTGCGACGAGACGATCAGCAGCAGGCAGCCGGTGTCGGTCGACTGAACATCGTGGATCGAGTCGCGGTCGGCGACCTGGAAGTCGCCGGCGCGCAGCAGGCTCCCGCCGACTCGCAGCGAGCCTTCGAGCACGAAGCACTCCTCGCGCGCGGCGTGGCGGTGGCGCGGGTAGCTCGTGCCCGCCGCCATGCGGATCAGCATCGTCGCCTTGCGCGCCTCGGCGTCGACCGAGAGTCGCTTGACCTCGATCCCGGCGATGCCGATCTCCTCGAAGCCGTCTGCGGAGCTCGCGACGTTGACCAGGCCGGGCGCGATCGTCTCGCCGGGCGTGTGCGACCAGCGCTGCCACTTGCGATCGACCGCGGCGGTGTCCGCACTCGGCGACGTCGTGCGCTTCGCTTCGAGCGGCTCGCCCGCGCGAGGCGTCGGCTTGCGTTCCAGTTCGATCGCGGCGAGCAACGCGGTGCGCACCCGCTCGGGAGCTTCCGCGCCGCGGCCGTGCGCGAGCTCGTCCTGCACCTGCAGAGCATCGAGCGTCGCGATCGTCGCGGCGTGCTGCTCGAGCTCGGCGTTGCAGTCTCCGCAGACCTCGACGTGTGCGGCGAAACGCGCTCGCTCGGCGGCCTCCAGCGCGCCGGCGGCGTGCAACGCGGCGTGCTCGAGCTCCGCGCAACGCGAGTTCGGCCCGCTCGGGGCGCCGCGATCGATCGAGTGACTCATGACAC
>JADLBP010000079.1 GCA_020847695.1 Planctomycetota bacterium
CCGACGGTCATCCGCGCTTTCGCGTCCGGATGGGCCGCACGCCGACCGACGCGACGGTCTCCGAGGGCCAGGGCTACGGTTTGATGCTCGCGGCGATCTTCGCGGGTCACGATCCGAACGCGCAGACGTTGTTCGACGGGCTGTGGGAGTTCTCGCTCGACCACGCGAGCACGTCGGACGCGCGCCTGATGGATTGGTTCGTCGCGCACGACGAAGGTCCGGACCCGAACGGCGACGACAGCGCGTTCGACGGCGATTGCGACGCGGCGTTCGCGCTGCTGCTCGCCGAGCGCCAATGGGGCAACGCAGGTCGATTCGATTACCACGCGGAGGCGCTGCGCGTGCTCGCCGCGGTCGAGCAGTCGACGCTCGGCCCGCAGTCGCACCTGCCGATGCTCGGCGATTGGGTCAGCCCGAGCGGCGCGGTCTACAACCAGTACACGACCCGTCCGTCGGACTTCATGCTCGACCACTTCCGCGCGTTCGAGCGTTGGAGCGGCGACCCGACGTGGAGCCAGGTGACGTCGGCGTGCGTCGCGGTCACCGGCACGATCGTGCGCCAGCACAGCCTCACCACCGCGCTGCTGCCCGACTTCGTCGTGCCGACGTCGGCGACGAACACCAAGCCGAAGCCCGCGCCGCCCGACTTCCTCGAAGGGCCGTTCGACGGCGACTACTCGTACAACGCGTGTCGCGTGCCGTGGCGCTTCGCGACCGACGCGCTGGTCAACGGCAACGCGCTGACGCTGCGCATCGCGCGCGGCGAAGCGGCGTGGATCCATTCGAAGACCGGAGCCAATCCGCAGGCGATCGGCGCGGGCTACCACCTGAATGGAAGCGCGCTGCCGGGCACCAACTACTTCACCACCGCGTTCGCGGCGCCGTTCGCGGTCGCGCTGATGACCAAGCCGAGCGAGCAGGCGTTCCTCGACGCGCTCTACTCCGCGATCGAAGCGAGCGACGAGGACTACTACGAGGACTCGATCGCGCTGCTCTGCTTGGTGGTGCTCACCGGCAATTGGTGGGACCCGACGCTGCCCTGAGCGGCGCGCGCGGATCGAGTCGGTCGGCGCCGGGCGACTCCGTCGCCGCAGCGCGGCGGGAGTGAGCGGAGCTCGCAAACGGGAGCGGTTCGCCTCGTCCGAATCGTGGATGGAGGTGCAGCGTTGCGCGACGCGCGCGATCGACCGAGATCCCGCGCATGGAAGCACGGAGCGAGCGACGTCCAAGCGCTGGATGCGGGGGACCAGCGGGTGTCGTCGCGAGCGAGAACATGTGCGTACGGCGCGATTCTCGACCGCCTGGTGAACTCGATCGCGCATACCGATGGAGCCGCGCCGACGCTCGCTCGGCCCGTACGACGCGCGCTGTCGACCGACGACGTGCTCCGCCGCGGGCACGGGCGTTGCCCGGATGCGACGGCAACCCGAAAGGTCCACGATCATGAACGCGTTCCATCCGCTTCGACTGTTGTCCGCGCTGCTCGTCTCCGCGAGCGCCGCCCAAGCCCAGCAAACGATCTTCGTCGACACCGCGAGCGACGTGCTCGACTTCGCCGGCGCGCAGACGATCGCCGAGCTGCCCGGTCCCGACGGCAAGATCTCGCTCGTCGAAGCCGGTCTCGCATCCGACAACACGCCCGGCGTGCAGACGATCGGCTTCCACGTCCCGCAGAGCGAGTGGACGTACCAATGGCTCTACCCGGGCCGCGTGGTGCTCCAGCCGTTCCTCGGCTTCCGCGCGTTCGACACGGTGATCCTCGACGCGACGACGCAGACGGCGTTCACGGGCGACACCAACCCGGCGGGCGGCGAGGTCGTGATCTGGGCGTCGACGTACCTCGTCGACAACGTCGGCGGCGTGATCCAGGGCTTCGACAGCACCGCGATCTCGATCAGCGGCGGCTCGGCGAACGTCGTCCGCGCGAACACGAACTGCGGCGTCGAGGTCTACGACTCGCCCTTCACGGTCGTCGGCGGCTCGCAGCCCGGCGACGGCAACACCGGCTTCTCGATCAAGATCGATCGCTCGCACGACAACGTCGTGATCGGCAACACGGTGCAGCGCGTGCGCGTGCTCGGCTGGATCGCCGGCGGTCAGCCCGCGGCGAACGTGCGCGTCGGCGGACCGACGCTCGGCGAGCGCAACTACATCACCGGGTACGGCACGTTCAGCGAAGGCTGCCCGGGCGGCAACGCCGTCGAGATCTTCGATTCGATCGGCGCGGTGATCGAGAACAACTGGATCGGCACGACTCCCGACGGGATGGCGCAGGGCCACGCGGCGACGACCGCCGGCATCGCGGTGGACTACGAGAACTACGGTCTGACGATCCGCAACAACCGGATCGCGGGGGTCCAGGCGCACGGCACGTACCCCCACTGCGCGGGCTCGATCTCCGGCATCGGGATCCTCGTCGGCGGCACGGGCAACGGCGTCACGATCCGCGGCAACACGATCGGCCTGGACGCCAGCGGTGCGCCGGTGCTCGGTAGCGTCACCGGCATCTCGCTCCTCAACTACTACCTCGGCCCGGTGCAAAACGTCGTGATCGGCGGCACGGGCCCGGGCGAAGGGAACGAGGTCGCGGGGAACTTGAGCGACGGCATCAGCGTCGCCAACACGCATACCGGAGCCGTGATCTCCGGGAACTCGATCCACGACAACGGAGCTCTCGGCATCGACCTGATCACCCCCGGATTCCTCCACGGCGTCACGCCCAACGATCCGCTCGACGTCGACACCGGCGGCAACGGGCTCCAGAACTTCCCGGTGATCCAGTCGGTCGCGAGCTCCGCGACGACGCTGCGCGTGGTCGGCACGCTGAACAGCAACGCTTCGGCGAGCTTCGTCCTCGAGTTCTTCGCGTCGCCGCAGGCGGACGCCTCGGGCTTCGGCGAGGGCGAGCTCTATCTCGGCTCGACCAACGTCTCGACCAACGCGAGCGGCAACGCATCGTTCGACGTGACACTCCCGGTGTCGGTCCCCTCGACTTGGCACGTCTCCGCGACGGCCCGCAACACGGCGAGCGGCTCGACCTCCGAATTCGCCGCGAGCGTCGCGCTCGGGAACTGCGGCGCGACGACCTACTGCACCGCGAAGACCAACTCGCAAGGCTGCGCGCCGTCGATCTCCTCGACCGGCACGCCGAGCAGCTCGGCGGGCAGCGGCTTCGTCGTGCACGGCTGGGCGGTGCTCAACAACAAGCCCGCGTTGCTCTTCTACGGCATCCACGGCCCGTCCGGAGCACCGTTCCAGGGCGGGATCCTCTGCGTCGCGGCGCCGATCAAGCGCACGCCTCTCGTGAACTCCGGCGGCACGCCGCCGCCCGCGACCGATTGCTCGGGACACCTCTCGATCGACATGAACGCGTTCGCGGTCGGCTCGCTCGGCGGGACCCCGCTGCCGGAGCTCACGGTGCCCGGCACCGTCGTCCACACGCAATGGTGGAGCCGCGATCCCGGCTTCACGCCGCCGAACAACACGTCGTTGTCGAACGGCCTGAGCTACACGATCTGCAACTAGCAGCGGAGTCGCGGCCCGCGTGCGTCGCTCGACGCGCGCGGGCCGTTTCGTGCCCGAACCGGCTTGCGCGGCTCGCGCGACGACCGCGCGCACCCGAGTGCGCGGCCGCATGGCAACCGCGAGCACTTTCCGCGATCGGCTGAACCGGTTCGAATGGGCGCTCCGTCGTGGAGCTCGTTTCGCTCGCCCCCCCACGCATAGGAGTTCACCGATGTTCGCGCTCGTGCTCTCGCTCGCCCTCGGCGGTCAGGTCCACACGGTCGGTTCCGGTCAGACGTTCGCGACGATCCAGGCCGCAGTCGACGCCGCGCAGGACGGCGACGTCGTGCTCGTCCGCGCCGGCGCGTTCCCGGGCTTTGCGATCGACGGCAAGGCGCTGACGATCGCGGCCGACGAAGGCGCGAGCGTGATCGTCAACGGCGAAGTGCGCGTCGAGCACACGCCCGCCGGAAAGCCGACGCTGCTCAGCGGCCTCGACGTCTTCGCGGGCGGTGCCGAAGCGCTGTTCCTGCGCAACGACCTCGGTGCGGTCCACGTGCGCGGCGGAACCTATCGTGGCTATCCGTCACCGGCCCCGTACGAATCGGCCGGCCAGGCCGCGCGCGTGACGCAGAACGGTCTCGTGCGCATCGTCGGTGCGTCGGTGCGCGGCGGCAACGGTTGGTGCTTCACGCCGATGAACTGCAACTACGCGCCGTCGTCCGGCGGCCCGGCGTGCTTCGCGCGCGCGACCGAGCTCGAGCTCTTCGACTGCACGCTGACCGGCGGCTCGGGCGGCACCGACTGGACCGACCAGGCTTACGACGGCGGCCACGGCGCGCGCGCGTACGAATCGCCCGACGTCTGGATGTTCGCGTCGAACTCGACGTTCCAAGGCGGCAGCGGCGGACACGGAGGCGAGGAGCAAGGCTGCTGCGACCTCTTCGGCATCGCGGCGGGCAACGGCGGCAACGGCGGCGACGGGATCTTCCTCGGCAGCCAACCTCCCGGCACCGAATCGCCGGTCGCGGAGCTGCTCGACTGCGCGACGTTCGGCGGCCCCCCGGGCTTCGGCGGGCTCGGCTACTGCTGCGCGTCCGGTCCGAGCGGCACGCCGGGGCAACCGATCCGCGTCAACAACGGCGTGCACGTGCCGCTCGCCGGCGTCGCGCGGAGCGTGTCGGGCACACGGGTGGCACGCGAGCGCACGAGTCTCTCGCTCGCGTTCACCGGAGTCGCCGGCGACCGCGTGCGGATGCGCGTCGAGAGCCTCCACCCCAAGTCGGTCGGCGGCCTCGCGCTGCCGTTGCCGAAGGAGCGCGAAGTCGCCGTCCTGCCGGCGTCGGGCCAGCTCGCGGTGCAGCTCCCGCTCGGCGGACTGCACGCGCCGCTCGAAGCGATCACGTGGTTCGTCGCGTTCGACTTCGTCGCGAGCGACGGAACGGTGCGACGAGGCACGCCGCTCGCGATCGTGATCGTCGGCGCGCAGTTCTAGGCCCCCGCGCCAGCGCTCGGAGTCGTCCGTGCTCGGGTCGAGCGCGCGGTTGCCCGCGCTCGCGACCGTCGGCGAGCCGTCCCGGAGCCCCGCGCTCGCCTGCGGGATTGCGTCCGCGCAGAGCCCGAGCTGCGGCGCGAGCGCGATCGTCGATGCGCGGCTCCACGGCACGCGCGCTCGCCGCCGGACTCCGACCGACCCGCACGGACGCGCCGCGAAGCGCTGCGTGGAGTCCGACGCGCGGCGGGTTACCTTGGTCGCATGACGATGTTCGCTCGGCGCTCGCCCGTGCTCGCGGTGATCGGCAGCCTCGCCGCCCTAGCCGTCGGCGCGAACGCCCGCGCTCTCGCGGCGCAGTCGCCCGCCGAGGGCGCGCAGAAGCAGCTCGAGCTCGCCGAAGCCCGCGCGCGCGACGGACGGTTCGGCGATGCGCGCGCCGTGTACGAACGCCTCGCCGCCAAGTTCCCCGAGACCCCCGCCGGTCGCGAGGCGGCGGAGCGCGCGAAGCCGAGCGCGTTCCTCGGCTGGAGCGACGTCGTGCGCCACGGTCCGTCGTCGAACCGCATCGACGTCGTGCTGATGGCCGACGGGTACGAGCTCGGCCACATGGACGCGTTCGTCGACCTCGCGGCGGACGTGCCGGAGCTCTTCGCGCGCCAAGCGACGCTGCGCGAGTACTTCTCGTACTTCAACTTCCTGCGCGCCGACCTGGTGTCCGCCGACTCCGGCGTCGACGGGTTCGGGCGTGACTACGACACCGCGCTCGGCGCGCGCACGCTCGGCACGATCGCCGGGCACGTCGGCATCGATGCGAAGCTGGTGTTCGGCGCGCTGGCGAAGGTGCCCGACTCCGAGCGGCTCGCGATCGTCTTCGTCAAGAACGGCGTGCTCGGCACCGGCGGCGGCGGGATCGCGACGATCGGCGGACGCGAGGTTCGGACGATCGTGCACGAGTTCGGGCACGCATTCGGTGGACTGAGCGACGAGTACGACACGCAGACTCGTCCGGTCGCGAACGACGCGCGCGACGGCATCAACGTCTCCGCGAGCGACGACGAGAAAAAGGTCCCGTGGGCGCATTGGCTCGCTGCGAAGCACCCGGGCGTCGGCATTTACGAGGGCGCGCTCGGTCGGGCACGCGGCGCGTGGCGGCCGACTTCGACCGGGTGCGTGATGGCGAACGACGAACGCTTCTGCGTCGTCTGCCGGGAAGCGCTGGTGCTCGCGATCTACGCGCGCGTCGATCCGATCGAGAGCGAGCTGCCGCCGGCAGCGCAGGCCGACGCGCACGACTACCTGAAGCTCGAGCGCGAGCCGATCACGCTGTCGGTCGAGGTGCTGAAGCCCGCGTCGCATCCGCTCGAGGTCAAGTGGTGGGTGCTCCCCGACGAGCTCCCCTCCGAAGGCAGCAAGGCTCCGCAGGGCCGACCCGCGCCGAAGCCGGGCGCGAAGAGCGGCGACCGCACGCGCCGAGGCAAGCTGCCGACGATCACCGCGACGCCGCGCTCGACCGTGAACGGCAACTCGAGCGGCACGCACAAGTTCGTCGTGTCGCGCAAGGACCTCGAGCCCGGTCGCTACCGCGTCGTCTGCCGCGTCAAGGACACGACCGAGCTGCGCGGCGAGAAGTTCCCGTGGGTGCTGAAAGACGAGCGCGGGCTGCTCGAGTCCGAGCGCGTCTGGTGGATCGAGGTGACGGGCTCGCGCTGAGCGAGCGAACGACCGCGCGGACCGCGGCGCCAGCTCAGCGCGCGTCGATCGCGACGCCCGCGCGGTAGACGCGCGACTCGCACAGGCCGCCGTCGTCGTTCCAGAACTTCCACGGCCCTTCGCGACGATTGTCGCGGTACTCGCCTTCGCTCTCGAGCGCGCCGTTCTCGTGCCACGTCCGCCAACGACCCTCGCGCGAGCCGTTGCGGCCCGGTCCCTCGGTCGCGAGCACGCCGTTCGCATGCCACCAGCGCATCGGCGAGAGCTCGTCCGAACCGAGCGTGCACTCCGAGCTCTTCGTCCCGTCCTCGTACCACGTCGTCCACTCTGCCGTGGGCTCGCCGCGGTCGAAGCGCCGGCGCGCGCGCATGCCGCCGCCGGGCCACCACTCGATTTCCTCGCCGTCGCGCAGCGTCACGCCGCCTTCGTACACCCAGACGTGCCACTCGCGGCGCTTCTGCGTCGCGGCCTTGTCGTAGTACTCGGTGCGGCGCTCGAAGATCGGCGGCGGCGCGGGCACGGCCTCGTCGGGCACCTCCGGGAACGGCGGGTGGTACGCGCGGCAAGCGAAGAGCAGGGCGAGCGCGAGCCCCACGAAGCACGCGGCGCTCGCGCGATGGACGAAGGACGATTTCGGCGTCACGCGGCGTCCAGACTATCGACCGAGCGTGACTCCCGCACGCCGGCGACCCGACGGATCCGTTCCGCGCGTCCAACCGCGCCCCGCGCGCTCTACGATGTCCGCGCATGAGCCAGCCCGCGACGCACCGACCGGTCCTCGATGTCCCTCACCGCGAGTTCGTGCTCGAGAACGGCTTGCGCGTGCTCGTCCACGAGGATCGGTCCGATCCCGTCGTCGCGGTGCAGGTCGCCTACCACGTCGGCAGCGCGCGAGAGGAGCGCGGGCGCTCCGGGCTCGCGCACCTCTTCGAGCACCTGATGTTCGAAGGCTCCGAGCACGTCGCCGCAGGCGAGCACTTCAAACGCATCCAAGGCGCCGGCGGCACGCTCAACGGCACGACGACGTTCGATCGCACGTGGTACTTCGAGACGCTGCCGGTGCAACACCTCGAGCTCGCGCTCTGGCTCGAAGCGGATCGCATGGGCGGGCTCGTCCCCGCGTTGACGCAGGCGAAGCTCGACAACCAGCGCGACGTCGTCAAGAACGAGCGCCGCCAGAGCTACGAGAACCGCCCGTACGGCCGCGTGCGCGAAGTGCTGCACGCCGAGCTCTACCCCGACGGCCATCCGTACTCGTGGATCCCGATCGGCTCGATGGCGGATCTCGATGCGGCGACGCTCGACGACGTCAAGGGGTTCTTCCGTCGCTGGTACGGCCCGAACAACGCGGTGCTCGCGATCGTCGGCGACGTCGATACCGACCGCGCGCTCGCGCTCGCGGAGAAGCACTTCGGTCCGATCCCGCGCGGGCCGGAGGTCGGCTCACCGCCGCGCATCGGCGTGCGCCTCGGCACGGACCGGCGCGCGGTGCTCGAGGATCGTGTGCAGTTGCCGCAGCTCTCGCTGCTCTGGCCGACCGTGCCGCACGGCGCGCGCGAGACCGCGGCGCTCGAGCTCGCCGCGATGCTGCTCTCGCAGAACAAGTCGGCGGTGCTCGATCGCGCACTGACGGTCGATCGTCTGCTCGCGCGCTCGGTCTCGATCAGCGCGGAGAGCTACGAGATCGCCGGCCAGTTCCTGGTCTCCGTCGTCGCCGCGCCGCGCGTGTCGCTCGACGAGATCGAGGAGACCGTGCGTCGCTTGATCGCCGAGGTCGCCGGGCGCGGCGTCGATCGCGCGCAGGTCGAGCGCATGAAGCACCGCGCGCGCGCCGACCACGTCTGGCGCTTCGAGACCGCGGCGGGCAAGGCGTCCGAGCTCGCGCGCGCCGCGATCGTGCCCGGTGATCCGTCGGATGCGACTCGCGCGCTCGAGAGACTGGTCGCGGTCGACGCGGAGGACGTCGAGGCGGTGTTGCGCCGCTTCCTCGCCGAACGCCCCGCGGTGGTGCTGTCGACCGTGCCCGGCGAGCGGCGAGAGCTCGCGTCGAACGCGCGTTCGGTGCGGCGCGTCGAACGCTCCGACGTCCGCCCCGCGAGCGCGCCGGAGCCCGCGCCCAGGCCGTCGCTGCACTTGCCGAGCTTCTGGTCGCGCGCGGACGGTGCGCTGAAGCTGACCGGCACGCGCTACGACGAGCTCCCGCTCTCCGCGTTCCACCTCGCGCTCGCCGCCGGCCGCGTGCGCGAGAGCCACGCCGAACTCGGGCTCGCGTCGCTGTGCGCCGCGCTGCTCGGCGAAGGCACGCGTTCGCTGTCGACGACCGACTTCACCGATCGCCTCGACTTCCTCGGTGCGAACTTCCGGACGTTCGTCACGCCCGACGAGCTCGTGTACTCGTTCTCGGTGCTCGACGAGCACCGGCCCGCGGGCATCGAGCTGCTCGCGGAAGCGCTGTTCGCTCCGCGCTTCGACCCCGCGGATTTCGAGCGCCTGAAATCGCAGACGCTGATCGCGATCGACACCCGCGGCGACCAGATCCGCACGATCGCGCAGAACGTGTGGGTGCGTCTGATCTTCGGCGAGAGCTCGGCGCTCGGATTCCCCGGGCTCGGCACACGCGCGACGATCGAGCGCCTGACGCTCGACGACGTGCGTCGCTTCCACGCGCAGGCGCTCGCGAGGTCGGCGCGGCTCGTGCTCGCGGCGAGCGAGGGCCAGGACGAGCTCGAAGCGTTGCTCGCGCCGGTCTCGCACGGGCTCGCGGCGCGCCGTGATCCCGCGGCGGATGCGTTCCGCGAGCCGACGTTCCCGCGCGCCGAGCGACGCGCGTTCTACCTGGTCGACAAGCCGGGCGCCGCGCAGTCGGAGCTGCGGCTCGGGCACCTCGGCGTCGCGGCGACCGATCCGGACTACTACCCGCTGCAGGTGCTCAACTACGCGTTCGGCGGCGCGTTCACGAGCCGCCTCAACCAGAACCTGCGCGAGCACAAGGGCTTCACCTACGGCGCGCACGCGACGTTCGAAGGCGAGCGGCGCGCGGGCGCGTTCACCGTCGCGACCGCGGTGCACACCGATGTCACCGCGCCGGCGCTCGTCGAATGCCTGCGCGAGATCGAGGCGATCCGCGAAGGGCTGCGCGAGGAGGAGCTCGAGCTCGCCAAGCAAGCGCACTCGCAGTCGCTGCTGCGCCAGTTCGAGTCGCTCGCGGCGCGCGTCGGGCTCGCCGACAACGTCAGTCGCTTCGGTTGGGCCGCGGACTACCCGCTCGAACGGCTCGCGTGGCTCGATCGCGCGACCACCGCGGAGCTCGGCGACCTCGCGCGGCGGCGCATCCGGCCCGACGAGCTCGTCGTGCTCGTCGTCGGCGATGCGGCGCGCATCGGTGCGAGCCTCGACGACCTCGGCGCGTTCACGCGGCTCGACCTCGACGGCGACCCGATCGCGAGCTGATTCACCGAGCTCCTCAGTTCCATCGATCGACAACCCGCGCGCCGCGGACGATGCTCCGGTCATTCGCGCGAGTTGGCGCAAACGCACGGGCTCCGTTCAGGTCGGACTGCGTAGAGACCGCTCGCGCTCCACAGTCCTCCCACGGAAGCGCCCCATGCTCCATGCACTTCGTCATCTATCCACTTCGCCGATCTCGCTGATCGGCGGGTTGGCGATCACCGCATTCCTCGCTCCGACGAGCTCGGCCCTGTCCGGAAGCGATCAGGTCGTGATCCAGTTCCTCACGAACTCGGGCGTCGACCTCGACGCGACCACGCGCGCGCGCTGGCGCCAATCGAGCAACGGCGACCTCGAGCTCAACGTCGCGCTCGAGCGCCTCGATCCGGGCTCGTACGAGCTCTACGTCACCGACCTCGTCGCCCCGAAGGCGACCATCGTCGTCGACAGCCTCGGCGAGGGCGAGATCGAGTTCGCTTCGCCGCTCGACGGCACCAAGCCGCTGTTCGACTTCCCGGTGTTCGAAGAGGTGATCGCCGTCCGCCAAGGCGCGACGACGTACTTCCAAGACGTGTTCAATGCGACCTCCGGCACCCCCATCGGCGGCGACAAGACCAAGGTCGGCGTGTACATGGTCGCGGTCGGCCCCGACTTCGACGCCCGCGGCACGCTCAGCTACGCAGGGAAGCACAGCAAGACCCAGTTCTCGATCGAGGTGACGGCGCTCGACGCCGGCACGTACGACGTGCTCGCCGACGGTGTGCCGATCAGCCAGCTCACGACGACGGGACCGGCGAAGACGAAGGTTTCGTTCCAGAACACGCCCAAGGCGGGCAAGACGCTGCTCAACTTCGAGCCGCTCGGCGCGCAGATCTCGATCGTGCAAGGCAGCACGGTCTACCTGACCGCGATCCTGCCCGCGTCGAACAACGACACCGGCATCAAGCCTCCGAGCAAAGCGGGTCACGGCTCGAAGGACCTCGGCAAGGCGAAGAGCGACTCGCTGCTCGTGTCGCTGATGAACAGCGGAGTGCAGACCGATGCCAAGGGCAAGGCGACTCTCACCGAGGATTCGGGAGTGGTCGAATTCGGCGTCGTCGTCGATGCGGTCCCGGCGGGCGCCTATGCGCTCTTCGTCGGCGGCGTCGAGCGCGGCACGCTCTCGACGAACTCGCAGGGCGAAGGTCAGCTCGACTTCAGCACGTCGCCGTCTGGCGCGGTGCTGCTGCTCGACTTCGTGGTGAAGGGCCAACTGATCGAACTCGAGTCCGACGCGGGCTCGATCCTCTCCGTCGTCTTCCCGAACTCGGTGCAAGCCGCGCTCGGCAAGTTCCCGAAGGAGAAGTTCAGCAGCAAGGTCGTCAAGGTCAACTTGATCAACGCCGGCGCCGACCTCGACGCGAACGGTGAGGTCACGTGGAAGCTCAAGTCGAGCGGCACGCAGACCGTCGTCGTCCGCGCGCGTGATCTCGCGGAAGGCACGTACACGATCCGCGTCAACGGCGTCGCGAGCGCGAGCTCGCTGCGCATCGACGGTGCGCCGTACGGCAAGGGCAAGCTGACGTACTCCAGCTCGCCGTCGGGCTCGCAAGCGCTGCTCGACTTCGACCCGACCGACGCGACGATCGAGGTGCTCGATGCTCTCGACGTCGTCGTGTTGCGCACGGTCGTCCTCGTGCCCTGACGAGAACACTCGGTAGCGATCCGTCCGGCGGGGCGCCCTGCGAAGGCGCCCCGCCGGTCGTTTGGGGCCCGAGCATCGGAGCCGCGAGCGGCGAGCCCGCGCGGTTCGTGCCCCCGACGCGCGACTCCGGTCCGCGCGCCGGATCCGGCGTCCAGGAACCGGATGAAACGCGCGTCACGCGCTGCTCGGCGGGACCGGAAGCTCCTTCCGAGCGCGTCCGCGACGTCGGCAAGGGCGCCGCCGCGGCGAGAACGCGACGTTCCTTCCGCTCGATGCTCGATGCGCGCTCGCCTCCGCGCGCCGCGACGTCGTTGGCACGCGCCTTGACTCTCCGCGGCGACGTCGATCGGACGGCATACCGATCGCACCCGAACACCTCTCACCACCACGAAACTCACATCATGATCCGCGTCCTTCGTCACGGCAGTGCCTCGGTCCTCGCGCTCGCGACCGGGTTGGCAGCTTCCCTCTTCCTCTCCTCCGACGTCTCCGCCAAGGGCGGCGACGACCAGATCGTCATCCAATTCCTCACGAGCACCGGCGTCGACGCCAACGGCACGGCGCGCGCGCGCTGGCGCTTGAAGAGCGACGGCGACCTCGACTTCAACGTCGAGCTCGACCACATGGACTCCGGCGCGTACGACCTGTACGTCACCGACTTGGTCGCGCCGAAGGCGACGATCCAGGTGACGAGCCTCGGCGAAGGCGAGATCGAGTTCGCGCTGCCGCAGGACGGCAACAAGCCGCTGTTCGACTTCCCGGTCTTCGACGAAGTGATCGAAGTCCGTCAGGGCTCGACCGTCTTCTTCCACGACACGTTCGGGTCCGGCGGCGCGGGCGGCGGCTCCGGCGGCGGCTCGGGCGGCAGCTCGAGCGACAAGACCAAGGTCGGCGTCTACATGGTGAACGTCGGTCCCGACTTCAACGCGCAGGGCAAGCTGAAGTACGAGGCGAAGAGCACCAAGACCAAGTTCTCGATCGAGGTCGAGAAGCTGGATCCGGGCACCTACGACGTGCTCGTCGGCGGCTCGCCGGTCAGCCAGATCACGACGACGAGCTCCGCCTCGGTCGAAGTCGAGTTCCAGAACCCGGTCGAGCCGGGCAAGACGCTGCTCAACTTCGATCCGCTCGGCGCGCAGATCGACGTCGTCCAGGGCGCGACCGTGTACCTGACCGGCGTGTTGCCCGCGTCGAACAGCTCGACCGGCACGAGCGCGCCGAAGAAGCCCGGCAAGGGCTCGAAGGACCTCGGCAAGTCGAAGGACGACTCGCTCCTGGTCTCGCTCGCGAACAGCGGCGTGCTCGCCGGCGCGAAGGGCAAGGCCAAGCTCTCGCAGTCGGGCGAGACCGAGTTCGAAGTCGAGATCGAGCACGTCCCGGCCGGTGACTACGCGCTGGTCGTCGCCGGCGTCGAGCGCGGCACGCTGTCGGCGAACGGCCTCGGCGGGGCGCAGCTCGACTTCAGCACGTCGCCGTCGGGCGCGGTGCAGCTGCTCGACTTCGAAGTGAAGGGCCAACTGATCGAGGTCAAGTCCGGCGCGAACGTGATCCTGAGCGTCGTGTTCCCGACCTCGGTGCAGTCCGCGCTCGGCAAGTTCTCGAAGGAGATCTTCAAGTCGAACCTGGTGAAGGTGAACCTGATCAACGCCGGCGTCGACCTCGACGCGAACGGCGGCGTGAGCTGGAAGCTCAAGTCGAGCGGCACCGAGACCGTGCGCATCGACGTGCGCGACCTCGCCGCCGGCACCTACGGCGTCAAGGTCAACGGCGTCGCGAGCGCGACCGCTTTGATCGTGAAGGGCGCGCCGTACGGCAAGGGCAAGGTCACGTTCTCGAGCAACCCGTCGAGCTCGCAAGCGCTGCTCGACTTCGATCCGGTCGACGCGACGGTGGAGATCACCGATGCGCTCGGCGTGGTCGTGCTGCGCACGGTGATCGACGTGCCCTGAACGAGCCGCAGAACTCTCTCCCGAGCGGGGCGTCCTCGATGGACGCCCCGCTTTGCGTTTTCGGGCTCCCGGCGAGTCCGCGCGATCGCGCCGTCGCGCCGGGCGAGCCCCGCCGGAGCCTCCCGACATCGCGGGCTCGTCCGCGCGAGCGTCGAGGCGACCCGCGGTGCCGACCGCGCCGTTGGCGGTCTCCGCCGGCTCGACACCGAGATATCGGTATTCCGCGGCCGGGCAACGCGCACCGAGCACGAAAGGCCGGTAGGCGGGCTCGGACGCCGACGCGAGCTGCGTTATCCTGCCGCGCCCTCGTGCGGACCTTCCGGCCCGACACCGCCTGGGACCCCTTCCTATGGATACGAGCTGGTCGAACCCCGAGAGCCTCGCCTTCGTCGAGGGCCTCTACGCCGACTTCGTCGCCGACCCTCAGTCGGTCAGCGCGGAATGGCGGCGCTACTTCGAGAGCTTCGCCGACCGCCCGACCGGCCGCGCCCAGGTCGGCCCGAGCTTCGCGCGCTGGAGCAACTTCAATCCGCCGGGCTGGACCGCCGCTCCGTCGGCGACCGGGCTCGCGCGCGAAGCCGCCGAGGTGCAGGACCGCGCCGACCAGTTGGTGCGCGCCTACCGCGTCCGCGGCCACTCGATCGCGAAGGTCGACCCGCTCGACCTGCCGCGCGCGCCTCAGCCGGAGCTCGAGCTCGAGTTCTACGGCTTCTCCGAGCGCGACCTCGCGCGCAAGGTCTCGACCCACCGCGTCGCGGGACTCTCCGACGCGACGCTCGGCCAGGTCGTCGAGCTCCTCCAGCAGACCTACTGCCGCTCGATCGGCGTCCAGTTCATGCACATCGGCGACTTGGCCGTGCAGCGCTGGTTGCAGGAGCGGATGGAACGCACGCGCAACCGGCTCGCGCTCTCTCGCGCGGAGCAGCTGCGGATCCTGACCAAGCTCACCGACGCGGTGATCTTCGAGGAGTTCATCCAGCGCAAGTACCTCGGTGCGAAGAGCTTCTCGCTCGAGGGCTCGGAGAGCCTGATCCCGTTGCTCGACCTCGCGATCGAGCACGCCGGCAGCCAAGGCACGCAGGAGATCGTCCTCGCGATGGCGCACCGCGGACGGCTCAACGTGCTCGCGAACATCCTCGGCAAGGGCGCGCGCCAGATCTTCCGCGAGTTCGAGGACGCCGACCCCGAGCTGCACATCGGCGGGCGCGGCGACGTGAAGTACCACAAGGGCTACTCGTCGCAGTACGTCACCAGCGCCGGCGCGTCGATCCACCTCTCGCTCTGCTTCAACCCGAGCCACCTCGAGTTCGTCAACCCGGTCGCGCAAGGCCGGATGCGCGCGAAGCAGGACCGCTACGGCGATCGCGAGCGGACGAAGGGCGTCGTGATCCTGATCCACGGCGACGCGGCGTTCATCGGCGAAGGGATCGTGCAGGAGTCGCTCAACCTCTCCGAGCTGCAGGCCTACACCACCGGCGGCACGATCCACGTCGTCGTCAACAACCAGATCGGCTTCACGACCAGTCCGTGCCAGTCGCGCTCGACGCAGTACTGCACGGACATCGCGAAGATGCTCCAGATCCCGATCTTCCACGTGAACGGCGAGGACCCGGAGGCGGTCGCGCAGGTCGTACGGCTCGCGCTCGACTTCCGCCGCGCGTTCCGGCGCGACGTCGTGATCGACGTGTGGGGCTATCGCCGCCGCGGTCACAACGAAGGCGACGAGCCCTCGTTCACCGACCCGCAGCTCTACGCGGCGATCACGCGGCGCAAGAACTCGCGCGAAGGCTATCTCGAGCACCTGCTCTCGCTCGGCGAGGTCAAGCGCGCGGAAGCCGACGAGATCGTCGAGCGGCGACGCGCCGCGCTCGAGACCGAGCTCTCCGCAGCGCGCTCCGCGGAGTACGTCTACGTCAAGGACCCGCTCGGCGCCGTCTGGAACACGTACACCGGCGGCCCGGACGCCGCAGCGCCCGACGTCGCGACCGCGGTGCCGCGCGAGAAGCTCGCCGAGCTCCTGAACCGACTCGCGCACGCGCCGAAGGGCTTCAAGGTCCACCCGAAGCTCGAGCGTTGGCTCGAAGCGCGCGCGGAGATGGCGCGCGGCGAGCGCGAGCTCGATTGGGCGGCCGCCGAGGCACTGGCGTTCGCGACGCTCGCGCTCGAAGGCCGCCGCGTGCGACTGACCGGCCAGGACTCCGAACGCGGCACGTTCAGCCACCGCCACGCCGTGCTGCACGACTACGAATCCGGCACGCGTTGGATGCCGCTCGCCGCGCTCGCGCCGGAGCAAGCGCCGGTCGAGATCCACAACTCCTCGCTCTCGGAGACCGGCGTGCTCGGCTTCGAGTACGGCTACTCGCTCGACTTCCCGGAAGCGTTGGTGCTGTGGGAGGCGCAGTTCGGCGACTTCGTCAACGTCGCGCAGCCGATCATCGACCAGTTCATCGTCAGCGCCGAGGACAAATGGGATCGTCTGTCGGGGCTCGTGATGCTCTTGCCGCACGGCTTCGAGGGCCAAGGGCCCGAGCACTCGAGCGCGCGCCTCGAACGGTTCCTCACGCAGGCCGCCGAGGACAACATCCAAGTGGCGAACTGCACCACTCCGGCGCAGTACTTCCACTTGCTCCGGCGCCAGGCGCTGCGCGCGTGGCGCAAGCCGCTGGTCGTGATGACGCCGAAGAGCCTGCTGCGCCACCCGCGCGCGACGTCGC
>JADLBP010000080.1 GCA_020847695.1 Planctomycetota bacterium
GCGACGAGCTGCTTCGCGATGGGAGGCTCGTGCGAGCTGTGGCCGGCGTCGTCGACGACCACGTAGCTCGCCTCGGGCCACGCGCGGTGCAGATCGTCCGCGCCGACGATCGGACAGACGAGGTCGTAGCGTCCGTGCACGAGGAACGCGGGCAGGTGACGCACGCGATCCAAGTCGCGCAACAGGCGATCGTCGGGCGTGAAGCGCTGATTGCGCAGGTAGTGCGCTTCGAGGCGCGCGAGAGCCCAGCTCGTCGTGTCGTTGGTCAACAGCGAGAGGAACTCCGGGTTCGGCAGCAGCGTGCACGCCGAGCCCTCGTAGGTCGCCCACGCCTTCGCGGCGGCGCGCGCGACGCGTTCGTCGGGGCTGTGGAAGAGCTCCCAATACGCTTCGAGCAGATCGGCGCGACGGGCTGCGGGCACGTGCTCGGCGAAATCGCGCCAGAGCTCCGGCGCGAGCGCGCGCAAGCCGTAGAACCACCAATCGACCTCGAGCTGGCGCAAGAGCCAGATCCCGCGCAAGCACAACGACAGCACACGCTCGGGATGACGCTCGGCGTAGTAGAGCCCGAGCGTGCTCCCCCACGATCCGCCGAAGACGTGCCACTTCTCGATGCCGAGCCGAGCGCGGATGCGCTCGAAGTCGGCGACGAGGTCGTCGATCGTGTTCTCATCGAGCTCGCCGAGCGGCGTGCTGCGGCCCGCGCCGCGCTGATCGACGAGCACCACGCGGAACACGCGTGGATCGAAGAAGCGCCGATCGGTGGTCGAACATCCGGCGCCCGGCCCACCGTGCACGAAGAGCACGGGCACGCCGTCGGGATTCCCGCACTGCTCGAAGTAGAGCGTGTGGCGAGCGGTGACGGCGAGGAGCTCGGAGTGGAACGGCTCGAGCTCCGGGTAGAGGCCGGGAGGTGCCATGCGCGCGAGGTTACCAAAGTGCGGCGAGGACGAAGCCGTCCTGACGCGCTCGGCGCCGGCGCCGCTCTACGCGACAGCCCGATGCGTCCGCGGCGCACGGCGAGTGCTCGACCAGGTGGCTCGAGATCGACGTGGTCGTCCGGCGGGAGCGCGCTGAAGCGAGGGCGACCTCGGAACGGGGAGCTCGGCCTTCGAACGCCGACGTGGAACCGAGCGAGCGCGCGGCGTTACGCTGTCTCGATGATCACGATCCTCGGCACGGGTCTATTGGGCACGGGCTTCGCGCAAGCGCTCCGCAAGCGGGGCGAGTCCGTTCGCGTCTGGAATCGCTCGCCGGAGAAGGCGCGCGCCCTGGCGGCGCTCGGCGCGACGCCGTTCGCCGATCCCGCGGACGCGGTGCGCGGCGCGGAGCGCACGCACATCGTCGTTTCCGACGACGCCGCGGTCGACGCCGTGCTCGCTGCCGCCGCTCTGGGATTCGCGCCGGGAGCGCTCGTGATCGACCACTCGACGACGTCGACCGCCGGCGCGCGCGAGCGCACGGCGCGGTGGCGCGAACGCGGCGTGGTCTACCAACACGCGCCGGTCTTCATGGGCCCGCAGAACGCCGCGGAGTCGACGGGGATCATGCTGCTCTCGGGCGATCGCGAGGTCGTCGCGCGCGTCTCGCCGTTGCTCGCGCCCTTGACCGGAAAGCTCATCGACCTCGGGCCGCGCGTCGATGCCGCCGCAGCGTACAAGCTGCTCGGCAACCTGTTCCTCCTGGCGCTGACCGCGGGCTTCACCGACATGCTCGCGCTCGCGAAAGCGATGAGCGTCTCACCCGCGGAGGTCGCCACGCTGTTCGAACACTTCAATCCGGGCGCAGCCGTGCCGGCGCGGTTCAAGCGGATCCTCGACGCGGACTACGAGCATCCGTCCTGGGAGCTCGCGATGGCTCGCAAGGACGCGCGCCTGATGCAGGCGGAGGCGGACGCGGCCGGCATCGCGCTGTCGCTGCTGCCGGCGTTCGCAGCGCGCATGGACCGCTCGCTCGCGGACGGCCACGCGCATTTGGATTGGACGGTCGTCGCGAAGGAGTTCGTCGCGGGCTCGAAGTGAGCACGGGTCGAGCCGAAATCGGATCGACCGAACACCGGGATCGGAGCCCACGGAGCGAAGCTCCGGAACATCGTCGCCCATCGCGCGCGCCGCGCAGCTCGTGCGCTCGACGGCGTGGATGGCTCGACAAGCCCAGCTCACCCCTTCGATCCGAATCGGATCTCAGCTCGCGGCGGAGTCGTCGTCCGACTTCAGGGGGAACAGGACCTTGTCGATGACCTCCACCTGATCGTTCAGCTTCGTCACGGTGAAGTCGTGGAACACGACTCGAATCAGGAAAGCCTCGGTCTCGATGCAGACCTCGTGCATCGGCTTACCCAGACGGTCGGACCACTGACGCGCGCGTGGCGAGTCGTCGACGTAGCTCAGTCCGGGGTACGAAGTCGACCAGCACGCGGCCCAAAGGAATCCTCGGGGCTTGCCGGCTTCCAACCACCGCGGTCGGTCGACGAAAACGTCCGACCACGACTCCTTCCAATTCGCGTCGGCAACACGGGTCGTGGTCGTCACCTCGGGGCAGTGGCTCAAGCGCAGACGGTAGGTGCCCTTCGCGTCACCCCATTTCTTCCTCCCCCACATCGCTTCGAACACGACGTCGTAGTCGCGCATGTGTGGTGCGAAGCCGTGGTGGAAAATGCCGACATCGACGAAGCCGCCATAGTCGTCGAGCCTCTCTTTCACGGTCATGCGTGCTGGCTCCTTTGCATCGGGACTTCGACCGACCGAGACGTCCGATGGACCCTGCCGAGGCCTCTCGCTGGGAGCGACCGACGAGCGAAGCCCCGTGCGTCCGCGGGGACATCGAGGATACGGTCCAGTGTCTCGACTTGCCGACCGAGTTCGGCGCATTCGAGCGCTCGCGCGCTGCTCCAACGTGCTCCGTCGTGACGCGGGCAGGTCATGCAGGTGTCGGCGAAGTCGTGCGCTCGCTCTGCGTGAGGGAGAGAGGACCGCGGTTTGGCGGCGGACATCGCCATCGACTCGGACCGGGCGAGGCCATCCGCACTCGTCGGAACCTGCGACCCCGACCTCGTCCGAAGCTCGGCTCACACGCGCCGTCGCTGCAGAGCCCGGCGACTCCACGACCTCGAGCCGTGACGTGCGCGGGGTGCATCGACTTGTGAATCGCCGGTACATTGCGCAGACCGATCGCAACGTCGGACCGCCGACCTCGCCTCGAGCCTCACCGTGCCCACGGACCACTCCGAATCACCCACTCCTGCCGTTCCGCGCCGACCGGGCGACGGGCGCGTCGACGTGAACCGCATGCGACTTCGTCTCGTCGAGCGACGCGATCTGGAGACGATGTTCGGGTTCGAGATCGACGCGGAGTCGAGCGCGATGGCCGGGACCAAGCCGCGGACGCGCGAGGCGTTCTTCGCGGCCTGGCAGCGAAACCTGGTGAATCCGGAGATCCACGCGCGGGTGATCGAGCTCGACGGAGCTCGCGGGGACGGCGCGAGCGAGATCGTCGGCACGATCGCGCGCTTCCAAGTCGACGGGCAAGACCACATCGGCTACTGGATCTCGCGCGCGCACTGGGGCAAAGGCATCGCGTCGCGCGCGCTGGAGACGTTCCTCCAGCTCGAGCTTCGTCGTCCTCTGCACGCTCCCGCGGCGACCAACAACGCGCGCTCGCGGCGCATCCTGGAGAAGTGCGGCTTCGTGCTCGTGCACGTCCGCACGGGCTTCGAAACCGAGCGCTTCCTCGAACGAGAGGTCGCGGAGTTCGTGCTCGAATAGGCGGTCGCCGCGCGCGGTCGAAGTCGCCCGCGAATCGAACCGCGCCGAACGACGAGATCCAACCCCGCCGACCGACGCGCGCACCGCTCGCGGTCACCGGAGCTCGCGCCGAAGACTCTCGCGGGCCGCGTTGAGGCGCGAATCGACGGTGCCGAGCGGAATACCGAGGACTTCGGCGATCTCCGCGCGCGGCACGTCCTCGAGCGCCGCGAGCGCGAGGACGGCGCGCTGAGCGAACGGCAGGCGCGAGATCGCCGCGAGCAGCCGCAGCGCGCCCTCGCGACGCTCGAGCTCGCGACTGGGATCCTCCTGACCGCCGCTCTCGTCGCCCACCGCGCCGCTGGCCGGCTCGTTGGCGATGAGCTCGGTCCAATCGACGCGCGACTCGTCGTGGCGTCGACGTCGACTGCGCACGCGCGTCGCGGCGCGCAAAGCGATGCGGAAGACCCACGTCGAGAAGCGTGCTTCGCCGCGAAAGCTCGACAGCGCGCGCAGGATGTCGACGAACGCCTCTTGCCGCGCGTCCTCGGCGTCGGCGGGATCGCAGGTCACTCGCAGGCAGAGCTGGAACACCGGCTCGCCGAGCCGACTGAATGCCTCGGTCCTCGCGGCGGAGCGCACGCGGCCGTCGTCGGACTTGAGGCGCGCGACGAGCGAAGCTTCGACTTGCGGATCGATCACTTCCGGTCGCCTCGCTCGCCGCGCACCGCGTCGCGATCGCTCGAACGCTCACGCCCCGCTTCGTCGGCAGCGCCATCGTCGTCGTCATCGTCCTCGACCCCGCGCAGCTTCTGGATCCCGCGCCACGCAAGCCACAGCGGCACGAGCACCGGCAGCATGACGACGAACGCCACGGCGAACACCGGACCGAACCAGCCGTCCTCATCCTTGCCGCCGAGCTCGTCGAGCTCGCGCTTCAGCGCCGGGATGCGCACCCCGATTCGCCACGCGCCGTGAAGGGCGCAGAACGCGGCGAACCACGGGAACACCGGAGCTCCCCGCATCTCGGTGGTGGAAGCGAACGCGAGCGCGACGGCGAGCAGCACGTTGAACGACGCAGAACCGCGCTCGGCCGACAGGCGCTTTCGCAGGTAACCGATCTCCTGCTCGAAGAAGTCCTCGGCGCGGGTCAACGAGGAGCGCTCGGCTCGCGCGTCCTTCCAGCGCCCGAACGCGTTCGGCACGACGACGAGCGAGAACGTCACGACGCCGCGCCACGCCTCCGCGTAGATCGCCACAGCGAGCACGAGCACGAGGAACACGGCCCAGGCGAGGTACCGGAACTCCTCGAGCCGCCGCCGGCGGAGCGTGCGCGTCGGGTCGAACCCGGCGCGCGCCAGGCGGCTTCCGAGCCAACGTAGGTCGTCGTCGAGGGCTTCGATGCGGGCGGAGTCGGTCATGGCGGCAGCATTGGAGGCGGCTGGTCCGCGGAAACTTCGCCGGATTCTCGGAATCCGGCCGGCGGTCCGCCTGGGCACAGTTCGCGAAATCGCGAGCTCCCGAGCCGCTCACCGGTGGCGTCGCGACGACGTTGGACGCGCCGGCCTGACGATCGGTCCGCGCCTCGGAACCGGACGCCCCCGCGACTGCAACGGACGTGAGCCCGTGAACGGCGACGACCCGCGCGCCGACCGACGACGTCGACGTGCTGCGGTCGCGGATCGAGTCGCGAACGATCCGGGTCGAGGAACGCGTCTGCGGACGGCCGCGGCGACGCGGCAACACGTCGCGCGCCCGAAGTTCGGCACCCAGCGCGCCGACCGTCTCGACATCGGTGCGAGCCAGGCGCTCGGAACTTCCTACCAGAGCAAGATCGCGTAGCCCGGCGAGCCGTCGGCGCCCGAGGCGTTCACTTGTCCGACGCCGCCGTGGCCGCCGACGAGAGCAGTGACCGGTTCGAGGCTGCCGATCCACGCCTTGCCGCCGGAGCCCGGCGTGACGCCGAAGCCGTGACCTCCGTCGCGCCCGACGCGACCGATCTGCGCGCTGGGATCGACGGGGCCGCCGTGTCCGTCGTTCGCATCGTTGCCGCCGTAGCCGCCGCCCGCCCAGACGAGCACTTGGCCCGCTGCGTCGGCGAACGTCGTCGCTCCACCGACCTCACCGGGAGTCCCGAACGGCGCGGGGTACGCGCCTCCGAATCCACCGGCGCCGACGGTGAGCAGGTAGCTCGCGCCCGGTTGGACCGCGACTACCGAACGCACGTACGCGCCGGACCCGCCGCCGTCGCCGGACGATTGATAGCCGTACGGTCGACTGCCTCCGCCGCCCGCACCCCAGAGCTCGAGCACGACTCCGCGCACCCCGGCCGGCGCGACCCACGTGTACGAACCGGACGCGAGGTACTCGGCGGTTCCGTTCAGTCCCGCGGGAGTGGTGACGAGATGGGCGCTGGCGGGTCTGGGATTCACGGCCTGCCCGGGAAGCGGCGCGCGGACGAACGCACCGACGATCAGCGCACTGACGAGGATCGACGCTACCGAGATCGGACGCATGAACATGAGGAATTCCTGAGTAGCGTGAGCGCTCCCGCGGTTGTCCGTCACGTGCGCAGCGTTCCGACCGACCGACTCCGGAGCAGGTCGCTGAACTCACGCGACGCGCGCCGGTCGTCGAGCCAGGGCGTTGCACTCGGATGCGTGCCCGGGCGAGGCACCCAGCGGTACTGGGCGACGCGCGCGCCGCTTTCGAGGGCGCCGAAGCGGGTAGAGCACACGAACGCGCGCTGAGGTGACCGCGAGAATGCGTGCTCGAAAGCCCGCGTCGCTCCCAACGCGGGAGGTTGAACGCACGATCGCGTTCGCGGATCTCGTTCCTCCTCCCTCGTTCGTCGCGGTCATTCGTCCAACGCGACCGTCGGCCGGAGTCATGAGCTCAGGTCGTTGCACTCGTTTGCTGGCCGCGTGCGCCTCGATTCGCGCGGCCACCGTCCTTCGCCGGACACTCGAGTCGATCCGAGGCGGTCGCCGCAGCGGCCCGCCGCGGGCCGAGCTCCGCAATTGTGGGCATTTCGGTCAGGGTGAGGTACGGCGGCGCGGCGGCTCGCGCATCGGAGCTATCCTCTGCGCTTCCCCCGCAGGCTCCTCCAGAAGGCACGGTCCCCATGCGCACCCTCACCGCCCTCGCGCTCTGCGCGCTCGGTCTCACCGCGTCCGCCCAGGACGTCTCGATCCCCTACGAGAAGTTCGTGCTCCAGAACGGGCTCGAAGTGATCGTCCACGAGGATCACTCCGATCCCGTCGTCGCCGTCTACGTCTACTACCACGTCGGCAGCGCGCGCGAAGTGCCCGGGCGTTCCGGGTTCGCGCACCTCTTCGAGCACATGCTCTTCCAAGGCTCCGAGCACGTCGGCGACGATCAGCACTTCAAGCTCGTCGCGGAAGCCGGCGGCACGCTCAACGGCTCGACCACCGAGGACCGCACCAATTACTTCGAGGTGCTGCCGTCGAACCAGCTCGAGCTCGCGCTCTGGCTCGAAGCGGATCGCATGGGCTTCCTGTTGCCAGCGGTGACGCAGGCGAAGCTCGACAATCAGCGCGACGTCGTGAAGAACGAACGACGCCAGAACTACGAGAACCGTCCGTACGGCCAGGCCGAAGGCGCGATCGCCGCGGCGCTCTATCCGTCGGATCACCCGTACTCGTGGCTGACGATCGGCACGCAGGAGGATCTGACCGCCGCGAGCCTCGAGGACGTCAAGGCGTTCTTCGCGCGCTGGTACGGACCGAACAACGCGACGCTCGCGATCGGCGGCGACGTCGACACGAAGACCGCGCTCGAGCTCGCCGAGAAGTACTTCGGCTCGATCCCGCGCGGACCGTCGGTCGACAAGCCGCTGCCCCGGCCGACCGTGCTCGGAGAGACCAAGCGCATCGTCATGGAGGATCGCGTCAAGCTCCCCGAGCTGACGCTGGTCTGGCCGTCGGTGCCCGCGTACTCCGCGGACGCCGCGGCGCTCGACTTCCTCGGCTCGATCCTCTCGACCAACAAGTCGTCGGTGCTCGACAAGGCGCTGACGATCGACGCGGAGCTCGCGAGCGAGGTCGGCGCCGGCAACCAGGCGAGCGAGATCGCGGGCAACTTCCAGATCCAAGTCCGTCCGCAGCCCGGCGTGACGCTGGAGGCGTTGGCGAAGCGCGTCGACGAGCTCCTGGTCGAGCTCGGTCGCACCGGCATCGACGCCGAGCACCTGCAGCGCGTCAAGAACCGCTACGAGGCCGGTTTCATCCGCCGCCAAGAGACGGTGTCGTCGCGGACGTCGATGCTCGCCAACTACAACACGTTCCTGAAGGACCCGGGCTACTACGAGACCGACCTCGCGGCGCACCTCGCGGTCACGCCCGACGACGTGCGGCGCGTGCTGCAGACCTACTTGATCGGTCGTCCGCGGCTCGAGCTCTCGGTCGTGCCGACCGGCAAGCTCGAGGTCGCGCTCCCCGGTTCGCAACGCGACGTGAAGTGGTCGGCGCCGGCGGTCGCGAAGGAGCTCGATCGCACGCAGAAGCCGCAGGCCGGCGCCGCGCCGACGTTCCGTTCGCCGAAGCTGTGGCACGCGAAGCTCGCCAACGGCGTCGCGGTCACCGCCACGCCGTGGAACGAGCTCCCGATGAGCACGCTGACGCTCAGCGTGCCCGCGGGGCAGAGCTACGAGTCGCCGCGCACGCTCGGGCTGTCGTCGTTGGTCGCGAACATGCTCGAGCAGGGCACGCGCAAGCTCAGCGCGGTCGAGTTCGCGGAAGAGCTCGACGGGCTCGGCGCGTCGATCTCGGTGCGTTCCGGCGACGACGAGATCAGCTTCTCGCTGTCGTGCCTCGACAAGCACCTGCCGGCGGCGCTCGGACTCCTGCACGACATGATCCTCGAGCCTCGTTTCGCGCCCGAGGACTTCGCGCGGCTCCAGAAGGAGCGCCTGCTCGCGATCGACACCCGCGGCGACCAGATCCGCACGCTCGCTGGCGACGCGTACCGTCGTCTGCTGTGGGGCGAGCACGTGCTCGGCCTGCCCTCGATCGGCACGCACGAGAGCATGTCCGCGTTGACGCTCGACGACGTCAAGGGCTTCTGGCGCACGCACGGCAGCCCGAGCGGCGCTCGCTTGGTATACGTCGGCGCGCACGGCGAGAAGGAGCTCACCCAGCTTTTCGCGTCGCTGTCGTCGCAGTGGAAGCCCGCGCCGACGGTCGCCGAAGCGTCCGCGCGCGCCGAGCCCAAGCCGGTCGCGATCGAGAAGACGCGCGTCTACCTGCTCGACAAGCCGGGCGCCGCGCAATCGGAGATCCGCATCGGGCACACCAGCGTCTCGGCGCTCGATCCCGACTTCTACCCGTCGACGGTGCTCAACTATCCGTTGGGCGCCGCGTTCTCGAGCCGGATCAACATGAACCTGCGTGAGGACAAGGGCTACACCTACGGCGCGCGGACGAACTTCGACGGCGGCTCGCGGCCCGGCGCGTTCACCGCGTCCGCGGCGGTGAAGACGGCGGACACCGCGCCGTCGGTGGTCGAGTTCATGAAGGAGCTCGTCAAGATCCGCGACGGGATCACCGCCGAGGAGCTCGCGTTCACCAAGGACGCGCTGCTCTCGAGCGCGAGCAAGGACTACGAGTCGACGCGCGCGCTCCAGACCCTGGTCGACCGCGTCAGCGAGCTCGGCTACCCGGACGACTACGTCGATCGCCGGCTCGCGTACCTGCGCTCGGTGAAGGCCGAGGAGCTCAACGCGCTCGCGAAGCGCGCGATCCGTCCCGACGCGATGGTGATCCTGGTCGTCGGCGACAAGGCGAAGATCGCGGCGGACCTCGCCAAGCTCGGCTACGGCGAGCCGATCGAGCTCGATCCCTACGGCGTCCCGCTCGCCAAGCCGGCGTCGCGGTAGTCGGGGCTCGCGCGACCGAGCCGCCGAGGCGCGGGCCCGTCGCGAAGTTCCGTCCAGACGGGCTCCCGCGGTCGCACCGCGGGAGCCCGTTGCGTCGGCGCGCGCTCGATCGAAAGCGCGGAACGTCGTCCAGGAACAGGACAGCGACGCGCCGGCCGCGAGCTCGCCGCTCGAAATCCACTTCGAGTTCAGGAGTTCTGACCGGTTCGGGACGCAAAGCGCGCAGTGCTATCGACGGCGAGCCCGCGCTTCGCGGCAGACGGCAGCAGCGAGCTCGCGTCGAGGCACGACCGTTGCCTCTCGACCCACAGAAAGAAGTACCCGTATGAACACGTCCTCCCTCACCCGTTCCTCGCTCGCGTGGCTCGTGCTCGCCGGCGCCGCGCACGCCCAACAGTCGGGCTGGCAGGTCACGATCACCGACCTCGAGCGCTTGCCCGGCGGCACCTACGCCTCGGCGTACGCGATCAACGACACCGGCAAGATCGTCGGCGTCGC
>JADLBP010000081.1 GCA_020847695.1 Planctomycetota bacterium
CCTCCCGCCGTCCTCGCGCCCGTCGTCAAGGGCCTGCACCACGTCGCGATCGTCGTCGAGTCGCTCGACAAGGCTCGCGGCGCGTACGAGCAAGCGCTCGGGCTCTGCTCGAGCCCGATCGAGCACGTCGCCGACCAGAAGGTCAACGTCCTGGTGCTCTACGCGGGCACACAACGCATCGAGCTGGTCGAGCCCGCCTCCCCCGATTCGCCGGTCGCCGGCTTCCTCGCGAAGCGCGGCGGCGGCCTGCACCACCTCGCCTGGAAGGTCGACGACGTCGCGGCCGCGATCGCGCGCCTCGAAGCGGCGAGCGTGCGGCTGATCGACAAGGCGCCGCGCCCCGGCGCGCACCACACGCGGATCGCATTCGTGCACCCGTCGGCGACCGGCGGCGTGCTGATGGAGCTCGTCGAAGAGCCGCGCACGGAGCACGCGAACGCATGAGCCACGCCGACGACTTCCTGGAAGGCAATCGCGAGTTCGTCGAACGCCAGTTCGTCGGTCCGCTGCCGTTGCGGCCCTCGCGCCACGTCGCGGTGGTCGCCTGCATGGACTCGCGCATGCCGATCTTCGCGATCCTCGGCCTCCAATCGGGCGAGGCGCACATCATCCGCAACGCCGGCGGCGTGGTCACCGACGACGTGATCCGGTCGCTCTTGCTCTCGCAGCGCCTGATGGGCACGCGCGAGATCGTGCTCGTGCACCACACCGATTGCGGGCTGACCAAGGTCAGCGAGGACCGGATGCGGCACGAGCTCGAGGAAGCGACCGGCATGCGCCCGTGGTTCGCGTTCGAGTCGTTCAGCGATCCGTACTCCGACGTCCGCCAGTCGATCCGCCGGCTCCAGCGCTCGCCGTTCTTGCCGCATCGCGACGCGATCCGCGGCTTCGTGTACGAGGTCGAGACCGGCTACCTGCGCGAGGTGACGCTCGACGAAGGCGACGCGCGCTCGACCTCGTCCTAGCCCGCGCGGTCTTCCGGCGCCGAGCGCGCCGATCCGCGCGCCGCATGGCAAGATCGGGCGATGCTCGTCCCCCCGATGCTGGCGGCCTACTCGTGCCTCGCGTTCGCCTTCGCGAACGGCGGTGGCGATCCGATCGAACCCAAGCGCGGCGTCGTCGTGCGCGAGGCCGGCGCGAGCGAGGGCTACACGCTCTTCTCGCCGCTGCGCTCGACCAAGGTCTTCCTGGTCGCGCGCGACGGCGCGGTCGCGCACGAGTGGGAGACCGGCGTGCCGACCGGCGCGCACGCCGAGCTGCAACCCGATGGCTCGATCCTGCGCACCGCGCGCGACGAGGACAACCCGCGTTTCTCCGGCGGAGGGCTCGGCGGCAAGCTGCAGCGCTTCGCGTGGGACGGCGAGCTCGTGTGGGAGTTCGTGCTCTCCGACGAGCGACGCGTGATGCACCACGATTTCGAAGTGCTGCCGAACGGCAACGTGCTCGCGATCGTGTGGGAGTACGTCTCGCGCGAGGACGCGACCGCGCTCGGACGACCGCCGCAGGCGACCAGCGAGCGCGGTTGGTGGCCGGACGGGCTCGTCGAGATCCGTCCGACGTTGCCGAAGGGCGGCGAGATCGTCTGGGAGTGGCGCGCGCAGGACCACTTGATCCAGGACGCCGATCCGAAGAAGCCGAACTACGGTGACGTCACCGCGCACCCCGAGCGCTTCGACCTGCTCGGCGACGTACGCGACGCGCCGCCGCTCTCCGCCGCGGAGCGCGCCGAGCGCGAAGCACGCGAGCGCGAGATGGCCGCGCTCGGCTACACCGGCGGCAAGGACGACGCGAAGGCGAGCGCGAAAGCCGACGAGCCCGATCCCGACTGGATGCACACCAACGCGGTGCACTATCACGCGGGCTACGACTTGATCGTGCTCTCGTCGCCACGGCTCGACGAGGTGTGGATCCTCGATCACTCGACGACCACCGCGGAAGCGAAGGGCTCGACCGGCGGCCGGTGGAAACACGGCGGCGACGTGCTGTGGCGGTGGGGCAACCCGACGAACTGGGGCGCGGGCCCGAAGAGCGCGAGACGCCTGTTCGGCCAGCACGACGCGCGTTTCGTGCCGGGCGAGAAGCTCGCGCTCTCGATCTTCAACAACGGCTATTCGCGTCCCGAGGGCAAGTGGTCGTCGATCGACGAGCTCGAGCTCCCGTTCGATCCCGCGCGCGGCTTCGTGCGCGAAGCGGGCGCCGACTTCGGCCCGAAGGAGCTCGCGTGGACGTACCGCGCGCCGGAGCCGACCAGCTTCTTCTCGTTCTTCATCTCCGGAGCCGAGCGCCAGGCCAACGGCAACACGCTGATCTGCTCGGGAGCTCAGGGCCGCTTCCTCGAGGTCACGCGCGCCGGTGAGGTCGTGTGGGAGTACCTGAACCCGTTCGGCGGCGAGATCGAGCACAGCTTCGGCAAGGCGGCCGCGCAGCCCTCGAAGGTCGATCCGAACGCGGTGTTCCGGTGCGCGCACTACGCGCCGGACCATCCGGGGCTCGCGCGGCTCGCTGCGAAGTAGCGGGCGAGCTCCGACGCGTC
>JADLBP010000082.1 GCA_020847695.1 Planctomycetota bacterium
CGCCGCTCCACGTCCGGAAGCGCACTTCGCGCGACAGGTACTCGTAACGCTCCTCGACCGGATCCGGATTGACGATCCAGACCTCCTTGCCGAGCTTCTCGAGCACGCGCGCGAGCGCCGCCTGCGAACCGAGGCAGTCGCCGTCGGGCTTGACGTGCCCCGAGAGCAAGAAGCGCGAGCCCCGCGAAAGGACCTCCAGGGCGGCCGTTTGCTCGGGCGTGAGGGTTTGGGGGACGGCGGCGTTCATCGAGAGTCGGACCTCGGCGTCGGGCGCCAAGACCATACACGACGCCGGGCGGAGCGCGAGGGCCTACCGCGGCGCGCACGGCTCGTGGCGCGCGGCGAGTCCCGATTCAAGTGCGCGCGACCGTCACATCGCGTCCCGCGATCCACACCGAGCGCACGCGAGGCCGCGTGTGGACGAGCGCGTCGAAGCTCGGAACGCCCGCGGACGGCTCGAAAGCGACGAAATCGGCCGCGCGCCCCGGCGCGAGCTCGCCGACCTCGCCCGCGAGCCCCACCGCCGCCGCCGCGTCGGTGGTCGCCATACGCCACACGCGGCTCGGCGCGACCTCGGGATGCGCGGCGGCGAAGCGCGCGAGCTCCGCTCGCATGTCGAGCGCGTCGTTGCTCGCGAGCGAGTCCGTTCCGAGCGCGACGCGCACGCCTGCCGCGCGGTACGCGCGCCACGGGAACGGCTCGCGTCCGAACCAAGCGTGACACCCGGGACAGTGGATCAACGTCGCGCCGAAGCGCGCGAGCGTGCGGGGCTCGCCGCTCGCAGGGTGGTTCCCGTGCACCAGCGAGAGCGTCGGCCCGAGCAAGCCCGCGTCGGCGAGCAGCTCGAGCCCGCTGCGCCGCGGCGACGGCCCGAGCAGCGCCGCGAGCGGTCCCTCGCCGCTCCGCAACCACTCGACCTCGGCCTCGGTCTCCGACCAGTGGACGCTCACCGGGCTGCGGCGTCGGCGCGCGAGCGCCGCGATCGACGCGAAGAGCTTCGGTGAGACCGTGAACGGCGCGTGCGGCGAGAGCCCTTCGCTGCGGCGCGCGCGTCGAGGGAGGCGTCGCGCGACCGTCGCGAGCGCGGCGGGTGTGCGCGTCGGGTCGTACGCATCGAGCACTTCACGAAAGAGCACGTGCCGCAGCGGCGTGCGCGCCAGCGCGCGCGCGGAGGAGCCGCGGGTGTCGATGTCGCCGACGGTCGTCGTGCCCGCCGCGAGCAGACGCCTCGCGCCGGCGAGCACCGACGCCTCGAGCTCCCGTTCGCTCCGCGCGTTGCGCCGCGCGACGACCTCGCGCACCCACGCGCCGAACGCGAGGCCGCGCGGCAGCACGCCGGCGAGGAACGAGAGCTCGAGATGCGCGTGCGCGTCGACCAGCCCGGGGGTGACCCACGCGTCGCCGAGGTCGTGCACGCGCGCCGCACCGCGCGCAGCCCGCGCGCTCGCGGCGCGCGAAGTGAGCACGCGCGTGATCCGCCCGCGCTCGACCACGAACGCGCCGTCCCCGAGCCAGCGTGCGTCGGGCCCGAGCAGCCTCCGACAAAGAAAAACCTCCGCGCCCATGCCGAGCGCGGAGGTTATCGGGTCGCGCGCTCGCGTGCGAACGCAGCGCGCGGGGAGGCTCTCGGACTAGTCCGGGATGCCCGTGATGCGGAAGTTCGTCACGCCGAGGATCTTGATGAAGTCGGAGTGCGACGCGTCGAACAGGATCGCGAAGCGGATCATGTCCGGCTGCGGCTGGAAGTCGTTCAGCTGGTGGGGCTGCGTCACCCACGGCGTCAGCGTCGAGGAGACCACGCCGCTCGCCGGGTCGGTGACGTCGACACCGCACATGTCGGAGATCGGCTTCGACGTGCGCACGCCTTGGAAGCGCACCACCAACGGAGCAGGCGAGCCGCCGACCGGGACGTCCGGGTTGAGGTACGTGCCCCAGAGCTCCTCGTACGACTGACCGCCGGGAAGGATCGAGTTCGGACCGCGGTACGGAACCGTTTGGACCGTGCCGCCGATGTTCAGGATCAGGTCCATGTTCCACGCGTACGTCGAGCCCGAGTCGGTCGGGAAGTCGATCTCGAAGTACGTGACGCCCAGCGGACGGAACCAGCACGACTGCGCGCCGGAGAACGAGTCGGGGTACGTGCGCTCGATCACCCACGTGCCCGAGCTCGCGAACAGCGCCGACGTCGGATCCAGCGCGTCGAACGGGTTCAGGAACGGCGCGATCTGATTCATGTCGAGGGTGTTCTTGCCCTCGAGTCGCACCAGGCCGACCGAGCCCGTACCGCCGGTCGAACCGGTGTTGTCGATGCCGCCGGCGGCGCCGTCGGCGTCGATGCGCGCGCCGCTCAGCGTGCCGAAGCTCAGCGTCGTCGCTTGCAGCAGCACCGCGCCGCCCGCGCCGCCGCCGCCCGGCGCCGCGTTGATGCGGTTGATCTGCGCGCCGGACGGGACCGCGGAGCCACCGCCGCCGCCCGCGGCGTTGATCACGCCGTCGAGCTGGAGCGAGTCGCCCGCCTGGAGCTGGAGCGCGCCGCCACCGCCGCCGCCGCCCGCGCCGCTGTGGTCGCGGTACGTCGAGATCTTGGCGCCGACCGAGATGCAGTTGGCACCGCCGCCGGTGGTGTGCGTTTGCGAGAGGCCGAGGCCCGCGCCGCCGCCACCCGCGCCGCCGCGGAGATAGCCCTTCTTCGGCGTCAGCTTGCGCACCTTGAGCGGCGTCGAACCCGGAGGCTCGATGCCGAGCACCGACGAGTTGCCGCCTGCGGTGTCCGCGGGCACGTTCGAGCTGCCCTGGATGCTGAGGCCGTTCAGCGCGATCGGGACGCCCGGGCCGCCGTCGACCGCGTAGCCGCCACCGCCGCCCGGCGCGCCGACTTGCTCGGAGTCGCAGACGCTGTTGGTCGCGAAGTCGTTGAGCAGCGCGATGCTGCCGGGGAAGTTCGTCGGCCACTGCACGCCGCCAGGACCGGCGGCGAGCAAGCCGGTGCCCCCGACGCCTTCGCCCGGCGTGCCGACGACCGACGCGCCCGGGTTCTTGACCGCGGAGTTCTGGATGTTGATCGAGTCGACGATCGTGCCGCCGGCGGGCAGGTCGTTGGTCGCGAGCAGGGTGCCCGTCTGGTTGTAGCGGTCGCCGCCGTTGCCGCCGTTGCCACCGCCCGGGCCGCCGATGCCGCCGAGCTGACCGTGGCCGGAGTCCGACGGGTGCGAGCCGAGCGTCGCGCCGGAGATGTCGATCGTGCCTTGGATCGAGGCGTCACCGCGCACGAGCACGCGCGCCGGGTTGTCGCCGACGAAGCGCAGCGTGCCGCCGCTTTGGACCGTCAGCGACGCGAACTCGAACACGCCGTCGTCGACGTCGATGTCGATCGGGCTGCCGCCCGGGTTGGCGTCGTAGTCGAAGTTGTCGACCAGGTTGCCCGCCGCGAACGTCTCGAAGTCCTGGCCGCCGGTGAGCGTCGAGCCGCTGGCCGTCCACACGTTGGTGGCGGTCGCCGGGGTGACGCTGAACGTGATCGCGTTGCCCGCGGATCCGGCGGTCTTCGCTTCGATCAGGATCTGGTTCCCGTCGACCAGCGAGTACGTGCACTGCGCGACGTCGGGGTCGGCGCTCGCGTTCAGGAAGTTGACGAGCTCGAGCAGCGAGTAGGAGTAGAGCTTGTTCTGGAAGTGGTTCTGGATCGCGGTGCCGGGAGGCGTCAGCAACGGGGTGCCCGTCTGGACCCCGGTGACGAACTGGAACGGTCCGAGCACGCTGGCGCCGATCTGGATCTGGTCGCCGTCGATCGGCGTCGCCGAGACGGTGAGCGTGCCGCGCGCCTTGGTCGCGCTGGTCACGAGGGTGACCGTTTGACCGGCGAGCACCTTGAAGTCGCCGAGGCGGCCCGAGCCGCCGCCGACGCCGGGCTTCAGGCGACCGGACGTCGTCACGCCCCAGTCGGCGCCGGTGCGCAAGCCGTCGCGATTCGCCTGCGACGTGAACTGCTCGCCGTTCGGGCCGGGCAGCGTCTGCGCGGTGTAGCTGACCGCCTGCGGCGTCAGGATGTAGAGACCGAAGTCGGAGAGCGAGTTGCCCGCGAGGTCGCGGACGCTGTTCGGGATCGTGACGATCACGCGGCGCGGCTGGAGCGGATCCGAGCCCTTCGACGGCAGGCCGATCGACGGCGTGAACGTCACGGTCGTCGTCAGCGTCGCGAGGTCGAGGTCGTAGTCCCAGGTGCCCGCGAGCGCGGCTTGGTCGCTCGGATCGGTGAAGTTGCCGTCCGGATCGACCATCACGGTGATCAACGGCGAGCTGCCGCCGACGACCAGCGTGCCGATGTCCATCAGGTCGTTGAAGACCAGGGTGATCGTGCTGTTGGTCTTGACGTCGGTCGTCGTCACGGAGCTGACCGGGACGTTGACGTTGTTCGCGGTCAGGGTGTCGACGAGCACGTCTACCGAGGGCTTGCCCGGCACCGGGTCGGTGACGCCTTGGTCGGTCGTGATCGTGCAGAGCAGACGGCTGGAGTTGGTCTGGCCGGACACGCTCTGGACCCACGGCGCGGGGTCGCCCTGGGCGCGACCGGCGACCCGGATCTGGTAGCTGTGGTTCGCCTCCAGGCCGAAGATCGAGTTGCCGCTCGGATCGAACGCCAGCGACGGGCGGATGATCACCCGGCGCGGGTTGGTCGGGTCGGCGACGAACTGGACGTCGGGGAACGCAGCGGTCTGCGTGTCGACGATCTGGATCGTCTTGTCGTCGACCGTGCTGAAGTCGACGTCCTCGGAGAACAGGATCGAGAGCTCCTGGTTCTGGAAGGTGTTGATGATGCCGCAGCTCACCTGCGTGCCGCCCAGGCCATTGGTACAGCCGAGCGAGCACTGCTCGATGTACATCGAGCCGGTGCCACCGCCGCCGCTGTTGCCGCAGGACGCGGACAGGAGGCCGAGGGCGGCGACGAGGGAGCTTTGAACCAACCAGTTCTTGGAGGTCGAGGTCATGGTTTGAATGCGATGGGACTCCACCACGGGGCGCCGAGCGTCGGAGGGCTCCACATGCGGGGTGGGACCCGGCCCTGCCCGGGCTCGGAAACACGCCTCGTCCGAGGAAGAGGGCGCGCCACTATAAGAACCCGGCGCCGTTCTGTTGCCATTTTCTTTTCCGAGAGCGGGCCGGAGGCGAACAGCCTGGCGGCGAGCAACTCGGACGCGACATCGAGGCGAGCGCCCTCGGGCGCGGATCTTGCCTTTTCCGGGTCCAACGGCGACCGACGGCGGGGTACGGGCAGCACGGCGCGTGCCGTCGCGCCTCCGCACGGTTACCCTCTCCCGTTCGCCGCCATGACGCCGAGACGACAGGTTCCCCCGCCGATGCAGAGCTCTTTCCCGCACGCCCGACGTGCGCTCGCGCACACCAGCCTGCTGCTGTTCGCCGCGTGCGGCGGTACTGCCTCCGAAGCGCCGCCCGCGCCCGACGCCGCGCCCCTGGTGCGCGAGATCGAGGAAGCGTTCGCGCCGGTGTCGGACTCGACCACGAGCGACGTCAAGGATCGCGCGCTCGCGCTACGCCGCGCGACGCTCGAACGCCTGCGCGGAGGCTCGCCGGAGCTCGGGCGCGCCGCGTGGAAGCGGTTCCAAGAGGTCGAGAAGACCAACGAGGAGCTGCGGATCGCGCTGCTCGACGTCGCGAGCCACACCGCGCCCGACGACGTCAAGCGCGAGCTCGCCCGGATGGTCTCGACGTACGGGCCGGAATTCACGCTGCGCATCCGCACCCACGCCGTGCGCTTCCTCGCCGAGACCGCGCCGAAGGAGGCGGTCGAGCTCCTGACGCCGCTCGTGCGCGAGCCCCAGCGCGCGACGACCTATCCGCCCCAGGAGACGTTGCTCGACTGCTGGATCGTCGCGTCGCGCAAGCTCGGCAACCTCGACGAACGCCTGCTCGCCGACGTCGCGATCGGGATCCAGCAGCCCGCGGACGCGCGCTACCGCGCGATCGAGGAACTCGGTCGCGTCGCCTCGCCGGTGACGCGCGACGCGCTCGAGCTCGTGCTCACCGAGTCGGGTTCCGACGGCTACCTGCGGCGCAAGGCGGCGCAGGCGGTGATCGACGGCTTGCCGCGCGCCGACGCGTGCGCGCTGCTCGAGCGGATCGCGGATCGCGAGGTCGACCAGGTGTTCCTGGTGTTCCTCGCGGACATGCTGCAGAAGAACTGTCCGTGATCACCGACACGCACTCGCACGTCTTCTACGACCAGTTCGACGCCGACCGCGAGGCGATGCTCGCGCGAGCGCGCGCCGCCGGCGTCTCGCGCGTCGTCGTCGTCGGCACCGATGCGGCGAGTTCGCGGCGCGCGTTCGAGCTCGCGGCGCTGCATCCCGGCCTGTACCCGACCGCCGGCATCCATCCGCACGACTGCGAGGAGCGCTTTGCGACCGACCGTGACGCGATCGCCGAGCTCGCGCGCGATCCGCGCTGCGTCGCGGTCGGCGAGACCGGGCTCGACTTCTTCCGCTCGCTCTCCGCCCACGACGTGCAGATCGAGTGCTTGCGCTTCCACCTCGCGCTCGCGCGCGAGGTCGCGAAGCCGGTGATCGTGCACTGTCGCGACGCGCACCCGCGGATGGTCGACGTGCTCCGGGAAGCACGCGGCGTGATCGGAGTGATGCACTGCTGGTCGATGGGCGCCGAGGAGCTCGAGCCGTATCTCGAGCTCGGCTACTACATCTCGTTCTCCGGCGTCGTGACGTACCCGAAGAACGACGCGAACCGCGCCGCGGCGCGCGCGGTGCCGCTCGACCGCGTGCTGGTCGAGACCGACTGCCCCTACCTCGCGCCGAAGTCTCGGCGCGGCAAGCGCAACGAGCCCGCGTTCGTCTGCGAGACCCTCGAGACCGTCGCTCGCGAGCGCGGAGTCTCGACCGAGGAGCTCGCGCGCGCGACCAGCGACAACGCCGCGCGGCTCTTCCGACTCGCATGAAAGCGCGCGAGGCGCCGCTCTTTCGAGCGACGCCCCGCGCAAGACTGTCCGAGCGAACGTCAGATCACTGGACCGCGGTCCAGGTGTTGCCGTCGGTCGCCGCGATGCCGTTCACGCCGAGCGGAGAGGCCATGTCGCCCGCGACCGAGAAGACCGCGTCGAAGGTCGGGCCGCCACCGGTGGCCGTGTAGGCCGCCGCGCCGCGGTTCGAGGTCTGGAGCAAGTCGCCTTCTTGGTTGATGAAGAAGCAGCGGTTGCCCGACTGGCTGACGGCTTGCGGCCACGCGTACGCGCACCACAGCACTTCGCCGTTGTCCGGGTCGGGGAACGGAGCGGCGGCCTTACCGCCGGCGGCGTCTTCCGTCACGGAACCCGTCACACCGGCGACGGTCGCCGCGGGCAGGTAGATCTGGAAGATGTAGCCCGAGCGGACGACTTGGCTGTTCGCCACGTTGCCGAACGCCGTCGAGAGGACGGCCGGGTTCAGTTCGTCGGTACCGGCGGCGCCGGCAGCCGGAGCACCGGCCGCGGTGACGCGGCACGGATCGGCGCCCGACATTTCGCCGAAGAAGCCGTACTCGCCCGCGCCGTCACCATCGGAGTCGATGGCGCCCGACGACTGGACTTGGGCTTGCGCCGAGGAGATCGATCGAAGCGTCGAGATCGCGGCCGACTCGTTCGCCGAGAGGCGCGCGGCCATCAGCTTCGGGATAGCCACCGAAGCGATGATCGCGATGATCGCGACCACGATCATGAGCTCGATCAGGGTGAAACCCGCATTGCTACGTTTGTGCATCATCTTGGAAGTTGTCCGTTTCGTCCCGGCACCGGCGCACGTGCGACGGTGCATTGCCTGTTAGGTCACTTGTCGAACCCGGCAGGCGTGCACCTTGAGTCCGCTCGCGATTTGAAGTCGCGCGCGAACGAAAGCCGCTGCCGAACTCTCTCCGCCTTCTTCCCGTCGCGGGCGAAGCCCGCTCCGTGAGGTCTCGGAGACGCGCGTCTTATCGGGCGCGCCTCCGTGTACTCTTGAGGTCAACTCCCGCCGAGTTTCCCGACGATGTCCAGGATCGGCAGGAACACGCTGAGCACGACGCCACCGACGATCACGCCCATGAAGCTGATCAGGATCGGCTCGATCAGGCTGGTCAGCGACTTGATCGCCGCCTTGACCTGCGCGTCGTAGAACTCGGCGATCTTCTCGAGCAGCGCTTCGAGCGCGCCCGTGCGCTCGCCGATCGCGATCATGCGGACCACCATCGGCGGGAAGACCTTGCTCTTGCCCAAGGGCTCGGAGAGCAACTGACCGTTGCGCACGCTCTCCTTCGAGTCGACGACCGCGCGCGTGACCAGACGGTTGCCCGCGGTCTCGGCGACGATGTCGAGCGTGCCCATGATCGGCACGCCGGAGCGGATCAACGTCGCGAAAGTGCGCGAGAAGCGAGCGAGCGCGACCTTGCGCGCGAGAGGTCCGAACACCGGCGCCTTGAACGCGAGCGTGTCGCCGACCAGGCCGCCGACCTCGGTCTTCATGAAGATCCAGATCGCGGCGCAGAAGCCGAAGCCGCCGCCGAAGATCGCGATCCAGTTGTTCTTCATCGTCTCGGAGACGCCGAGCACGAACTTGGTCAGCGACGGCAGCTCCGCGCCGAGGCCGTCGAAGACCTGGCGGAACGTCGGCACGACACCGAGCATCAGGAAGGCCGTGATGCCGAGCACCAGCACCAACGAGATCACCGGGTAGGTCATCGCGGCGCGGATCTCGCGCTTCAGCGTCGCGCTCGACTCGAGGTAGTCCGCGAGGCGCGCGAGGATCACGTCCATCTGACCGGACGCTTCGCCGGCGCGCACCATCGAGATGTACAGCGGCGAGAACGCCCGCGGGCACTGCTCCATCGCGCTCGACAGATCGGAACCCGAGCGCAGCTCGGTCGCGATCTTGACGCAGGTCTTCTTCATGCCCGGCGTCTCGGCTTGCTCGCCGAGCACTTCGATCGACTCGAGCAACGCGAGACCGGAGCTCACCATCGTCGAGAGCTGGCGCGTGAAGAGGACGAGTTCCTGCTGCGAGGCCTTCGGCCCGCCTTGGAACATCAGCCCGATGCCGCGCTTCGGCTTGCCGTCGGCCGCGGGAGCCGCGGCACCGCCGACCTGCTCGACCTTGAGCACCACCAAGTTCTGCTTGCGCAGCTCGGCGAGCGCTTGGTTGCGGTCGTCGGCCTGGATCGTGCCCTCGACCGTTTGGCCGCTCGACTTCTTCGCTGCGTACTTGAAGGCGTTCACAGTGCTGGGACTCCTACTTGTCGTCGAGCGTCGTGCGCAGGACCTCTTCGAGCGAGGTCTTGCCGCGAGCCACGTTCAAGAGACCGACGCGCCGCAAGGTCAACATGCCCTCGCGGATCGCGACGTTCTTGATGTCCTGCGCTGATCGACCTTCGACGACCATGCGCTTTAGCTCCTGATGGAGCGGCAGCGTTTCCAGGATCGCGAAGCGGCCCTTGTAGCCCTCCTTGCAGCGCGGACAGCCGCTGGGCGTCGGTCCCCACAGTTGCAGACCCGGGAGCTCGCTCTCGAGGAAGCCGACGGAAAGAAGTTCCTTCTCCGGCAGCTCGATCTTCACGCGGCAGGAGGTGCAGAGCTTGCGCGCGAGGCGCTGAGCGCCGACGCAGAGCAGCGAGCTCGACACCATGAACGGGTCGATGCCCATGTCGACGAGACGCGTGATCGTCGTCGCGGCGTCGTTCGTGTGCAGCGTCGAGAGCACCAAGTGACCGGTGAGCGCCGCCTTGATCGCGATGTCCGCGGTTTCCTGGTCGCGGATCTCGCCGACGAGCACGACGTCCGGGTCCTGGCGCAAAATCGAACGCAGCGCGCCGGCGAACGTCAGACCACGCTTCGGGTTGACCGGCACCTGGTTGATGCCGTCCATGCGGTACTCGACCGGATCCTCGACGGTGACGACGTTGATGTCGGGCGTCGCGACCTCCTTGACGCACGAGTACAGCGTCGTCGACTTGCCGGAACCCGTCGGCCCGGTCAGCAGCAACATCCCGTAAGCCGCGTTGATCGCGTTCTTGATGTCCTCTTGCGCCTTGGCCTCGTAGCCGAGCGAGTCGAGCTTCAAGGCCATGCTCCCCGTGTCGAGGATCCGCATCACGGCCTTCTCTCCGCCGACCACCGGCAGGATCGACAAACGGAAGTCGATCTTGCGGTTCTCGTAGCGGATCTGGAACTTGCCGTCCTGCGGCGCGAAGCGCTCGGCGATGTCGAGCGACGACATGATCTTGAGGCGCGAGACCAGCGCGGCGAGCATCGACGTCGGCGGACGCATCGCTTCGTGCAGCGCGCCGTCGACGCGCAGACGCACGCGCACGGCGGTCTCGCCGGGCTCGATGTGGATGTCGCTCGCGCGCTCCTTGAGCGCCTTCAGCAGGATCAGGTTGATCAGCTTGACCGCGGGCGCGTCGTCGCCGGAGACGTTCGACGCGTCGATGATCTCGGTCTGCTCTTCCTGGACCTTCAGCTCGATGTCCGCGGCGCCGACCTGGCCGAGCAGATCGTCGACCTGCTGCTTGCCCTGGTCGTAGATCGCGTCGGTCGCCTGCTTGATCGCAGCCGGATGCGAGAGCACCGGTCGCACCTGCAGGCGCGACATGCGCTTCAAATCGTCGAGCAAGAGCACGTCGAACGGGTCCGCGATCGCGACGGTCAGGATGTGGCCGTTCTTCGCGATCGGGAGCACGCCGTTCTCGGTGCAGATCTCCTGGGTCAAGCACTCGAGCGCCGCGGGGTCGGGCTTCACGCGCGTCAGGTCGATCGGCGGAATGCCCGCGGCGGTCGCGAGCGTCTCGAGCAGCTTGGCCTCGGTCAGGAGGCCTTGCTGCAAGAGCGTCGCGACCGGCTGCGCGCCTTTCTCGCGCGCTGCGGCCCAGTCCTCGTCGGTGACGAGGCCGGCGTCCACCAGGAGTCGCCGGATCTTGCCCGAGATGCGGACCATGTCGCTGGTCCGCCGTTCAGGCCGCTCGGATCAGGGTGCGGAGTTCCGACGGGTCGCTGAGAGCTCGATCGGCGTCCTCGATGCGGACGCGACCGGACTTCACCAGGTCGGCGAGCGCCTGCGCCATCGTCCGCATGCCGAGGCGACCGCCGGTCTGGATGTGCGAGTACATCTGGTGCGACTTGCCCTCGCGGATGAGCGCTCGGATCGCGGGCGTCGCGATCATCGTCTCCATCGCGAGCGCGCGGCCGCGGCCGGTCGCGAGCGGCATCAGCTGCTGGCTGAACACCGCTTCGAGCGTGAACGAGAGCTGCGTGCGCACTTGTTGCTGCTGGTGCGGCGGGAACACGTCGACGATACGGTTGATCGTCTGGACGCAGTCCGACGTGTGCAGCGTGGCGAACGTCAGGTGACCGGTTTCGGCGAGCGTCAGCGCGGCCTCGATCGTCTCGTGGTCGCGCAACTCGCCGACGAGGATGACGTCGGGGTCCTGGCGCAGCACGCTGCGCAGCGCGCGCGCGAACGTGTGCGTGTCGCCGCCGACCTCCCGCTGGGTCACCATGCACGAACGGTGCTGGTGCGTGAACTCGATCGGGTCTTCGATCGTGACGATGTGACCCTGGTGCGAGTTGTTGATGTGGCCGATCATCGACGCGAGCGACGTCGACTTGCCCGAACCCGTCGCGCCGGTGACGAGCACGAGACCCGCGCGCAACGCGCAGATGCGCTCGCAAACCGCCTTCGGCAGCCCGAGCTGCTCGAACGTCGCGATCTTGGTCGGGATCAACCGCATCACGGCCGCGGGCGCGCCCTGCTGGTGGAAGACGTTGGCGCGGAAACGACCCTGCCCCTGCAGGCCGAACGAACAGTCGAGCTCGAGCTCTCGATCGAGCTTCGCGATCTGCTCCGACGTCAGGACGCTGGTCGAGAGACGCCGCGTGTCCTCGGGCGTCAGCGGCGGGCAATCGACCGGCAGCAGCACCCCGTCGACGCGGATCCGCGGCGGGGAGTTGACGCTGAGGTGGAGGTCCGAGCCGCCCTGGCGCACCAGGAGCGACAGGAGTTCTTCCATCGTGATCATCTAGGGGGTTTCCTCGAGGCAGAAGAGAGGTCGTGCATCGACCGCGAGGAACGCGCGACTGAAGCGCCCTTCCGTTCCGACCCTCCCGGATCCGTGGATTTCTCCACAAGCTCGGCGCTCCCGTCGGCCGATGCAGGCGGGACCCCCTCGGACCCTTTTGGGACCCGCTCGGCCGCCCCGTTCCACAGACCCCTCGTCTCCCATGCGCAGACCCTCCACGCTTCGCCGCGCCTCGCGCGCGCTCGGCTTCTCCCTGCTCGAGATCGTGATCGCGGTCGCCCTGCTCGCGACGCTCGCCGCCGTGGTCGCGATGCGCTCCGGCACCGCGATCGACAAGGGCAAGGTCGCTTCGGTGATCCAGACCGCCGACACGCTCAAGACCGCGTGCATCGCGTACTACACCGACACCGGTCAGTACGCGTGGGAGTACTCCGGCTACACGGCGACCAATCGAAAGCTTTCCGCGACGCAGACGATCACGGGCTGGGGCGGCCCGTACATCGAGGCACCGCTGACGTCGGGCAACAACCCGTGGGGCGGAACGATCCACGTCTACAACACCTCCGCCACCGCGGGGCAATCGGGCTTCGACATCGACGGCGACAGCACCGTCGACGTGACGACGCGCTCGAACATGCTCTACCTGAGCAACGTGCCCGCGTCCGCGGCAGAGGCGGTCGACCGCGCGTACGACAAGGGCGCCGCGGGCAGCTGGCCGCTGACCGGCCGCGTGACGTACACGACGTCGGGCGGCGTGCTGCGCATCCTGCTCCAGTACTAGGCGCGAGCCACGAGAGCGAGCGCGAACCCACACGACGCGCGTTCCGCCCCTCCGGCGGAGCGCGCGTCGCTTCCTTTCGGGCGTCGTTCCGCTGTGCGCGCCGTACCGCTGTGCGCGCCGTCCACCCGCGGGCGTCGGTCAACTGCGGGCACGAGCGCCGCGCTCCAGCGCGCGGCGCAACGCTTCGCCGAGCCGCGCGAGCTCGTCGGCGTCGTGCTCGCCGAAGAGGCAGAGCTGCACCCAGCCGCGTTCTCGCAGGTACGCGCTGCGCCACGACACCCACACGCCTTCGCGAGCCAGGCGGAGCGCGATCGTCTCCGCGCGCGCCCCGAGCGCGAGAGTCACGACTCCGGGTGAAGCGCGCTCCGTCGGGACCAGCGGCGCGAGACCGAGCTCCGCGAGCCGTCCGCAGAGCTCGCGCGCGAGCGCGACGCGCCGCTCGAACGTGTCGCTCGCGAACGCGCGTCGCCACGAGCTCGCCAGCGCGCGCACGAGGTTCGACGAATGCGTGAACGGCACGCCGTCGTGGCTCGCCCACGCGCGCAGATCGAGGTAGCGCGGCAACGGACGCGTCGCGGGCCCGAGCTCCGCGCGGTGGAACACCAGCGCGAGCCCCGGGTACGACGCGAGGCCCTTGCCCGAAGTGCACGTCGCGAGCTCTACGCCCGCGAGGTCGACCGGCACGACGCCGATCGAGCTCGTCGCGTCGAGCGCGAGCGCGATCCGCGCCGCCGCGGCGACCCGTTTCAGCGCCGCGAGGTCGTGCAGCGCGCCGGTCGAGGTCTCGCAGTGCACCGCCCAGAGCGCGTCGGCGCGCGCGGCGCGGCGCGTGAGCTCGTCGAGCTCGAGCTCGCTCCCCCACGGCACCGCGTACTCGTCGACCTCGAGCCCCGCGCGGCGCGCATGGTCGACCAGTCGCGCGCCGAATTCGCCGTCGACCGGGATCAGCACCCGCCGCGCGCGCCCGGCGAGCTCCGCGGCGACGACGTCGTTCGCGAGCGTGCCCGAGCCGACCAACACCTCGACCGCCTCCGCTCCGAGCGCACGCGAGAGGTCGCGACGCAGCTCGCGGAGCTCGGAGAGGAACGCGGCGTCGCGGTGCGAGATCGGTGCGCTCGCGAACACGCTGCGCGTCTCCGCGGCGATCGGCACCGGACCCGGCAGGAGGTTCAGCGGCTCGCGCTCGCCGAGCGCGGCCGAGAGCGAAGGCGAGAGGCGCTCCCAGAAGCGGCCGACGTCGAGCTCCATCGGCTGGAAGTACGCGCCCTCCGCGCCGACCAACGGGCCGAACGCGCGGAAGCCCATCCGCTGGTAGAGCGCGACTTGCCGCGTCGTCCCGGAGATCAATGCTTGGTCGAACCCGAGCTCGCGCACGCGCGCGACCAACGCAGCGAGGAACTCCGGCACGAACGCCGTGCGCCGCAGCCTCGGGATCACCGTCCACAAGCGGACCTCGCACGGCCGCCGGCGCGGATCGAGATGGCGATCGAGGTCGGGGAGCTTCTGATCGAGGGAGAACGGACGTCGGCCGCGGATCGCGGCCATGCCGAGCAGCTCGCGCCGCGCCACGTCGACGCCGATCAGGTACTCGTTCTCCTCGTGGAAGCGGTCGACCAGCCGACGCTCCGCGTTCGCCGCGTGCTGAGGGATCTCCTCGACGAACGCCGCGTAGTTGAGCCGATGCAACGCCTCGAACTCCCACGCTTCGTCGGGGCGCTTGAAGGTCCACGCGCGCGCGTCGTTCACGGCGCCGTCCCTCCGACGCCGCGCTCGCGCGCGACGTCGTTGCGGTGAGCGAACAGCACCAACCCCGAGAGCAGCGCTTGCGCCCAGCTCTCCACGCCCGGACCTCGCCACGCGAACGCGATGCACGGATACGCCGCGAAGCCCACGAGCCCGCCGCGCTTGGAGTCGCGGAGCACCGCGCTCGCGAGCGCGAGCACTCCGAGCGCGAACCCAGCGACCGCTGGATCGAGCGCGATCAACGCGCCACCCGCGATCGCGGCTCCCTTGCCGCCGCGGAACCCGAGCTGCGGCGGCCACACGTGCCCGCACGTCGCGCACGCGGCGGCGAGCGCCCCGTGCGCGGGCTCGAGCCCGAGCGCGCGCGCCGCGAGCACGGTCGCGACGCCCTTCGCGAGATCGATCAGCGCGACCGCGACGCCGCCTGACTTGCCGAGCACGGTCGCGGCGTTGCGCGCGCCCAGCGTGCCGCTGCCGTGCGCGCGCAAGTCCGCGCCGGTGCGCCAACGCACGAGGTAGTACGCGGTGACGAGCGCTCCCGCGGCGTAGCTCGCGAGGCACAGGACGACGAAGCGGCCGGAAGGCATGGCCGTGAGGCGTCGAGCCTAGCGCAACGCCGCCGGTCGTGCGCGTCGAGTTGGGTAAGGTCGCCCCCGGCGCCAGCCGGAGTCTCGCGGGGTCGGGCGCCTAGCCGGCGAATGCGCGCCGGGGGACGGGCGCTCGAGGGTGTCCTGCGAGCACCCGCGCCCAGCGCGCGCGGCGAAAGCGCGTGCCGGGCGCTCCCGGATCACTCCTCTTCGTGCTTGTGGCCGAACTGCGCGAGGATCTTCGCCTGCTCGTTGACCGGCACCGCCGAGTAGTCGAACAGCGACATGGTGAACGAGCCCTCGCCCGCGGTCTGCGACTTGAGCTCGCGCTGGTACGTCTGCACCGTCGACAGCGGCGCGTGCGCCTTGATCACGGTGATCCGACCGTCGGCCTCGTTCCACTGGTCGACGACTTGGCCGCGACGGTGGCTCGTCAGGTCGGAGAAGATCGCGCCGGCGGCTTCGGTCGGAACCGAGATCACGAGCTCCATCACCGGCTCGAGCAACACCGGGTGCGCCTTCTTGAACGCGTCCATGAACGCGCGCGCACCGGCGATCTTGAAGCTCGCTTCGTCGGAGTCGACTTCGTGGTACTTGCCGTCGTAGACCTCGAAGTCGAGGTCGACGACCTCGCTGTGCGTCAGCACGCCCTTCGCGACCATGTCGCGCATCCCCTTCTCGGTCGCAGGGATCAGGTTGCGCGGGATCGCGCCACCTACGACCGAGTCCGTGAACGTCACGCCGGCGCCCTTCTCGAGCGGACGGACGCGCACGTAGCACTCACCGAACTGCCCGCGACCGCCGGATTGCTTCTTGTGGCGGTAGTGGCCTTCGGCGGGACGGGTGATCGTCTCCTTGTAGTGGATGCGCGGCAGGTGCGAGGTCACCTCGACGCCGTAGCGGCGCTTCAGCCGCTGCTCCATCACCTGAAGGTGCAGCTCGCTCATGCCGTGGACGACGAGCTCGTGCGTCAACGGATTGAACGAGCTCTTGTACGTCGGATCCTCGGCGGCGAGCTTGTGCAGCGCCTCGCCGATCTTCTGCTCGTCGCCGCGCGCCTTCGGCACCACCGCGAGCGAGACCATCGGCTCGGGCTGCGCCGCCATCGGGAACGCGATCAACGGAGTGCCGACGCGGCTGAAGACCTCGCCGTAGTGCACCGCTTCGACCTTCGAGAACGCGACGATCTCGCCGGGCACCGCTTGCTCGATCGGGTCGCGCTTCTTGCCGGTCATCCGGAAGAGCCCGCCCATCTTCTCGCCGCGGTCGTTCGACTTCGGGCCGACCAACTGATCCGCGGCCTTCAGCGTGCCGCGCAGGATGCGGACGATGCAGATCTTGCCGACGTGCGGGTCGGACTTGACGTTGAACGCGTAACCGGCGAGCGGGCCGCCCGGGTCCGGCGGGATCGGCTTGCCGTCGGCGTCGTTCGCGATCGACGTGTCGGGGTGCGGCGCGAAGTCGTGCATGAAGTCGAGCAGCTTGTCGACGCCGACTCCGGAGATCGGATTGCACGCGAGCACCGGCACGAGCTTGCCCGCCGCGATCGCGCGCGGCATGTGCTCGCGCAGCTCTTCCTCGGACAGCGTCTCCGTCTCCAGGTAGCGGTTCAGGAGCTTCTCGTCGGCGCACGCGTCCATCACGCGGTCCATCAGCGACCGGCGCCAATCGTTCGCGTCGTTCTCGAAGACCGTCGTCACCTTCGAGAAGCCCGGGCCGCTCTTGTCGGGGAACAGCACCGGCACGCAGACCTCGCCGATCTGCTTCTGGAGGTCCTCGATCACCTCCTCGAAGCTCGCGTTGTCGCCGTCGACGTGCGTCACGACGATCGCGCGGCCGCGCTGCCACGTCGCGGCGGTCTCGAGCTTCTTGCGGGCGTTGTACGTCACGCCGCTCGCGCAGCTGATCACGCCGACGACGAGGTCGGTCGCGAACATCGCGGCGTTGGCGCTGGAGACGAAGTCGGGGTAGCCCGGCGTGTCGAGGAAGGTCCAGAAGAAGCCGTCCTTGACCGCTTGGACCATGCCGCCCTGCAGCGTGTGGCCCTTCTCCTGCTCCTCGGGCTCGATGTCGACGACGCTGGTCTTGTCGGCGACCGAGCCCTTGCGCGCCGAGGCGCCGATCAAGAACGCGAGCGCGTCGACGAGGCTCGTCTTGCCCGAGGACGGGTGACCGACGAAGGAGACGTTGCGGATGGCGTCGAGTGCAGTCATCGATTCGAGTTGGGGCTCGGGTCGTGAAGAACGGACGCCGCCCGCGTGGGCGGCGTCCGGTGTGGTGAGGCGCTCATCCTAGCGTCGGAGTCGGGCCGCGCGGGAGACCGGAAACCCGGGCCGAAGTACGCACTCCCATGAAAAGAAAGAGGCCCGCCGGAGCGAGCCTCGATTCCGTCGGCGCAAGCCGCGCGGCGCACGTCGCGCCGCGCGAAGCGCGCGGTGCGTCACTGCGCGTGCACGGTGATCTCGACGCGACGGTTCTTCGCCTTGTTGGCCTTGGAATCGTTGCCGGCGAGCGGGCGGTATTCGCCCCAGCCCGCGACGACGCACTGGCCATCGGCGAGGTTCGCTTCTTCGACGAGGTAGTGCAGCACCGCCATCGAACGAGCGATCGACAGCGCGCGGTTCGATTCGAACTTCGACTTCTGGATCGGATCGGAGTCGGTGTGTCCCTCGATCCAGTACTCGTCGTCGGCGTACTTCTCGCGCAGCGTCTTCGCGACCGCGGCGAGCGCCTTCTTACCCTTCGACGAGAGCTCGGCCTTGCCCGAGTCGAACGTCACGTCCGACGAGATGGTGATCACCATGTTCCCGTCGCGCATGCCGTAGGTCACGCCCTCGCGATCGAGGTCGGGGAAGTCCTGTGCGGTGGTCCGCACCGGTTCCGCGAGCAACCGAGCGTGCGCTTCGGCGAGTTGGCGATCGAGCGTCGCGTTCTGCGCGTTCAGATCGCGGTTGGTGTTCTTGACTGCGGTGCGCTCTTCGCGCAACGCCCTGATCTCGGCGTCGCGGTCGGCGAGTGCTTGCTGATAGCGCGTGTTCGTGCAGCTCGCGAGCGCGAGCGCGACGAGCGCGAGGCTCCAAACGTTGAACTTCATGGCGAGGTGAGTCCCTTCCTCGAGAGACCGAATGCAGGCGATGTCCGTGGGTGATGTGCCGCGTTCCGAGGAGACATCCAGCGCAGTTCGCGCGCCCGAGAGCGCTGCGCGGCGAACGCGCAATCACCCCTCAGAACCAGGCACGCACATCATTCCAAGCCAAGAGCACGATTCCAATGCCCAGCGCGAGATACGGGCCGAAGGGCAGGTAGCGCCCGATGACGCGCGCGGTCTGGAACGAGCGTCCGAACGGACGCGCGGCACGCCGACGACGCACCCGCGCTCGCGCGATCCACAGCACGCGCACGATGTTCGCGACGCCGACGACCGACGCGACCAGCGACGCGACGAGCAGCGCCGCCAACGTCCCGCCCGGCCCGAGCAACCCGCCGGCGCCGCACAGGAGCTTCACGTCGCCGAAACCCATCGCTTCGCGCCCGTAGATGCGCTCGCCGATCCAGCCGATGCACCAGAGGATCCCGCCGCCGACCGCCATCCCTGCGAGCGTCGCCACCATCGCCGGCCACCGACCGACCGCGGCGCCTTCCGCGAGGTGCCGGGCCAGCGCGGTGTCGGAATGGATCTCCGGCAGCACGAGCGCGACCAGCGGAGCGAGCACCATCCCTCCGATCGACACTTCGTCGGGGATCTCGAAGCAGTCGAAGTCGACGAACGTCGCAACGATCAGCCCGGAGAGCACCAGCAAGTGCACCAGGAGCAGCCCCCACTGCTCGGGCGCGAGCCGCCAGGCCGCGAACGCCCAGACTCCGGAGGTCAACAGCTCGACCAGCGGGTATCGCCACGGGATGCGCCAGCCGCACCCGCGACAGCGGCCGCGCAGCAGGCTCCACGAAACCACCGGGACATTCTCGTACCAGCGGATCTCGCGCTTGCAGCTCGGGCACTGCGAGCGCTTCGGGTTCGAGACCGTCATGTCCTCGCGCGGCAATCGGTAGATCGCCACGTTCAGGAACGAGCCGACGAACAGCCCGAAGAGGCCGACGACGAGCGCTCGGGCGAGGTCGGAGAGGTCGTACCAGCCCATCAGCGCTCCGCACCCTCGACGCGGTCCCACGAAAGCGTGACGTCGTCGATCCAAGGCGGGTCCCAGCTCGGTCGATCCGCGGTCTCGGGCGTGCTCGGACCGACCGCGTCCGCGAAGACCGAGAGCTCGAGCAAGAGGCGCAGGCTCTTCGCCTCGGCGAACAGCGCCGGATCGTCGACGCAAACCTCGCCGGAGCCCGCGCCGGCGCCCTCTCCGATGAAGCGCACGCGGATCGAGGCCTCGCCTTCGGGGACGATCGCTCGGCGATTGCCGGCGAAGCCGTTGACGATCGCGCCGGAATGCCAGCGCTGGACGCCGCCTTCGGGCGGGATGGCGGCGGACAGGACTTGGAACACCAGCTTTTCCCCGGGCTGCAAGGGATTTCGGATCGGCGGATCGAGCACCCAAGGCAATTCGGTCGCGCCGCGGACCAGGAGCTCATTCCTGCCTCCCTTGCGCGCGTCGTCGACCGCCGAGCTGCCCCAGTGCATCAGGACGATGCCCCCGCCGAGCTTCTCCAGGTAGAAACCCGGGCCGATCGTCCGCGGTCGTCCGTCTGCGTCGATCGCCTCGAGCTCGCCGGAGATCCGGATGCGCCCGCCGGCGACCAAGAGCAGCGGCCCCGCGACCCGCACCCGCCCCGAGATCGTCAAGTCGCCGCCGGCGACCAGCACCGTCCAGCTCGAGCGCGGCAGGCTTTCGTCGCGCGCCGCCGCGAGGTCGCGCTCGCGCAGGGCCGCGAGCCATGCGCTCAACGTCGTCGGCTCGCCGAGCGGGCCGAGTGAGCCGACGGCCTCGCGCACCAAAGCTCCGGCGATCGTCAACCGGCGTTGCGCTCGCAGGACGACGAGACCGGGCGTCGAGCCCAGCGAGACCGTCTCGCCGCGCGCGACCTCGAGCTGGCGCGCGGCGAGGTCGCGGCGCGTTTCCTCGCCGGAGAGCGAGACGTTGCCGATGCTGCCGTCGCCGGCGGCCGCCGGGTAGCGGACCTCGACCTTGCCGCTGATCCCCGACCACAGCGCGGTGCCGTCGGCCTGCGGGACCTCGGCGGGCGAGCGCAACGCGGTGTCGACGAACGACTCGACGTGCGAACCGACCGAAGCCTGCGCGGAGCCGGCCTCGACGCGCAAGTGCAATCGCCGGGCGCTGAACGGCCAAACCGGGTGGCCGCCGAAATCGAGCAGCGCGACGGTGGGCTCGATCCAGAGCTCGTATTCGCCCGCCGCGAGTGTGACCACCGGCACCAGGTGGACGATCGTCCGTCCGCGCGACGCGTGATCGAGCGGATCCCGGTTGTCGACCAGCACCGCGCGCAACGGCACTCGATCGCCGCGCTTCACCTCGCCGGCGAGGCGGCGGATCGGGCGCAGCACGAAGTCCTCCGCGCGCAAGCTCGATGGATCGATCGGCTCGCCGCCTTCGAGCTCGATCGGTCCGGTCGGCGCCACCCGCTTGGGCTCGGCGCTGTTGATCTGGATCGGACGGCCGACCTCGGGGCTCTGGTCCTCGAATACCGGCCCCGCCCGCGGAGCAGCGACCGAAACGGTCCGGAAGCGCCACTCGACCGAGCGTGCGAGCGGCGCGCCGTCCTTCGAGCGCAGCCCGTCGGGGAACGGGAAGCCCGACAAGCGGACCGTGTACTCGGTGTCCGGCAGGTATCCGCCGTCGTCGAGCGTTCGAGCGAGCACCGGCGCGGGCTCGAAACGGATCTCGTCGCCGTCGACGAAGAGCTCCCCGCGAGGGCTGCGCCCGTCGACCGCCGCGATGCGCACCGAGCGGCGGTGGACCGACGCGGGATCGAGCTCGGCGTCGAAGTGGAAGACCAGCGCTTCGTTGAGGTAGACGCCGGTCGGGTTCTTCGGGCGGACCTGCGTGAGCCCGAGCACGCGCGCCGAATCCGCGCGCGTCGAGCATCCCCCCAGGCCGGCCAGCGCGAGCAGCACCCAAACAGAGCCCGCGCGGCGCGCGGCCTCGATCGGCCAGTGCACCACGCGGGCATTCAAGCAAGTCGTCGGAGCGGACTCCAGGCGACTCGCGGCGGTCCGCTGCGAATCAGTAGCGGAACGGCACCCGGATGAAGTCGAGGGCAGGCTTCGGGCTGTTGGCGTCGAGGCCCGCGCCGAGCGCGTCGATGTCGAACGAGACGTCGAAGCGGAGGAACCGCGCGGTGCCGGCGGTCAGGCCGGTCAGCGTCGACAGATCGGTGACCTGGCCGAACGTCGCCGGCTCGATCGGGTTGCCGAGCGAGTCCGCCGTGGTGACCTCGAACTGCACCTGGACCGTCGCGCTGGACGGCAGGTCGTCGACCGTGCCCGCGGTGGCGATGCGGAAGTACGCCGGGATCAACGCCGCCGTGCGCGGGTTGGTGCCGATCGCGGTCAGGTCCTTGCCCGCGGCGGTCGCTTGGACCGTCAGCGTCACGAGGCCCGGGCCGCTCGCGTAGCTCGCCGAGCTGACTTCGTAGCGCTCGAGCTGCAGACCGTCGGTGATCTCCACCAGGTAGTGCTTGAGCAGCGACGGATTGCCGGTCAGGCCCGCATCGAGCCCCGAACCATCCATCACGATCTTGAACGGAGTCGTGATGTACGGCGCATTGACGCCGGCCGGGTCGATGTTCGCTGCCGCGATCACCGGGGTCAGCATGTTGACCGACGATCCGGTCGTCTGCACGAAGCCGGTCAGCGGATCGGTGCCCTGGAAGTCGAACACCTCCGGACGCTCCAGGCCGGGACCGCCGCCGAAGGCGCCGAGTCCCAGCGGAATCCACGTCGAGCGCGCGCGGGAGCGGCGGCCGAAGCTCGGCACCATCCGCGCCGTCGGGTTGACACCGAGCTGCGTCGACGCGCACAGCGGGCGCGGCTTGCAGATCACGTCGAGCGTCTTGCCCGGAGGCAGCAGGAGGTCGACACCCGGAGTGAAGTCGTTGACGTGCATCTGGATGATGCCCGGGCCGCCGTCGCCGCCCGCGCCGTCGACGTGACCGAGGCACGCGTTGGTGCCGGTGGTCGGATACCCGCTCGGGCAGGCGTCGGCCGCCGGAGCGGACTCGATCACGCCGCCCGCACCCGGGCCCGCGCCACCGACGTCGCTCTTGCCGTTGCCGCCCTCGCCGCCGGTGGCGAGGATCGCCACCGAGTTCGAGCCGGTCACCAGGCTGAGGTCGATCTGCTGCGCCGACTCGAGCACGACGTGGCCGCCGGAGCCGCCGCCGGAGCCGCCACCGACGCGGTCGAAGTAGTTGGTGTTCTCGCCGCCGCCGCCGCTGCCGCCTCGGCATTCGATCTGGCCGGCCGCGCCGAAGATGATGTCGTCGAGCGCGAGGACGTGCAGCGAACCGCCGCCGCCGCCGCCGCCGGAACCCTTCTCATCGCCCGTCGGATCGAAGGGCGACTCGGGGAACGGCTGACCCGCGGTGTACGACGCGTCGCCGCCCGCACCGCCGCCGGAACCGGCCCACGGACGCTTCAGCTCGCCGAGCGTGACCGTGTTGTTGGTCAGGTCGAGCTGGTAGCCGAAGAAGTTGTTGGTCGAGTCGTTGTCCGCGAACGGCGCCGGACCGATCGAACCGCCCATCGGCGGGCACTGGCCGGTGACGCCACCCTTCGGGGGAGTCGGGTCCGAGCACGCCAGCGCGATCGTCGTGAAGCCGAGCAGGTTCGGGAAGCCCGGCTCGACGTCGAGGCCGATGTAGGTCTGGTCGAAGCCGGTGAAGCCCGGGGGCGCCGGCTGGGACGCGCCCAGCGTCCCGCCGCCGCCGCCCGCGCCGCGGCGGTACGCGACTCCTTGCTTGGTGTCGTTCCAGCCCGTCTCGCCTCCGACCCCGCCGCCATCGGCTTGGTTGAAGGCGCCGAACCCGTTGCCGCCCTTTGGCGACGAAGCGCTGGTCAGCGGGCTGCCGGTGCCGCCACGACCGCCACCGCACTGGCCGGCCGCGCCGGGCTCCGGGATGTTGGTCGTGTTGAGCGTCGCGACACCCGGGGTGTCCGATCCGGAGACGATCACGCGCCCATCGATCTTCACCCAGCCCGTGGCGAGGATCACCGCGGGATTGGGACCGAGCACGACCAGGTTCCCGCCCGCCTCGACCCAGAGGTTGCGGACGTCGAGCACGCCGCCGACGGCGACCTGCGTCGCGGTCGCGAGGAAGTTCGGGCCGCCGGTGAAGGTGCTGGACACCGTGTCCCAAATCACCGTCTTGCCCGCGGGGATCTTGAGGTCGAACGTCGCCGACGGACCACCGGTCCCGGTGAAGCCGACGCTCGGCGCGAGCTGACCACCGGACCAGGACGCGATCGGGTCGCCGAAGCCCGCAGTCGTGTCGAAGTGCGCCTGCGTCGAGAATTCTTCGAGGACCTCGTCGGCCAGCGGGGTCGGAGAGACCTGGGTGCGAGCGCGCGCGAAGTTGAGCTCGTCCTGCGGGCGGGTTTCACCGACCAGGTCGGAGAACTGGGCCGCGATCACGCCGCGCAGCAAAGCGTCGGGCGGCACGATGCCCTTCGGCTCGATCCGCACGATCGCACCGGAGGCGACGCAGTTGCCAACGAGCGTCACGTCGCAATCGAGCGGCGAGAACGTGTTGTTCGCCGGGTCGGACAGATAGTCCCAGCGGAGCCGGCCCGACGACACGTTGGTCGCGCTCGGGTCGATCGGCTGGTCGAAGTAGATCACCAACGCGACGTCCGAGCTCGCGTCCGAGAGCAGGTTCAGCGGCAGCAGTCCGCCCGGCAGGTCCGGGTCGTTCTCGAGCGTGACGTTCTGTGCCGCGTCCTTCTGGAAGTAAACGCGCTTGTTGGTGTCGCCGCCGAGCTCGATGTACGTGTAGTTCGGATCGAGGTCGTCCGCCGAGCTCGAGGCCGAGCGCACGCGCGGCTTCGGACCGCCGAACACCGGGTCGTAGAAGATCTGGCTCGCGGTCGTCGAAGTCGGCGTCGTGAAGAAGATCGCCTGGCTCGACGTCAGCGAATCCCCGCTGGTCGACTGCACCGTCAAGCCGGTGGTCTGTGCGCTGCCGAGCACCTTCAGCTCGTAGTTGACGCCACCCGGCTTGAAGCCCGCGTCCGAAAGATCGGCGAGCTTCGGGCAGACCGGCTGGAACACAACGACGTTCTTCAGCACCTTCGTCGAGTCGGTCGGGTCCTGCTTGTAGGAGAACTCGCCCGAGGACGGCGCACCGAAGACCTCGCGGATCTGAACGGTGTTCAGGTTGACCGTGTTGAGGTCGACCGGCTTCGAGAAGGTGAACTCGATCGCCCGGTTGATGCGCCAGATCGAGTTGTTGGACACGCTGACCGCGGTCAGAGCGAAGTCCGAACCACCGGATCCGCCACCACCGGAGCAGCCCGTGAGCGCGACGAGGGAGGTCAGGACGACCAATCCGCGCAGCGACGAGAGAGACTTACCGTTCGTCATTTGGATGTCGGGGACGTCGAGGACGTCGAGGATGTCGTGGAAGTCGGGCGTGCCGAGGGGGAGTTCGAGCGAATCAGTTGGAGAACGGGAAGGCCACGGCGGAGAGCTCGGGGTAGAGCCCGGTCGCGGCGTTCGAGATGAAGCTGACGCGGAACTGGAAGAACTTCGCGCCGCTGAGGCCGGGCAAGCTGGTCTTCCACGTGTTGTCGCCGGGGGTCTGGAAGCCGACCGAGTACGCGGCGGCGGCAGCGCCGCCGAGGGCCGTGGTCTTCGAGTCACCGTAGAAGTCGATGTTGTCGGCGTTGATGTAGGTGCCCTTCGCGTTGCCGCCGGACGGAGCCGGAGTCAACGTCGTCGCACCGCGGTACGCGAACACCAGCGAGGTCCCGGCCGGCTGCTGCGACGGCGTCGGTTCCACCAGCGGCGTGTAGTAGATCGGCGCGCCGAGCTGGGTGTCGAACCAGATCGAGTGCGAGCGGCTGATGCGGACCACGAAGTCCGCCTGGCCGTAGTAGAAGGAGTTGTCGAGGGCCGGCGTCGTCAGGCCGGTCGCCGGGTTGACTCCGCCCTGCGCGGTCGGCTCGTTGTCCGGATCGATCTTCTTCGGCTGACCGCTCGCGAGGATGCCGCCGGTCGAGAACGCCCGGAAGAACGGCGCCGCCGAGGAGTTGATCGCGAGCGCGATCTTGAAGCCGTTCAGGCCGATCGACGAGTCGTTCGGGTAGCAGCGGAACTCGAAGAGCAGCGGCAGGCCGACCGTCGGAACGAAGTCCTTCGCGTACGGCACGCCGGCCTTGCCGAGGCCGGTGACCTGGATCAGACGGCCGGTGTCCGCGCCGTAGCCGTTCGGAGCACCGAGCGTCTGCACCGCGGTGTCGCGCCAGGTGTAGTAGATCGGGTTGAGGCCGGCGGGGATCTGGCGGTTCAGCGGCCACGGGTGCATCAGCGTCGCGGTCGACGACACGAACGTGTCCGCCGGAGTCAGGATGTAGCCGTAGTCCTTCGGGTGCACGACCTTCAGCGGGTCGTTCGCCGAGCTGCCGACGTTCTGGGAGAAGGTCGCGACCAGACCCGACGCCGGCTTGGTCGGCAGCAGGCTCTGGGTGTTGATCTCTTCGTCCGGGAGGTACCGGCTGTGCGTCAGCGACAGCTGGAACAGCGGGAACTGGTCGACCGCGACGCCAGCGCCGAACGGGGCCCAGTTCAGGCCTTCGACGTCGAGGTTCATCGTGCTTTCGTCAGCGATCGAGAAGCCGACGTCGTGATAGCGCCACACCCCCATCATCTTGCTGCCGAGGTTGGACAGCGGGGTCTGGATCGGCTGGGTGAAGGGAACCATCGCGCCGACGACCGGCTTCGATTGGTCGGCTTGCGCCGAGAAGCGCGTCAACGGTCGCGGACGGATGATGCCGCGGGTGATGTCGTACAGGTGCTGACCGCGCACTTCCGGCGTGTCGAACGACGTCGCGAAGCTCGGGATGTCCTCGTCGGGCGAGGAGAACTTCAGCACGAAGCCGTCCGACGTCTGCGTCGGCTCGTTCGGATCGATCGTGAAGGTCACCGCCGGCAGCGAGTTGAGCAGCGCGTTGCCCGCGAGGTCGCGGACGCCAGTCGTGCCGCCGACGACATCGAGCTGGAACGTCTCGGCGGAACCCTGCGCGTGGCGCAGCGGCAGCGTCGGCTGGAAGGTGTACTCGCGCAAGTCCTGCGACGCGGCCAGGCTGCCGATCACGTTCTTGCGCAGCGCGGAGAGCCCGGCGGTCGTGCGCGTGATCGTGAACGTGTCGAAGGCCTGCATCGTCGCGGGGTCCATCGGCTCGCTGAACTTGACCGTCGCGACCAACTGGGTCGCGAGGCCGATGTTCGGAGCGGTCAGCGGATCCGGGCTGTACGCGACGAAGCAATCGGGCAGCACGCCCGCGGTCGGCAGCCAGGTCGTGATGAACTCGCCGCTGCCGCCGGCCAGGAAGGTGGTCAGGTCCGAGCCGGAGTTCAGGTGGAACTGCGCCCCGGTCACCACGCCGTTGATCGGCGTCAACGAGAGAGCCGTCGCGGACGCGCGTGCGCCGCCGAGGTCGAGCACGTCGCCCGGACGGACCGCTTGCGCGCACACCGTGGTGCCGAACGTCAGGTCGACGACCACGTCCGACGGGTCGGTCGAGGCGGGATCGTCCGCGACCACGACGACGACACCTTGCTCGCCGATGATCTCGGGCGGGATGTTGTCGGCGAGGAAGCCGTTGCTCGGGTCACCGGTGACCACGGTCGCGCCCATCGAGCGCATCGCGCGGATGACGTCGAGCGTCGCGACCGTGTTGTCCGCGGGGCCGTTGCCGGTGAACGACAGCCGGTGGCCCGTCAGGTTCTCGAGGACCTTGAACTGCGACGACGAGGTGTCCGTCTTGGTCGGGATGCGCAACAGCACGTTCGGCTTGTTCGCGTCGACCGCGGCCGGCAGGCCGATCGAGTTGACGACCAACGGCGGGTTCGCCGCGGCCGCTTCGTCCTGCGACACGGTCATGTCGACGATGATGCGGGTCGAGTAGAACTCGGGCTTGCCGTTGCCGTCGAAGTCGACGCGATCGCCGTGGTTCGGGTCGCCGATGATGCGAGCCTCGAACGGCTGGTCCGGCGGGTACTCCGTCATCATCTGGATCGTCGTGTCGTCGATCCGCTTCGGGTCGAGCAAGTCGTTGAACGTCACCAGCAGCGCGGAGTTGCGCGGCAGCGCGGTGAACGGCGGCAGCTCGCTCGGATCGAGGCTCTTGCTGAGCACCGATTGCAGGTGCAGCGCTTGGTCGAGCGCCGCCTTGAACTCCGCCGAGCCGTAAAGCTTGTTGATCGTCAACGTCTGGCGCGCGGAGATCGGATCCACGTCGAGCGTGAACGCGCCCTGCGTCAGGATGTTGTCGCGGACGACGATGTCGGAGAACACCGTCGCGCCGGTCGAGTCCTTGATGTCGACGAGTCGCCCCCACTCGACCGACACGATCTTGAGCTGCGTCGCGGCGCCGCCTTCATGCGGATCGACGTAGATCTTGAGGTCGGTGTTCGGATCGTTGTCCGCCTCGATCAGCGAGTTGGGCTTGTGACCCGAGGCCCCGCCGCTCGAGCTACCGCCGCAGCTCGACGCAGCCAGGAGCAAGGCCGAGGAGACTGCCACGCCGTACCCCAAGGAAAGTCGGTGGTAGCGGGGATGGCGGTCGACCAGAGAGCTGAGGAAAGAAGCGGCCGACGATTTCATGGTCTCTCGTGTTGGATCGAAGGGAGTCGGTGGGATTCGCGGGCGTTCAGGCTCCACGGTCGGCGTTCGACGAGTCGCGCTCGTCCGTCGCACCGGCGCGCAACGCGTGCGCGAGGGTCGACGTGCCTGCCAGGGCCGATCGGTAGGACGCGGAGAGGAGACGCTTGGGGGCTTCGAGGCTGGGTGTGGGATGCCGTTCCGAAACGCGTCGCGAGGACCTAGACGGGAGCCCCGCCCAGGTTGCGCGCGCGTTCGACGGAGCGAGGATTATTCGTCCCCTCGCGCGGAGGGTCAAGCGAAGTCGTCGCTGCGTCGGACGGTTCTGCATGGTCATCACACCCGGCCGATCCCGTGCTCCGCGGCGTCGAAGCCCGTCGGTCCGCAAACCGGACGCGAGCGGGTCGCCGAGGCAGCCGAACGGGAGCTCAGGCCTCCAAGTGCGCGCGTACTGGATCAAACCCCATGCCGTCTCCGCCCGTGCGGAGACGTCGACTCGGAGCGCGCACCGGCGCGACGTCGACGGGCCGCAGCAGGCCTCCAGCGGGCTTCGGATGGCCGCGCGCGCGCGCCGCGCCACCAGCGAATTCCGCGCGCTCCGCGCTGCTCCCGAGCGAAAGCGCTCGACGGCCCTCGCGAGCCGCACGAATCGCCGTTCAACCGCCGGCCGCGCGCGCCGGTTCGGGCTCGACTCCCGGAGGCACGGGCTTCGCCGCGGCGCTGAAGCCGAGCGCGTGCGCCTGCGCCTCGTCGCGGAAGAACACGAGGTGATCGGGACGGATCTGACGCGCCGCCGCGGAATCGCGCTCGTGATAGACGCCGGTGGTCGAGCAACCAACCCAGCGCGCCGGCAGCTCCTGCGAGCAGTAGGCGCAGAAGCCGCGGACCGGGAAGCGCGACGCGAGCTTGTAGCGCGCCGTGACGTGCCGATTCTCCGTGCGCGAAATGCACGTCGGGTTCGGGCAGGGATTCTCGCCGAGCGCGACCGGATGGTAGCGCACGTCGACTTCCGCGCGCGGAGCGGAGAGCTTCAAGCGCCCGAGCAGCAGCGCGAGGATCGCCATGCGGATCGGCACGCCGCGCGCCGCTTGCTTGAAGTAGATCGAGCGCGGGTCCTCGTCGAGGTCCGACGAGATCTCGTCGCGGCGCGGCAACGGGTGCATCACGACCGCGTCGCGCAGCGACTCGCGCGAGAGCGTCTGCTTCGAGAGGCTCATCGGCCGCGGCGGCAAGGTGTCCGCCGACGTGTAGCGCTCGGTCTGCGGTCGCGTCATGTAGACCGCGTCGACGTGCTCGACCGAGATCCCCTTCGCGTCGGTGAACAGAGAGAGCTGGTGCGGCTTCTGCGGCGTGAGGTACATCGCGTCGCACGAGCGCGCGAGCTCGCCGAGCTTCTCCCCGTCCGCGCGGACCGGCTCGACGCCGAACTCCTCGCGCAGGCGCTGCACGACGTACGGCGGCAGCTCGAAACCAGGCGTCGGCAGGCAGACGATGTTCGCGCCGAAGCGCGCGAGCGCGTAGACGAACGAGTGGATCGTGCGGCTGTACCGCAAGTCGCCGGCGAGCATCACGTGCAGGCCCTCGATGCGCCCACGCTCGACCCACAGGTTGTAGAGGTCGCAGAGCGTCTGCGTCGGGTGCTCGTGGCTGCCGTCGCCGGCGTTGATCACCGGGACGTTGGAGTACTCGGTCGCGAGCTGGGCCGCGCCCTCGCTCGCGTGTCGCAATACGATGATGTCCGCGTAGCTGCCGCTGACGACCCGGACGGTGTCGGCGAGCGACTCCCCTTTCGACGCCGACGAGAGGCGCATGTCGGCCGCGGTCAGCACGCCGCCGCCGAGCCGCAGCATCGACGACTCGAAGGAGAGCCGCGTGCGCGTCGACGCTTCGTAGAAGAGCGAGGCGCTGATCAATCCGCGAGCGATGTGCGAATGGGCGCGCAGGTCCTGCGCGTAGTCCTTCGCGTGCTGGAACAGCTCGAGGATCTCGGGGAGCGAGAGGTCGTCGATCGAGACGAGGTGGCGGATCCCGGCGTTCATTTCGCGCGGCGGAGGCCACGACACGCGCGGCCGACGACGTCGAAGGCGGCACCCTAGCGAGGGAACCGCCCGACTTCAATGCGCGGCGAGGACACGCGGCCAAGCGGCGCGCCGCGCGTCGGCGCTGGCGGCCGCGCGAACCTCGTCCAGGGCGGCGCGCGTCGGGTCGTCGAACGCGACGGCGGCGCCGGGGCTCCACGGCTCGTCCGGGAGCGAGAAGCGCTCGCGGAACGCCGTGTGGACCGCGGCGACCGCCGCCGTGGGCTCGCGGAGCGACGCGAGGCTGCGCCGCGCGCGGGCTCGCAGCTCGGCAGCGGCTTGGTCGGCGCGCGAAAGGAACTCGGTCGCGCGCGCGGCGAGCTCCGGCGGCGCGCGCTCTCCCTCAGGCGAGAGCCAGACGATCCAGTCGGCGCGCGCGCAGAGCTCGCGGGCGAGCTCTTGGCCGGCGCGTTCGAGCGCGTGCACCGGCGCGGCGCCGGAGAGCGCCCGCATCCCGGCGACGTCGAAGAGCTCGATCGGGTACGCGCCGAAGCGCGCGTGCGCCCGCAGCACGTCGCGGGTCGTGCCGGGCTCGGCGCTCTCGATCGCGCGGCGTTCGCCGAGCAGCAGGTTGAAGAGCATCGACTTGCCGGCGTTGACCGGCCCGGCGAGCACCACGCGCGTCGGCTCGAGCGCGAAGCGGGCCGCGCGCGAGCGCTCGCAGAGATCGGCGAGCTGCGTCGGATCGTCGGAGCTCGCCTGCGCGTCGACCGCGCTGCGCAACGCGCCCTCCGCCTGGTCGAGCAGGATCCGCGCCGCGGAATCGGTCGCCGCGTGAGCGAGCTTCGCGAGCGCGCGCTCCTCCGGGGTGCGCGTCGCGCTCGTCGACGCGCCACCGAGCTCCGCGCAGAGCTTCGCGACCAGCAACGGATTGCCGTGCAGGTGCAGCTCGACGTCGTCGGCGCGCGCGACGATGCACAGCGCGCGGTCGAGGCGCTCCCCGCCCGCACGCAACGTCACCAGCCGCACGTCCCCGACGGCGAGCTCCGCGCGAGCGCAGAGCTCGCGGACCCGCGCGAGCGCTCCCGGCCCGCGGACGGCGACGATCGAGACTGCGCCGTGACCGCGCGCCGACAGCTCGCGCGCCTCGAACGTGCGCTCGGCGCTCATCGCGGCCCGTCGAGCGCGTCGCGGAGCGCCGCGAGCAGGCCGAGGTGCACGAGGTCGTCGCAGAGCAGCACCGTCCGTCCGGGGAGCGGCTCGGAGCCGAGCAGCGACCGCGCTCCACCGCCGAGCACCACCGGAGCGTCTTCGAGACCCGCGTCGCGTCCGACGGCGTCGACCAGGCCGCGGACCAAGCCGCGCAAGCCGTGGACGACGCCCGCGCCGAGGGCTTCGCCGGTGTCGCGGCCGAGTGCCGGAGTGTCGGCCCGCGGCTCGATCCGCGGCAACCGCGCGGTGCCGGCGTGCAGCGCGTCGGCGAGCAACCTGGGCCCGGGTGCGATCGCGCCGCCCAGGAACGTGCGCACGCCGTCCGGCGCGACGCGCAGTGCGTCGACCGTCACCGCGGTGCCTGCGTCGACCACGAGGCACGAGCGGCCGACGAGCTCCGCCGCCGCGCGCGCGGCGAACAGGCGATCGGCGCCGAGCGTCTCCGGGGTGCGGTAGTCGCTCGCGAGCCCGGCGTCGAGCGGTGCGACGAGCCGAGCGCCGAGCGCGAGTTCGAGCTCGCGGCCGAGCTCCGGCCCGGCGACGCTCGCGAGCCCGGCTCGCGCGTCCGCCGGCACCCGCGCGAGCCAGCGGGCGAGCTCGGCGCCGACTCCCGCGCGCGTCGGGTGTTCCCACGCGTCGATCCGCGTCGGGGCGGAGCCGGTCGCTCCAGCGTCGAGCCTCCAGCGCCTCGCCTTGCAGGCCGAGTTGCCGACGTCGATCGTGATCCGCTCGCGCGTGCCGCCCAAGCGCGCCTCGCGCCCCGCTACTTCTTGTTCGGCGGGTAGATCGTGATCGTCCGGGTCTCGCCCTTGTTCTCGACCTCGACCTCCCACTTGTCGTACTCGTCGGAGTGGGCCTTCACGAACTGGATCGCTTCCTGCTCGCTCTTCACCGGATGGCCGTTGATGCTCTTGATCACGTCGCCGGACTTGCCGCCGTGCGCCTCGACGACCGAGCCGGGCTTGATGTCGGTGATCTGGATGCCGTCGCGCTGCTTGGTGATCGGGTCGCGGTGCGCGACGGTGCGGACTTCGTCGACCAGGATGCGGTCGAAGTTCTTCTCGATGTACTCGGCGTCTTCGAGACCGACGCGGAACTTGTCCTCGCCGATGCGCTCGGTCTTCTTCGGCCACTGCCCGTAGGTCGGCGAGCGCGGCAACGCCGAGATGGTCGGCAGGATCGGTTGCCCGCCTTCGCCGACGTACACCAGGCGGCCGGCGAGGTCGAGCTCGCCGGGCAGCAGCACTTCGTGCTCGCGCGCTTCGTCGTCGAAAGCGAACTCGACGCCGGCGTCGTCGATCTTGACGATGCGAGCGTGCGCCAGCGGCCCATCGAGCCGATCGCCGACGCTCTTGCCCGCGATGCCGTTCTTGACCTTGTTCGCGTCGACGCCCGATTGCGTCGTGTACTTGATGACCGCGCGGGTCTCGAGCTCCGAGGCCGGGTCGTAGTAGATCGCCATGATCTTGACCAGGTTCTCGAGCCGCGCCTTGGTCTCGGCGGCGACTTTCGGCGTTTCATCGACCTTCGGCGGCGGCGCGTTCTCCTTCGGCCGGCCGAGCCAGGCGAGGTCGAGCCAGCCGGTCTTGACCAACTGGTAGTCGATCGGGCCTTCGTCCTTCTTCTCGGTGTCGTCCGTGACGCTGGAGAGCTTCTTCTGCATCTCCTCGGTGCTCACCGTCTGCCCGGTGCGGTCCTGGCTCTTCGCGAAGTGGACCATGTAGAGCGAAAGCCCCACGCCGAGGACTCCGGCGGCGGACCACGAGAACAGCTTGGCTTGGGCGGTGTTCATCGGACGAGCGTGAATGCTAGCCCCTCCCCCCGCCGGGGTCCAAGACGCCGGTCCGAGGAAGGACGCGAGACCGACGACGCCCCGGTCGGTCTATTCCTCGTGGGTCGCGGTGTTCGGGTGGCGATTGCTCGTGCCGGAGGTGATCCCGCGCAGCGCGAGCACCAGCTCGTCCGGGCGATCCGAGGCGCCGAGCGCGTCCTTGAGGGCGACGAGTTTCGACTGCACGAGCCGCCGCAGCGACTGGTTGAACGAAATCAGGCCCGGCGAGCCTCCCTGGTCGATCGTCCGCGCGATCTCGCCGGTCTCGCCCTTCTCCAGGAGCTCGCGGATCCGGGGCGTCGTGGTCATCAGCTCGAACGCCGGCACCATGCCCTTGCCCTCGGCGCGCGGCAGCAGGCGCTGCGAGAGCACCGCGGAGAGGTTGTCGCCGAGCCGCGTGCGGATCTGCTTGTGCTGCTCCGACGGGTAGAACGCCAGGATGCGGTCGAGCGTCTGCGCCGCGTTGACCGTGTGCATCGTCGACATCACCAAGTGGCCGGTCTCCGCAGCGTCGAGTGCCGCGGTGACGGTCTCCTGGTCGCGCATCTCGCCGATCAGGATCACGTCGGGGCTCTGGCGTAGCGCGTGGCGCAACCCTTGGTGGAAGGTCGAGCAGTCGATCCCGATCTCGCGTTGGCTGATCACGCAGCGCTTCTCGGTGAAGAGCATCTCGATCGGATCCTCCAGCGTCACGATGTGACGTTCGGCGCTGGTGTTCATGTATTGGATCATCGCCGCGAGCGTCGTCGACTTGCCCGAGCCCGCGATGCCGGTGACCAGCATCAGGCCGCGCTTGCGCAGCGCGAGGCGCTCGAGCTCCGCGGTCGGCAGCTCCAGCGAATCGAGCGCGGGGGCCTGATCCGAGACGCGGCGCAGCACGATCGCGGGCTCGCCCATCTGCTTGTACGCGTTCATCCGGAAGCGACCGAGCCCGTCGAGCTGCAGCGCCGCGTCGACCGAGCCGTGCTCGCGCCACGCGGTCATGCGATCGCGACCGACGACGCCTTCGAGAACTTCCATCAACGCGCCGGGACCGGGCACGCGACCGGGCAGGAAGCCGATCCGGCCGTCGACGCGCGTCGACGGACGGCCGCCGGCGCGCAGGATCAGGTCGCTCGCTCCGAGCTTGACCATCACCGCGAGCCACGCCTCGATCTGGTGGCGCGGCGAGATGTTGGTCTGCGCGAGTCGGCGCTCCAGCGCTCCGCGATCGAGCTCGTTCATCGGCGACTCGACCGGGACGTCGGCACGTGCGGGTTCGACCGGCGGTTCGACGCCCGGCCGAGCCGGCTCGGCAGCGGCGGGCGGCGGGGCGGACGCGGCGGCGGAGGCGGGCGCGCTCGGAGGCGGAGGCGTCGCGGGCGCGGAGGGCACCGGGGGCAGCGGCGCGTACGAGTGCGGCGTCGCGGGCCGCGCGGCAGCGGGGCGCGGCGGAGGCGGCGGCTTGGCGGGCATCGGCGGCGTCGCCGACGTGGGCGGCGGCGGCGCGGGCGGCCGCGCGGGCTCCGCCGTCGGAGCGGCGTGCAGCGGGATCTTGTTCGGCAGCGGCGGCTGGTCCTCGCGCTTCACGCGACCGGAATTGGCGAGGAGGTCTTGCCAGGTCGTCTTGGGCGCCGACGACCGCGGCTGGGGCGCGTCGCCGTCGGAGGGACGTTGGTTGGGAGTCTGCACGAAGTGTCGCGCGGGATCCGGCGCGAGGTTCGAGCATCGGCGCCCGCGGAGCACGGGCTTGAGCGATCCGCGCGCGCGGTCGGAAAGACTTTCGCGCGCTCCGCGGAGCTTCCGAGGCGCGGCCGCCTGCCTCGCGCTCAGGTCCGCGCCTGGCGCGCCAGGCCTTGCGCGGCGCGCAACAGCACGTCGAGGCCCTGACCGGTCGCCGACGAGAAGCGCAGCACCGGCAGGCCGAGCTCGCGCTCGAGCTTCGCCGCGCGCTGCTCGGCTTCCTCGCTCTCGCACTTCGACGCGGCGACCAGGCGCGGCTTCGCGTGCATCTCGGGCGAACGCTTCGCGAGCTCGGCGTCGACGACGCGGAACGCGTGCAACGGCTCGTCCTCGGCGAGCGGCGAGCAATCGACGAGCTGCAACAGCACGCGACAGCGCTCGACGTGCTTCAGGAAGCGGTGGCCGAGCCCGGCGCCTTCCGACGCGCCCTCGATCAGTCCCGGCAGGTCCGCGATCACCAGCGTGTCGTAGTCGCCGATCGTCGCGATGCCGACCTGCGGCACCAGCGTCGTGAACGGATAGTCGGCGATCTTCGGCGTCGCGGCGGTGACCTTCGAGAGGAACGTCGACTTGCCGGCGTTCGGCAGCCCGACCAGACCGACCTCCGCGAAGAGCTTGAGCTCGAGCCGCACGCGCAGCTTCTCGCCTTCCTCGCCGGTCTGCGCGAAGCGCGGCGTCTGGCGAACCGACGTCGCGAAATGCTGGTTTCCCTTGCCGCCGCGGCCGCCCTTCGCGACCACGAGCGTCAGCCCTTCGGTCGCGAGGTCGTAGAGCAGATTGTGGTGCTCCGCGTCGAAGACTTGCGTGCCGATCGGCACGTCGAGGATCAGGTCCTCGCCGGACTTGCCCGACTTGTTGCTCGGGCCACCGGGGCGGCCGTTGTCCGCGACGTAGTGCTTGCGGCGGCCGAGCTTCAAGAGCGAGTTCTCCTGTGCGCTCGCGCGCAGGATCACGCTGCCGCCGAGGCCGCCGTCACCGCCGTCGGGACCGCCCTTGGGCATCGACTTCTCGCGGCGGAACGAAACTAGGCCGTCGCCGCCGCGTCCCGCGCGGACGTCGATGCGTATCTCGTCGCGGAACAAAGGTCAGGTCTCGGCTGGAGCGCGCGCAAACCTGCGCGAGCGCGGGCGAAGGGGCTTAGTTCGAGGCGGGCACGACGGTGATCCGCCGGCGCGACTGGAACTGCACCACGCCGTCGGTCATCGCGAACAGCGTGAAGTCGCTCCCGCGGCCGACGTTGCGACCCGCGTGGAAGACCGTGCCGCATTGGCGGACCAGGATCTCGCCCGCGCGGACCGTTTGACCACCGTAGCGCTTGACGCCACGGAACTGCGGATTGGAGTCGCGGCCGTTCCGGGTGGAACCCGCACCTTTTTTGTGTGCCATGTCTGTGGGCTCCTAGCCGACGATCTCGGCGATCTTGACCTGGGTGTAGCGCTCGCGGTGGCCGCGCTTGCGGCGCACGTTCTTGCGGCGCTTGAATCGGAAGGCGATCACCTTCTCGCCCTTCTCTTCGCCGAGGACTTCTCCGGTGACGGAGGCGCCCGAGACGAAGGGCTTGCCGAGCTTGATGGAGCCCTCGTGGCTGACGAGGAGGACCTGGTCGAAGGTCACCTTGTCACCGACCTTCTTGTCGGCCTGGAGATCGCACAGGATCACATCGCCCGAGCGGACGGTGTGCTGGCGGCTGCGGTCGCTGATGACGGCGTACACGGCTTGATCGGATGGGTCGGGGACGGTCGCCTCGCGCGGCGCGAGGCACAGGTTCGGGGACAAAGGGCGAAGAGTCTAGCGGCCGGAGCGCGGCCCCGGGAAGTGTGCGCCGCCCAAACGCTCGCGCACCGCTCTCGTTGAATGGAACTCGTTTCGGGACAAGGCCTTGTGCTATCGCTTGCGGCGCCCGCCGGGCCGCACTTCGCGGCCGTCGGCGCGCAAGTAGCGCAGAACACTGTCCTCGACCTGGTCGGGAACGGCGCACAACGCGATTTCGCGAGCGTGCTGCGTCTCGAGTTGCTTGAGCTTGTCGCTCGCGAGGCGCTTCAGGTGCTCGACCACTTCGGGCTGCGTGCGCACCTCGACCTTGGTGAAGCCCTTGAGCGCGAGCGCCGCGCCGAGGCGCCGCAGGATCGCTTGAGCGCGCGATTCGGCGGTGCGCAAGCGTCCGGAGCCGCGGCAACGCGGGCAGTTGGCGAAGATCATCTTCACCAGGCCCGGGCCGAGGCGTTGACGCGTCAGCTCGAGCAACCCGAACTGCGAGATGCGGCCATGCTTCGAGCGCGCGCGATCGGTCTCCATCGCGTCGCGGAACGCGTTCTCGACCTGACGGCGGCTCGAAGCGCGCTGCATGTCGATGAAGTCGATCACGATGATGCCGCCGAGGTCGCGCAGTCGGATCTGACGCGCGATCTCGGGTACCGCGTCGAGGTTCGTCTTGAGCGCGATGTCCTCGAAGTCGAAGCCGTCGCTGCGCGTCTTGCCGGAGTTGACGTCGATCGCGACCAACGCTTCCGCTTGGTCGAACACGATCGAGCCGCCGGACGGCAGGTCGATCCGACGCGCGAACAAGCGCTCGAACTCCTGCTCGATGTTGTGCGCGTGGAAGAGCGGCTTGGAGCCCTCGTGGAGCTTCAGCCGGTCGACGTTCTCCGGCATCAGCTTCTCGGTGAACTCTCGGACGCGCTCGTGGACCTTCGCGTCGTCGACGATCACCGCTTCGGTCGCTGGAGTGAACAGGTCGCGGATCGTCCGGATCGCGACGTCCGATTCCTCGTACAGCGGCGCGGGGCCGCGGCCGAGCATCAAGCGCTTGCCGAACGTCTCCCAGAGGAGCATCAGGTAGTCGAGGTCGCGCTTCAGGTCGGACTTGGTCGCGTTGGTCCCCGCGGTACGCACGATCACGCCCATGCCGGGCGGGATCTCCATCTGCGCGAGGATGCGCTTCAGGCGCCGGCGTTCGCGCTCGTCCTCGATCTTGCGGCTGACGCCGGTGCGCGACATCGAAGGCATCAGCACCAGGTAGCGGCCGGGGATCGAGATGTACGTCGTCAGCGTCGGCCCCTTGTCGCCGATCGCGTCCTTGGTGACCTGCACGACCACCGTGTCGCCCTTCTTGAGCAAGTCGGTGATCGGCAAGCGAGGCCGCGCGCGCATGCGCTTGTGGCCCCCACCGCCGCGGCGCGATTCGCGCGCGGGCTTCGGGGCACGGACGGCCGCGGGAGCCTCGACCGGCTCGTCGACCGCGCCTTCGGCCGAGTCGTCGGCGGCTTCGTCGTGATCGTGGCCGTGCTCGTGTTCGTGCGCGCCCTCGTCCGCCGCGTGCTCGCCGTGCGGATGGTCCGCGGCGTGCTCGTCGTCGCCGATCTCGGCGCCGATGTGCGACTGGCCGGAGCCACCTTCCCACTCGTCGGGATCGACCTTGGTGGTCAGGAGCTTGTCGAGGCTCCAATCGGGATCTCCGTAGACGGAGAGCACGTCCGACGTGTGCAAGAAGCCGTTGCGGCCTTCGCCGAAGTCGACGAACGCGGCGCCGATCGCGGGCTCGAGGTTGACGACCTTGCCGCGGTAGATGTCGTTGACGTAGCTCTTGTGGCGCCGCACCGTCATCTGGAAGTCGACGAGCTGGTGGTTCTCGACCACCGCCACGCGCACTTCCTCCGCGTCGGACGCGTTGACCAAGATCACGTTCTTGTTCTGCGGCGTCGACACGCGCTCGGGCTCGTCGGCCTCCTCGCGGTCCGGTTCACGTTCACGCTCGCGGTCGCGGTCGCGGTCGCGTCCTCGGCCGCGCTCGCGGCCCCGGTCGCCGCGGCGGGAGCGTTCGCCGCGCCCGCGCTTCGGTTCGACGGGAGCGAGCAGATGGGCGTCGTCGGGCAGCTCGGGGAGCTCGTCCGCGACCGCCGGCGCTTGGAACTCGTCGTCCTCGCCGGGGATGATCTCGACGCCGACCGGTCCACCCGCGTCGGCGCGCTTGCGCTTGCCGCCGCGGCGGCCGCGACGACGGCGGCGACGGTCGCGACCTTCGCCTTCGTCGCCCGCGCGCGCGGAAACCGCGCCGCTGGACTCCGCGGGCGCGCCCGACTCGTCGTCGGTGTCTTCACCGCGAACGGCCGCGCCGTCGTCGGATTCCATGTCGCGCGCCGCGGCGTCGTCGGGGCGCACGCGCGGCGCCGGCGGAGCCGACGGATCGCGCAGGGCCTCGGGCTCACCGCCCTCACCGTCGCGACCACGGCCGCGGCGGCGGCGACGTCGGCGACGGCGGCTGCCGTCGCGCGCCAGCGAATCGGGCGCGAGGTTCGGATCGAGCGGGAACAACCCGCTGTCCGCGGCGGGCTCGCTCGAGTCCGCGTCGTTCGCCGACTCCGCGAGGTCGACCGGCGGCGCGAACTCGTCGTCGTCGTCCGGGAACGGCGGCGTCACCGCGCGTGAGGGCGCGGTCGAGCGCTCGTCGAGCGAACCCGATTCGTCCTCGCTGCCGGCGAGGTCCGCACGAGCCTCGCTGGAACGACCGCCGCGTCCGCGGCGGCGACGACGGCGGCGGCGCGTGCCGTCGGCTGGGCCGGAGCTCGCGCTGGCGGCGTCCGGCGGCGGGAGATCGTCCTCGGCGAGCGGCGGCTCGACCGGGGCGGCGTCGGCGTCCGCGAACCCGGCGGGCTCGGCGCGCTCGCGCGAGAGCGGCGCGTCCGAGGGCTCCGAGGGCCCGCCCTCGGCGTCCGCGGACTCGCTCTGGGTCTCGGCGCCAGCGCTTTCGCCGCGGCGACCGCGACCGCGGCGTCCACGGCGCCGACGGCGACGGCGCTCGCCGCCTTCGGCGGAAGCGTCGGAGCCGGCCTCGGAACCGGAGTCGGCGGTCGGCGGCGTGGCGCCGAACTCGGCGTCACCGTGAGCCGCGGACTCGGAGGTCGCGCGCTCGGGCTCGTCGCCGGAACGGGCGCCCGAGAAGGCACGCGCGGAGGAGTCGGAAGGTTGGGAGGAGAACGGAAGGCCGCGATCGTTCGCGGCGCGGAAGCCGGCAGCGGCTTCGAAATTCGAGCCCGCGTCGGGGCCCGTGGGGAACTGGTCCACCATGATGGGAGTGATCGGAGTTGTAGAGAGCACGCGGACGACGTCGCGGCGATCTGCTGGGCAGGAACGCGACGAGCATCCGGGGCGCACGGGCTCTGCGAGTCCACTCCGTGTTCCGCGCGCTCCAAGACGCGAACGTCCGAGGGGGCACGGGGTCCTGGGCCGCTGGCTCAGGGTTCAAGAAGCGGAGGCTCGCATCGCGCGAGGTTCGCGGGCCGAGCGTCGGAGAACCGACGCGGTGGCGCGCGGCGCGCGGTCGATGCGCCGGGGGAAGGGTGTTCGAATTGTGACTCGCCGCGGAGGACACGCCCCGAACTCGGGGCACGACGGTTCCGGATGGCGAGATCCGGGTGCGGGGCTCGCACTCCCAGCGGGACGCGAGCACTCCGACCTGTCCGGCATGCTCCCTCATCGGGTCGGTCGAGTCGACAACGAAAGCGCATAAATCCCCGACCGAGCGGCTTTCCCCGAAGAGCACCGCCCCCGCGCCGGCCGTTCGGCCTGCGCGGGGGCGGTTAGGGGTGGCCCGTTCGGGTCAGGTCACTTGGCCTTCTGGGCGTCGATCGCGGCTTGGGTCGCGGGCGACACCATTGCCTTGATCTCGTCCTTCAGGCGCGTCTTGCGACGCAGGAGCTCGCGCTGGAGCACGGACTCGGCGTCGGCGCTCGTGTGCATGATCGTCGGCGTCAGGAACACGAGCAGCGAACGGCGCTGACGGTCGGTCTTCTCGTACTTGAAGAGCTCGCCGAGCAACGGGATCGACGAGAAGCCCGGCACGCGCGACTCCGTCTTGGTGTCGGACTCGGTCGTCAGACCACCGATCACCATCGTCTGGCCGCTCTGCACCATCATCGAGGTGACGATGGTCGAGCTGCGCGTGCGCGGCAACGCGATCGAGCCTTCGAGGCCCGACGCGCCGATCGTGAACACGTCGAAGCCGGCCGGAGCGAGCGCGGACGAGCCCGTGCCCGACAGCGACGTCTCCTTCGGGATGACGTCGAGCGTCAGCGTGTTCGTGCCCGGCACGACGTGCGGCACGATCAGCAGCTGGAAGCCGACCTCGACCGGCGAACCACCGGCTTCGGCGAGCGACAACTGCAGACCGCCGGCTTGGCCTTGCTCGGACTTCGCTTCGGCGTAGCGGATCGTCTCACCGACGAAGATCGTCGCCGGCGTGCCGTCGAGCACGTTGATCTTCGGAGCTTGGATGACCTCGCTCTTCGTGTCTTGTTGCAAGAGGCGCAGCGTCGCTTGCACGCCGGTGAAGTTCAGCTCGCCGAACACCGTCGCCGGCATCACGGTCGTGCTCGGGTTGAGCAGCGGATCCGCGAACGGGCCGATTCCGGAGTCGTTGGCGATGATCGAGTCTTCCCAGCCGCCGCTGCCGAGGTTGAACGGCAGCGTGATCGGGATCGCGCCGAGGCTCATCGTCGCGGTCGGGCCCGTGTCACCGTAGTCGACACCGAGATCGAGCAGCTTGTTGTTCTGCGTCGTGACGAACTTGACGTCGACGTAGACCTGAGCGGGCTCGACGTCGAGGCGCGCGACGATCGTCTCGATCTGGTTGTGAACCTGCGCGGTGTCACGGACGATGATCACGTTCTGCGACTCGATGTAGTCCATCTGGCCGCCGGTCGAGAGCGCCTTCTGCAGCGCCTTCAACACGGTGAACGTCGCGGCCGCGTCCTGCTTGCCCTGCCCGCCCAATTGCTGGGTCGGGATCGGCCGCAAGAAGTCGGACTTGATGTTCGGCTGGTAGATGCTCTTCGGGCGCAGGTAGCGCAGCTGGTAGCTCTTCGTCTCCATCTGCGACTGCAGCGACTTCGGGTCGACCACGCGCAGGATGCCGCGGTTCTCCTCGACCACGACGTAGCCGCGCGTCTTGCACGTGACGTCGAGCGCGTCGCGCCACGGCACGCCGTTCAGCGACAGCGAGATCGTGCCTTCGACTTCCGGCGCGACCACGATGTTCGCCTTGGACACGAGCGCGATCATCGAGATCACCTCGCGGATGTCCTTCGGCGCGGTCGTGATCATCGTGAAACGCTCGGGCTTGGTCACCGCGAGGATGCCACCCTGGCGTTCCTCGACGATGCAGCCCGCCTTCTCGGCCGCGACTTCCAGGGCATCACGCCACGGAACGTCGGTGAGCTCGACGGACACCTTCTCGGCGCCGCCCTGGAACACGACGATGTTCGTGCCCGATTGCTCTCGGAGGTAGTTGACGAACTCCTCCAGATTGACGTCGACGACGCGCGGCGAAACGCGTGCGTCCTTGTTGCCTTGAGCGAGCGCGGCCGTGCCGAGGCACAGGATCGCGAGCGCCGTCCAAACGAACTTCTTCATCACGAAACCACTCCTATTGTCCCGATTGCTCGGGCTCGACGGACATTGCTGCGACGACCCTCTCAGAATCGACGCACCAAGATGACACCCCTGAAGATGAACTCGACTTCGTCCTGCTTGATCGACTTGATGATCAGGTCCTGATCGACCAGATCGCCTTCGGTCAGAGGACGGCCATTCAGCAAGATGACGGGCGGACGATCGTCCATCATGAGGAACCCGCCGACGTCGAGCTCGAGCGCTGCGAAGTCGGTGGCGGTCTTCGCGCTGCGAGCGATGTCGCGTAGCGTCGCGCACACTTCGCGACGCGCCGGATCGAGCTCCGCCGGACCGAGCCGCGGTTCGACGTTCGCGAACGCGGCGAGCGCGAGCGGGTACTCGCCCGCCTCCATGTGACTGCGCATCGTGTCGACGAGCGCGGTCAGCTCGTCGATGTTCGCTCCGCGGCCGTCTTCCTTCTTGGTGATGACCTCGCGGATCACCGTCAGGTCGACCGCGATGCGGTGCTCGAGCTCGTTGCGCGAGACGGTGAACGTGATCTGACCTCCGTCGATCGTGCGACGGACGTCTTCCTCGAGCACGGCGAGCGTCTTCTCGAGCTCGGCGCGCTTCAGTTTCTTCTCGAGCTCGTTCGGCGCGACCTTCCACGACTCGAACACCTCCGACACGCCGTCGCAGCGAGCCGAGAGCTCGGAGACGATCTGGATCTGCTCCTCGACCGTCAGGCCTTCGCCGATGTCGATGTCCGCCGAGACGCGCGGATCGACCCACGGATCGCGTCGGCCGTGTTGGCCGCGGTACGTGAACGTCGGGATCGCGAGCACCGCGCGGTGGCGGGCGATCTCGCCGAGCAGCAGCTCGCGCTTGCGCGTGTACCCGTCGATCTTGACCGCCGCGGCGTCGCCTTGCGGCGCGTACACGTAGGTCTCGATGTCCATCTGGAACTTGTGCGCGTACGGTTGATCGCCGTCCTCGACTTGGCGGCGCGGCGCGGCGGAGAGCTTGAAGCTCGGCACGCTCATGAAGCGCGAGTGGCTCTCGACGCGGCTCATGAACGCGAGCCACTGGAACGCGTCCGCTTCGATCGTCAGCTGGTAGGTCGCCTTCTCGAAGTCGGTCGCGTCCTTCTTCTGCTTGCGTGACGCGTTCTCGGCCTTCTTCTTGAGGCCGGTGATGTGCACGCCGGACTCTTCCTCGAACGCCCGCAAGTCGCGCACGAAGTTGTTGAGGTCCTGCTCGTCCGGCAGGATCTCCTTGATCAGCTGCTCGGTCTCGCGGAGCACGATCACGTCGCGCTCGAGTTGCCCGGTCAGCGCGAGGAGCTTGCGCGACGACTCGATCGACTGTCGCAGGCCGTCGACCTCTTCGCGCGAAGCCGCGATCGTGTCGTAGCCGCTCCAGATGAGGAAGCCGAGCAGCGCACCGGCACCGAGGCCCGTCGCGAGGACGAGCCGGAAAGTCTTCTTCTCTTTCACTGCTTCTTCTCCTCGGCCGACGCCTTCGCCTCGGCAGTCGACTTCGCGTTGGTGTTGGGCGTCGCGGGCTTGGCCTTCGGATCGTCGAGCTTCGGCTTGCCGCTGCGTTCCTCGGGGCTCTTCAGGTTCAGCTGGAGCGGGAAGCTCCAGACGATCGCCGGCTGCAGTTCCTTGTCGGTCTGCTGTTGCGTGCCTTCGGGGGGCGCGGGCGGCAGGAAGTCCGAGATGAAGCTCGACTGCTCGATGTCCTCGAGGAAGTTCGCGATCTGGTCGAAGCGCTCGGAACCGGAGTGACCGCCCGCTCGCAACGAGCCGTAGGACTTCGAGCGCGCATCCGCGGTCTGCTGCACGATCAGGTCGTCGAACCAGACCATGTGGCGATCGCCTTGCACGCCCTTGTTGACGACGTCGATCAGCTCGTCGACCTTGCGCGTCCACGAGATGCGGTTCGACGTGACGTCGGCGAGCGCCTGCTCGCGCAGCGAGTAGATCTTCTTCTCCTGCTCGAGCGACTTGTGGTACTTGATCTGCGCGGCCAAGCCCTCGGACTCGGTCTGCATCACGGCCTTCTCGCTGTCGATCTCGGCCATCACGCCGAAGTGCAGGAAGGCGAGCCAGGCGAGCGCCAGGCCGTTCGCCGCGACGAGACCCGTCACGGCCAACATCAGCTTCAGCGGAGTACGGCTCTTCTTGCGGTACTCGTCGGGGAGGAGGTTGATGCGGATCATGCGGCACGCACTCGCGAGGCAAGGCCGACGGCGACGGCGAGGGACGAGGTCCACGCCTCCAGCTCTTCGACGTCCACGCGATCGACGGCGATGCGCAGACCTTCGATCGGGTTCCAGGCTCGCGCCGTGCGGGCCGTGGCTTGTTCGATGTAGGTGATCGCGCCCGGGGCGAGGATGCCGCCGCCCGAGAGAAGGATCTCCTCGACGCGCAGACCTTCGTGGTGCTCCACGAAGTCGAGCGACAGCGTGATCTCGCTGGTCAGGTCCTCGAGCACCGGCGCGATCGCGCGCTGGAGCTCGGCTTCCTGCTCGCCCGGATTGCGCTTCAGGTTCTCGGCTTCATGGAGCTCGATGCCGAGCCGCCGAGCGACCGCTTGGGTCATGTCGTGCCCGCCGATGCCGATCTCGCGGCTGAAGCAGGTCTCGCCGCCGCAGAGCACGTTGATCGACGTGCGCACGTGGCCGACGTCGATCAGCGCGACGCCCTTCTCCTGCTCGCCTTCCTTGGCCTCCTCGGGCAACCCGCAGAGCTCCCAGGCGTTGGCGAGCGCGAAGACGTCGACGTCGACGGCCTGCGGAGCGAGCCCTTGCCCGACCACCGCCTTGACCTGCTCCTCGAGTGTCTGCAAGCGACACGCGACCAGCAGCACCGACATCTGCTCCTTGTCGTTCGGGTCGCTCTCGTTGCCCTTCTGGGGCCGGCGCGAGAGCGGCTGGCAGTCGAGCTTGACCTCGTCGAGCTCGAACGGCACGTAACGGTCCGCTTCGATGCGGATCGCTTGGCGGAGCTCGTTCTCCGACATCCGCGGCATCGACACGTAGCGCACGACCACCGACTGGCCGCTGACCGACGTGACGACGTTCTTCGAGCGGAAGCGCCCCTTCTTGAACGCCTCTGCGATCGCGGCGCCGCGATCTCCGCCCGGGGGGATCTCGACGCGCGCGAAGCCGGTGATCACCGGCTCGGGGCCTTCGAGAGTGATCTCGACTGCCTTGACCACCTGGCTGCCCAGGTCCAAGCCCACGATGCTCTTGCCTCGACGGAACACTCTTGAACCCCCGCTGGGGACGCGTAACGGCGGCAGTTCCGTGGGAGCGCCACGTCGCTGCCGTATCCCGCGGTCACGGAAGACCCGGGAAGCCGCACACGTTTCGGAGCGGAAGGGCTCCGGGGTTTAGCGGGACGTGGCGTTTGCGGGAGAGTCAGGACGGTTCGCCGAAACCGGCGGCGACCACCTGGGAAAGACGTTCCACCACCGCCTCCGCATCGGCGCCTTCCGCGCTGAATTCCAGCACCGAGCCCTGGGGCGCGGCGAGGGTCATCAGCTCGAGGATGCTCTTGCAGTCGGCTTCCCGATCCTCGCACCGCACACGCACTTCGCTCCGGCCGGCGAGGGCCGCCGAGGCGAGCTGGTGGCAGGGCCTAGCGTGCAGGCCGGCTGCGTTGACGACGCGGACGCTTCGTTGGACCTTCGCCACGAGAGCTCAGACGTGCGCCATCTCTTTCAGCAGGTCGACGAGCTCGCTCTTCGTCTTCGCGGCGATCGCGAACCGACGGAAATCCGGAGATCGTCCCAGCCGCGCGATCCAACGCATCATCTCGAGGTGCTTCGCCGGATCGTGCGCCGCGGTCGCCTTGTCGGGCCGCAGCACGGTGAAGAACAAGTGCACGGGCTCGCCGTCGATCGCGCCCCACTTCACGCCGCCCGGATGGACGCAGAGCGTCGTCACCGCCTGCTCGAGCCCGACGAGCTGAACGTGCGGGATCGCGACGTTCATGCCGATGCCGGTCGAGGCCTGCGTCTCGCGCGCGACCAGCGCGGCGAGCGCGTCACGCTCGAGCTTGGGGTCGAGGGCATCGCCTTCGATCATCCGCGCGACGATCTCGGCCAGGACCAGTTCCTTGTCCAGCGCCTCGAGCCCGATCGAGCAGGACTTCGCCTTGAAGTGCTTCCAGAAGTTCATCGCCGAGCTCCGCGCGTCGCCACTCGGCGTTTCGCGAGGCGAGGAGATTACCACAACCGAGGCTCGACCGAGCGCCGGGAACGACGCGCGCGGGCCGCGGAGGCGTTCCTCCGCGGCCCGCGCCGTACGTTGGGGTTCCGGGGCGTCTAGCGATCGCCGTTGCGGCGGCGGTGACGGTCGGTCAACTTTTCCTTGTGACGAGAGAGCACCGAGCTCATGCGGTGCACCGCCTCCTCGAGCGCGGTGTCGAGCAACGGTCCGCGACCGTCGACGACCAGCGTCGTGCCGTGGCCGACGTTGGCGACGAGCTCGACACGATGCGTTTCGGTCTCGCGCTCGAGCTTGGCGCGCAGCGAAACGATGCGGTCGTAGAACTTCTCGAGGTGCTGGAGCTTGCCCTCGACGAAGTCGCGCACGTTGGACGGATACTCGTGATGCGGAATCGAGACCTGGGTCTTCATGAAGTACCTTCCTCTGCAGGCTGGATCTCGCTCGCAGCGCGCGGCCGCGAGCCCGGATGCGGAGCGCTCGGCCGGTCGGCCGGGAGCTCCGCGCAAGCTGGATTCGATCGACGTAGGAGTCGAAAGGATCGCGCGCCGATCGGTCGCGGTTGGGTGCGAACGGAAGCGCGCTCGGAGCGCATCGACCTTTCGAGCACGCCAACCGAAGCGCACATCGGCAACAAGGTCCAGGTTGAGTCGCTCGCGCGGATCGGTCAAGGGGTTCGTCGCCGGAGCGCGCGCGGTTCCGGTGAGCAGTTCCGTCCGCGCGTGCACGCCTCGCGCCCATTTTTTTCGAGATCGAGCGTTCGGCTCGGCGCCCGACGTCTCGCCGCGGAGTCGACTCAGTACTGGAAGACACCCGGCGCGCCTCGGGGACCGCGATCGCGGCGGGCGAACACCGGCTCGTCGTACAACACGGAGACCAGGTAGAGCCCCTCGGGCGGCGCGGTCGGCCCGGCGTTCTTGCGCTCGCGCGACTCCAGGATCTCGCGGACTTCCGATGGCGCGACCTTGCCACGGCCGACTTGGATCAGCGTGCCCGCGATCGTGCGGACCATGTTGTAGAGGAACCCGTTGCCCTCGACGACGAACGCGAGTCGCTCGCGCCGCGCGATGAAGTGGATGCTCTGGATGCGACGGACGTTCGAGCGGCGCGGCGAGCCCGAGCTCGCGAGCGCCGAGAAGTCGTGCTCGCCGACCAGCTCGGAGGCAGCGGCGCGCATGCGCGGGAGGTCGAGCGGCTGCTCGCACCAGTGGCAGAGCTTCTCGCCGAACGGCGGCCGGAAGCGCGCGGTCGCGATCACGTACATGTAGCGCTTGCCGCGGGCGTCGAAACGCGCGTGGAAGTCGTCGCGGCACGTCTCCAGCCGGCGCACGACGACGCCTTCGGCGAGGTGCGCGTTCAGCGCGTGCCGCAGGCGATCGTCCTCGAGCCGCGTCTCGACGTGGACGTGCGCGACCTGCCGCAGCGCGTGCACGCCGGTGTCGGTGCGCCCCGCGCCGTGCACGACCACCGAGTCGCCGGTGACGCAGCGGTACGCGTCCTCGAGCGCCTCCTGGACGCTGTAGAACCCCTCCTGGCGTTGCCAGCCGTGGAAGCGCGAGCCGTCGTAGGCGATCTGGAGGCGCACGTTGCGCATGGCGCGCATCGTAGCGGCCGACCGGGCCTCATTCGTGGCGGCGGCGGCGGTAGGAGCTCGGGATCCCGAGCTCCTGGCGGTACTTGGTGATCGTGCGGCGCGCGAGCTCGAGACCGCGCTTCTGCAACGTCTCGACGACCTCGTCGTCGGAGAGCGGGCGCTTGGGATCCTCGGCGGCGAAGAGCGCTCGCACGGTCTCGCGCACGTCGTCGCGAGCGGAGTCGGGGTCGTGCCCGGACGCCGCCTGGAAGAACCTGCGCAACGGCTCGATCCCCCACGGCGTCTCCGCGTACTTGCCCGCGACCGCGCGGCTGATCGTGCTGACGTGCAGGCCGATCTCGGCGGCAACGTCGGTCATCCGCAGCGGCACGAGGTGGCCGGGACCATGATCGAGGTACGGGCGTTGGTGGTGGAACACCGAGGTCGCGACCCGCAAGAGCGTCGCGCGGCGTTGGCTGACGGCGTCGACGATCCATCGGGCGCGCTCGACCTGCCCCCGCAGGTGCTCGCGCAGCTTGCGGTCGAGCTCGCGGTCGCGCGCGAGGTCGCGCACGCTCTCGTCGAGGGTCACGGTCGATGCGCGCGAGTCGTCCAGCGCGATCTCCCAGCCGTTCTCACCGGCGCGCACGAGCACGTCGGGCACGATCGGCGGCGCCGCGTCGCGGTCGAGGTCGGCCGCCGGCCGCGCAGAGAGCTCGGCGAGGCGAGCGATCAACTGCCGCAGCGAGTCGACGTCGAGCCCCATCGCTTTCGCGACCGCGGGGAGCTTGTTCTTCGCGAGCTCGCCGAGGAAGTCCTCGATCAACCGCGCGAGGTCGCGGTAGTCGGGATCGCCCGGATCGAGCTGCAGCAGCAGCGCCTCGGTGGCGTTGCGGGCGCCGACGCCGCGCGGCTCGAGCCGCTGGAGCGCCGCGATCGCGTGCGCGAGGTCGTTCGCGTCGCCCTGGAGCCCGCGTTCGCGCGCGAGCGCGAGCAGCTCGTGGTCGCTCGGCGCGAGGAAGCCGTCGGAATCGAGGCAGCCGATCAGGAAGCGCACCCACGCGAGCGTCTGCGGCTCGAAGTCGGCGGTCGCGAGCTCCTCCTCGACCTGCTCGGCGACCGAGCGCGTGCGCGCCGGCTGCGCCTCGAGCATCGCGGAGTGCCGCGCGGTCGCGTCCTTCGAGCGCACGCGCTCGCGAGGCGTCGGGATGCCGAGGTCGACGCCGAGCGAGGGCTCGTGGAGCTCGAGCGCCGCGTTCTCCTCCGCCGCGTTGCGCAGGTACGCGTCGAGGTCTTGCGTCGGCAGCGCCAGGATCTCGATCGCCTGGAGCATGCGCGGCTGCAGCAGCATCTCCTGCCGCTGCGCCTGCCGCATCTCCTGACCGAAACCGAAGCGTGCCATGACGGCAGGCTTCTTCGACCGGATGGCGCGGTGGGTTGAGCGCGCCCCAGACCCCGGCGAGCCCGGGCTTCAGCTCGGGCGAGTGCGCAGCTTGACCTCGCGCCGGCCCGCGAGCGCATCCTCGAGCACGCCGCGGTGCAGGTACTCGATCGCGCTGCCCGAGGGCACGCCGCGGGCGAGCCGCGAGACGCGCGGCGCCTGGTTCCCGAGCGTTTCGAGCGCTTCGAGCACGAGTTGCGCGGTCGCCTCGCCCTCGGCGTCGGGATCGGTCGCGAGGATGACTTCGTCCGCGCCGTGGGACGCGACGCGCGCGCGCAGTCGGTCGACGGTCAAGTGACGCGGATCGGTGCCTTCCGCCGGGTTGAACGCGCCCATCAGGACGTGGTACCGGCCGCGGAAGACGCTCGCGCGCTCGAGCGCCTCGACGTCGCGCGGCCGCTCGACGACGCAGATCGTCCGCGCGTCGCGCTGCTCGTCGGAACAGACCGCGCACGGATCGGTCTCGGCGACGTTGCAGCACACCGAGCACGTCTTGGTGTGCGCGAGCGCGTGCTGGATCGCGTTCGCGAGCTCGCGCGCTTCCTCGTCGCGCAGCACGTGGAAGGCGAGGCGCTCCGCCGTACGCCTGCCGACGCCGGGGAAGCGCTCGAAGGCCTGCACCAATCGCTCGAGCGGCTCGGGGTACGCCAATTCAGAAGAGCCCGGGGAGGTTGATGCCGCCGGTGACCTTGCCGAGCGCCTCCTCCGCCATGCGCGCGGCTTTCGTCGTGCCGTCGCGCAACGCGAGCAGCACCATTTCCTCGAGCTCGGCCTTCGTCGCGCTCTTCAGGAACTCTTCGGAGATCTCGAGCTTGCTGACCTGCCGATCGCCGGAGACCTGCACGCGCACGGCACCGCCGCCGGCGCTGCCCTCGACGGTGCGGTTCTTCATCTCCGCGCGCACCTTGTCGAGCGCGCGTTGCATCTCCTGCGCTTGCTTGAGCAGGCTGCCGAGCTCGCCGAACGATCCGGTCATGCGTTGTCCTCGATGTTCCCGCCGAAGAGCTCGGCGACCGAGCGTGTGAACGCGTCGCGCTCGCCCGGCGGGCGCTGCGTCGCGTCCTCGAACACCACGCGCAGCGCGCGGCCGAAGAGGCGCGTGAGCACGGGCTCGCACGCCGCGCGCGTCGCGTCGGTCAGCAGCCGCTCGCGATCGCCGTCGCGCAGCTTGGTCAGGTGGACGCGCGCGCTGGTCGAGCCGACGTCGACGAGCTTGCCCGTGCGGCCGAGCGCTTCGCCGAGCGCCGGGTCGGCGGCGCGCAGCTCGGCGACCAACGTCGCCCACGCGCCCGCATTCGACACGGTGCCGGCGCGCGGAGGCGCAACCGGCCGCAGTTCGCGCGTCGCGAGCGGCGGAGGCTTGGTCGCGACCGTCGGCGCGGGCGCCGGCACCGGTCGCGGCACGGTCGCGCTCGCGCCTTGCGGCGACGGCAACGGCCGTGCGACGCTCGGCGACGCGGACGGCGGACTCGCGGGCGCCGGAGCGGACGCCGAAGCCGCGGGGCCGCCGGGGCCCGAGTTCACGGGCGCGGAGCTCAGGGGCGTTGCGCCGCCGGCGGTCGAGCGAACGGGAGTGGCCGGCGTCGCCGGCATGGTCGGCGCCGGGCGCACCGAGCTCGCGACGCCCGAGGGAGCCGCCGTCGCGGGCCCGCCGCGCGCCAGCCGTTCCTCGAGCGCCGCGAGGCGCTCGCAGAGCTCGGCGAGCGGGATCGCCGCGTCCATGCGGCACAAGTCGAGCAACGTCAGCTCGAGCAATAGCCGCGCGTGCGTCGGGAGCTCCTGCATCCGCGCGCGGGTGCCGACCAGTTCGAAGAGCCAGAGCTCGAGGCGCTCGGAGCCGAGCCGCTGCGCGCGCGCGAGCCGGCGTTCCTGCTCGGACGCCTCGGTCTGGAAGAGCTGCGAGCGCTCGCCGCAGTGCAACGCGACCAACGCGCCGCGCAGGTGCTCGAGCAACGCGTCGAGCAGCACCGCCTCCGAGCCGTCGGCCTGCGCGAGCGCTCCGAGCACCTCGGCCTTGTCGCGTTTCTCGAGCGCGCCGAGCACCGCTTCGACGCGCTCCGGCCCGCCCGCGCCGGCGAGCCGGCGCACGTCCTCGACCGTCGGGTTCGAGCCCGAGAGCGCGAGCAGTTGATCGGTGATCGAGAGCGCGTCGCGCAGCGAGCCGCGCGCGAGTTGCGCGACCTCCTCGACGACGCCCGGCGCGACTTGGATGTGCTCCTCGCCGAGCACGTGCGTCAGCCGCGAGGCGATCTTCTCCTCGGTGAGCAGCGTCAGCTTGAGGATCTGACAGCGCGAGCGGATGGTCTCGGGGACCTTCTCGGCCTCGGTGGTCGCGAAGACGAACTTGACGTGGCTCGGCGGCTCCTCGAGCGTCTTGAGCAGCGCGTTGAACGCCTGCGTCGTCAGCATGTGCACTTCGTCGACGATGTAGACCTTGAACCGCGCCTTGAGCGGCGCGTAGGCGACCTCGTCACGCAGGATGCGCACGTCGTCGATGCCGCGGTTGGACGCGGCGTCGATCTCGATGATGTCGATCTCCGCGCCCGAGTCGGTCGACGTGCAGCGCTCGCAGACGCCGCACGGCTCCGGCGTCGGACCGCGCTCGCAGTTCAGCGCCTTCGCGAAGATGCGCGCCGTCGTCGTCTTGCCGGTGCCGCGCGGACCGCACAGCAGGTACGCATGGCCGATGCGTCCCTCTTGGATCGCGTTCTGGAGCGTCCGCACCGCCACTTCCTGCGCGCAGACCTCGGCAAAGGTTCGCGGGCGGTACTTGCGGGCGAGGACGAGGTAGGACATCGACGAGGACGATGGCGACCGACGAAGCGGATGGGGCCGGGGAGCTTCACTCAGAGGAAAGGGATCGAGCCCGCCGGTGGGCCCGGGCGTCCATCGCATGAATCCATGCTCTTAGGGCTGCTCCGTTCCCGGCCTGACCCGGTTCGAACCGTACCCATCGACAGGGTCCGGACCCACCGCCGGGCTCGATAGCTGGGCGCTCGCGCGCGCCAGCTCACTTCTTATACACCTTTCGCGCGCCGAACGTGCGCGCCGCGTCCGAGGCGTCGCGCGCGTGACGCGGTCGAGCCCGCCGACCCCGGCGAGCTCGAGCGCCGCGCTCGCCTCCGCTTCGCCGCGAGGGGCGCGCCGTCTCGCGTCTCGCCTCGCGCGCTCGACCCTTCGCGCGCTCGACCCTTCGCGCGTTCGACCCTTCGCGCGTTCGACCCTTCGCGCGTTCGCCGAGCGCGGGTCAAATGGCGGAGAGGGAGGGATTCGAACCCTCGATGCCGTTTCCGACATACACGCTTTCCAAGCGTGCTCCTTCAGCCGCTCGGACACCTCTCCACGTGCGGCGTC
>JADLBP010000083.1 GCA_020847695.1 Planctomycetota bacterium
TCGCCGCTCTGTGGCGCGACGAACGACTCCAAGAAGGCGTCGCGAAGGCCGCGTGGCTCGCTCCCGAGCTGCGCGTCGCGCGCTTGTTCCGAGAGGCCGAACCGAAAGCCGACCAACCCGCGTGGAGTTCGAAGCGCGGTCTCGGCGGCTCGGACCATCGGCTCGCGACCGAGACCCTCGCGAGCGCGCTCGCGGAGTGGCGGCGCGAATTCCGCGGCGAGGCACGCATCGAGTTCGAGCTGATCGGCTTCTCCGGCGACGCGCCGACGCTCGAAGCGCGGATCCGCGTGGTCGCGAGCGGCGTCGCCGCGAACGCGCGGTTGCAGCACAACGCGCTCTGGGTCGCGACGTGGCAAGTCGGCGAAGGCGGCGCGACGCTCGCACGGCTGCGCGTCGAGGACTTCGACGCGGTCACGCTGCGTTCCGGCGCCGCGCCGACGTTCGTCGACGTCACCGAATCGACGTTCGAGGATCCCGAGCTCTACCGCGCGCGGTTCGCGCCGGGACTCGAGCACTGGCGGAGCGTGATCGCGTCGTCGCTGTCGCCGGGCGCGCTCGGCCACCACGGCGTCGCGATCGGCGACGTCGACGGCGACGGGCTCGAGGATCTCTACCTCTGCCGGCCGGGCGGCTTGCCGAACCAATTGCTGCGCCACACCGCGGACCATCGTCTCGCGGACGTCTCGGCGCTCGCCGGCGTCGACGTGCTCGACTACTCGTCGAGCGCGCTGCTCGCCGACTTCGACGGCGACGGCGACCTCGACCTGGTCGTCGCGACAGGCGTCGGGCTCGCGTTCTTCGCGAACGACGGCAAGGCGCGCTTCGAGCGCAAGCTGACGATCGAACGCTCGCTCGCGACGTCGCTCGCCGCCGCCGATTGCGACGCGGACGGCGATCTCGACCTCTACGTGTGCTCGTACCTCTCGCCGTACGAGAAGAACGGCCTGCCGGTCCCCTACCACGACGCGAACAACGGCGAGCCCAACGTCCTGCTGCGCAACGACGGCGCGTGGAGTTTCGTCGACGCGACCGCGGCGTTCGGGCTCGACGAGAACAATCGACGCTTCACCTTCGCCGCCGCGTTCGAGGACTTCGACAACGACGGCGACCAGGACCTCTACGTCGCGAACGACTTCGGCCGCAAGAACCTGTACCGCAACGAGGGCGGGCGCTTCCGCGACGTAGCGCCGGAGTTCGCCGCCGAGGACGTCTCCGCCGGGATGGGAGTCGACTGGGGAGACGTCGACGGCGATGGTTGGATGGACGCGTACACCACCAACATGTGGACACCGGCCGGGCAGCGACTGACGTCGTTGCCGAGCTTCCGCGCGCGGTCCTCGCCGATGGTCGCTCAGGCGTACCGCGACCACGCGCAGGGCAACACGCTGCTCTTGAATCGCGCGGGACGCGCGTTCGAGGACGTCGCCGACGCGAGCGGCACGGCGTGCGGGCGCTGGGGCTGGGGAGCGATCTTCCTCGACTTCGACGGCGACGGCGCGCTCGACCTCTTCGCTCCGAACGGCTTCGTCAGCGGCGAGCGCGAGCCCGACCTCGACAGCTATTTCTGGCGTCAGGTCGTCCTGCGCTCGCCCGACGTCGCCGGAGAGCCCGGCGAGGCGTACGCGGCGGGTTGGCGCGCGGTCAATCGGCTGATGCGCCAAGGCTTCGCGTGGAACGGCGGTGAGCGCAACGTCGCGTACTGGAACCGCGGCGCGCGTTTCTCCGACGTCTCCGTCGCGCTCGGTCTCGATCACGCCGACGATTCGCGCGCGGCGGCGCGGATCGATTGGGAGGGCGACGGCGACGAGGACCTCGTCCTCACGAATCGCAGCGCGCCGATGCTACGCATGCTCGAGAACCGCAGGAGCTCCGACCACGCGTGGATCGCGTTCGAGTTGCGGAGCGACGACCCCCGACGCACGACGATCGGCGCGCGCGTCACGGTCACCACCGACGACGGGCGCACGCTCGCGAGCACGCAGCGCTGCGGACACGGCTACCTGGCGCAATCGAGCGCGCGGCTGACGTTCGGGCTCGGCGGCGCGGGCGTCGCGCGCGTCACCGTCCGCTGGCCGAACGGCGAGACCGAGGACTTCGGCGCGCCGACCGCGCGCGGGGCGCACGTGCTGGTGCGCGGCGCGGGCGAGTCTCGCCCCGCCGCCGCGGCGACGCCGCGCGCGAGCACCCGACCGACGCCGCCGCGCGGCGCTCGCGCCGAAGACACCGCGCGCACCGTGCTGCCGACTCCTCTGCCGTTGCCGCGACTCGCGCTGGAAACCGTCGACGGCGCGCCGGCGTCGCTGCTCGGCATCACGCCGCAAGGCCCGCAGGGCACCGGAGCGCCGCTCGTGCTCTGCCTGTGGTCGGTCGCGGAACCGCGTTCGCGCGCGGCACTCGAGCGACTCGTCCTGGGCGCGGACGCTTTGAAGGCCGCGGGGCTCGCGCAGGTGCTCGCGCTCTCGGTCGACACCGACGCCGACGGGCGCCGGCGCGCGCTCGCGACGTGGAGCGAGCTCGCATGGCCATTCGCGCGCGGCTTCGTCGGCGAGGAGGCGGCGAGCGTGCTCGAGCTCGTGCTCGCGACGCTCCACGACGACGCGCGCGGCCTGTTCGTGCCGGCCGCATTCCTGATCGACGCGAGCGGTCGGTTGGTCGCGACGTACGAAGGCGCGTTCGAGGCGCAGACGCTCGCGCGCGACGCCGCGTTGCTCGCGCTCTCGCCGGAAGCGCGGCGCGAAGCGAGCACGCCGTTCCCCGGGCGTTGGCTCGCCCCGCTGCCGCCGGCGCTCGACGGCGACGTCGCGGCGCGCCTCTCGGCGCACGGGCTCACGCGGCCGGCGAGCGAATACGGGCTCGCGCGCGTCGAGGTGCGCAAGCTCTCCGCCGCGAACGTCGAGTACGAGCTCGGCGTCGCGCGCCATCGCCAGGGACGTCTACCGGAAGCGATCGAGCACTTCCGACGCGCGCTCGCCGCCGATCCGGCCCACGCGAGGGCCGCGCAGGATCTGGCGGTCGCGCTGCACCAGAAGGGCGACCACGCCGAGGCGTTGATCGCCTACAAGGACGCGCTCAAGCTCGAGCCATCGCACGCGCAGACCCGGTGCAATCTCGGATTCCTGTGTCTCGCGCTGCGCGATGTCGCCGGCGCCGAGCGCGAGCTCGCGGTGCTGCGCACGCTGGATCCGGCGCTCGCGACGCAGCTCGAATCGAAACTCGCCGCGTTCCGCAAGGACTGAAGTCCGCGGCTCGAGCGTTGCGCCTCGCGTGCCATGTGGCGGTTCGCGCGAATCGCGATCGACTCGCACGGCCGAATGCGCCAGCACCGAGCGGCGATCCGCTCCGGCGCGTCCGCGCTCACTCCATCGGCACTTTGTTCGCTCGCACGACGTGCGGGCGGCCGCTCGAGCGCGTGCGCGCGATCGCGTCGGCTTCCGCCGCCGGCTTCTCGGCGTACGGGAACGTCTTGACCGCGGTGCCGGTCGAGCTGCACACGTCCCAGACGACCTTCATGCGAATCGGCGTCGCCGCCTTCTTCGCGCGGCTCTTGCGCGGAGCGTCCGCGCTGGCCGTCTTCTTCGCGGCTTTTTCCTCGGCCGTGAGACGAGCTTCTTCCGCAGCGCGTGCGATCCGATCGCGATTCGACATTCGTGCCATGCGCGCATTCTAACGAAATCGTGCGCCTGCCACCCGACTCTCTCCGCGAGAAGTGTCGCGAACGCCCGCGAAGCGTGTTTTCGACCGGTTGCGAGGCGACTGGGCGACGGCATGCGTGCGCTCGGGACGAGTCCTCGCGAGCTCGGCGCGGCGCACGACGAACTGCGCAGCTCGATGCGCAGCTCACAGGGCTAGAATCCGCGCCGCTCCTCCTTGACCGCGCCGAAACCGCACATGTCGAAAGACCTCGAAGACCTCGCGCTCGCCGTCGGACTGACGCCCGCGGTCCTCTCGAATCGCTTGGCGACGCTCGGGCTCGACGCCGCGTCGCGCGCTTCGTTGCGCGCGGCGGCACCGCTCGCGGAACGCGGCGCGAGCGAGTTCCTCGACGCTCTCTACGCGCGCCTGCTGAGTCACGCGGAGACCGCGGTGCTGCTCTCCAACCCGGAGCAGATCGCGCGGCTCAAGCTGCAACAACGCCGCTATCTCGCCGAGCTGTTCGGCGCGGAGCTCGATTGGTCGTACGCGCTCGGCCGTTTGCGCACCGGCGTCGTGCACCACCGCGTCAAGCTCTCGCCGCGCTGGTACGTGACGACGTACGCGCATTTCGTGTGCGAGCACGTCGAGCCGTTGCTGCTCGGCGCGCCGACGCCGGAGGTCGGGCTCGAGCGCGTGTCGACGCTCGTGCGCAGCGTGTTCTTCGACGCGAGCCTCGTGCTCGACGCCTACGGCCGCAGCGAGGAAGCCGCTCTCTGGCTCCAGGTGCAGACCGCCGACTCCGCCGAGCGCGCGTCCCACCCGGCGGCGTCCGAGGCCGTCGCGCCCGCGAACACGTCCGAGGGCGCGCGTCCGGGGTTCGCGCGGATCCGACTGACTTCGGCGGAGACCGCCGAGCGACGGCGTTTCGTCGGACTGGGCGACGACGAGGTCGCGGTGCTGCGCACGCTGCGGCCGACGATCGCGCGAGCGACCCCGGCGGTGCTCGACGACTTCTACGACTGGTTCTCCAAGACGCCGGACACGGCGCGGCTGGTGTCGCCGGAGCTGGTCGCCGGCTTGAAGCAATCGGTCGCCTCGTACTGGCTCGAGCTCGTCGACGGCGCGTTCGATCGTCCGTACGCCGCATCGCGGATGCGCGTCGGCGTGATCCACGAGAAGATCGGCCTCGGCCCGCCGTGGTACCTGATCGGCCTCGCTCGTCAGGTGACCGCGTTCGTTCGCGAGCTCGCGCGCGAGCACGCCGAGCCCGCGCGCGCGATCTCCGTGTTCGTGCGCGCGGTGTTCTTCGACGTGTCGTTCGTGATCGACGCGTACCTCGATGCGCGCACGTCGCGGCTGCTGCAGACCGACGGCTACGCGAATCAGCTCGTCGCCGGGCTCGCCTCCGCGGTCGCGGTGGTCGACGGCCACGATCGGCTGCTCTCGGCGAACCGCACGTTGCTCGCGATGCTCGGCGGCGACCCGTCGGTGCTCTACTTGATGCCGCTCGACAGCGCGTTGCCGATCGGCGGCGCGCAGCAGCTCGTCCGGCGCTTGCGCGACGGCGCGAGCGAGCGCGTCGCGGGGATCGGCCGACTCGGCGAGCGCACGCTGCGGATCACGGCGCTGCGGCTCGATGGAGCTCCCGACGGAGACGAACGCGCGATCGCGCTCGTGATGGACGATGTCACCGAGCTGTTGCGCGTCGCCGAGGACTTCCGCGACCAGTCGCGGCATCTCGACCAGGTCGCCGACTGCGTCGACGTCGTGCTGTGGGAGCAGGACGACCGCTCTTGGACCATCACCGCCGTCAACCGCGCGGTGCGGGAGGTCACCGGCTACCGCGACGTGTATTTCCTCGGGCGCAAGGACGCTTGGCTCGACTGCATCCTGCCGGACGACCGCGATGCGTTCCGGACCCGCGCGAACGCGCTGAAGCCCGGGGAGAAGCTCGACCTCGACTACCGCATGACGCACGCGGACGGCCGCGAGGTCTGGGTGCGCACGCGCCTCAGCCGACCGGCCGGCGGCGCGCCGGAGCGGCTGCACGGCGCGACCGTCGACGTCACCGCGGCGCGCTTGAACGAGAGCCTGCGCCTCGAAGCGGTCGGCCAGCTCGCCGGCGGCGTCGCGCACGTCGTCAACAACTCGTTGACCGCACTGCTCGGGAACCTCGAGCTCCACGCCGACCGCCTCGGCGGGCTGGAGGCGCATCCGCTGCTGCAACGCGCGGTCGAAGCGAGCGGTCGGACCGCGGCGATGGCGTCGCGCCTGCTCGCGTTCGCCGGCCGGCAACTGCTGCAGCCCGTGGTCGTCTCGCCGCTCGACGTCGCGCGCAACGCTCGCGCGACGCTGCAGACGCTGCTCGGACCGACCACCGAGCTCCGGATCTCCACCGACGACCGAGGTTGGCGCTGCCGCGTCGATCCGCGCGTGCTGGCGGCGGCTCTGGGGTGCCTCGCGAGCAACGCGCGCGAAGCGCTCGGCGGCGGCGGCACGGTCTCGATCGAGCTGGAGAACCGCGTCGGGCGCGAGCTCGCGCCCGACGATCCCGGCCGCGGTCGCGATTGGGTCGAGCTGGCGTTCACCGACACCGGCTGCGGCATGTCCGACGAGGTCCGCGCGCACGCGCTCGAGCCGTTCTTCACGACGCGGTCGCTCGCGCAGTCGCCCGGACTCGGGCTCAGCATGGTCTACGGCTTCGTCGTGCAGAGCGGCGGCCACGTGCTGCTCGAAAGCGAGCCGGGACGCGGCACCACCGTGCGCCTGCGCTTCCCGCGCTTCGTCGCGAGCGCGCCGCTCGCCGGCGGCGACGCGTCGGGCCTCTCGGACTTCAGCGTGTGGGTCGTCGAGGACGACGCGGACGTGCGCGCGGTGACCGTGGAGACGGTGCGCAGGCTCGGCTGTCGCGTGCACGAAGCGGCAAGCGCGCGCGAAGCGTTGGAGCTCGCGCGCGAGTCGCTGCCGGACGTGTTGGTCGCCGACGTGCTGCTCGGAGGCGGCGAGGACGGCATCGCGCTCGCGCGGGCCCTGCTCGAACGACGCGAGGAGCTCGCGGTGATCCTGGTCAGCGGCTACAGCGCGGCGCGCTTCGACCTCGCCGGGCTGCCGCCGAACACGCAGTTCCTCGCCAAGCCGTTCACGCTCGCGGCGCTCGATCGCGCGCTGTCGCTCGCGACCAAGCTGTTGCGCTGAGCCGCGGCGCCGCGCTCAGTTCGTCGAGCGCTTCCGCGACGCGGCGAGCCGGCGCAGCACCACCGGACCGGTGAGCTCGCGCACCGCGTCCTTGCCGACCCAGCGTTCGGTCGCGTCGTCGGAGGCGGCGAGCCGTCGCGCGACCGCGAGCGCCGCGGCGTGCAGCGCCGGGTTGCGTCGCCCGATCGCGCGCAGCGCCCAGTTGACGCCCTTCTTGACGAAGTTGCGCTCGTCGCTCGCCGCGCGCTCGATCCGAGCGAGGCTCTCGAGGAACGGTGCGTCGACTTCGTCCTTGCGATGCAGCGCGAGCGATGCGAGCAACGCGAACGCGCCGCGTTTCACGAACTCCTCGCGACGCTCGCTCCAGCGCGCGACCTTGCCCCAGGCGTGCGGCGTGCGATCGAACAGCGCGAAGCACGCGGTGTCGCAGATCGCCCAGCTGTCGAACGCTCGCGCCCAACGCTCCATCTGCGCCGGGGTGACGCGCTCGGGCTCGTCGATCAGCGTCGCGAGCATCCGCGCTTCGTACACGTCGGTCTCCCACAGCCCCAGGGCGAGCGCGTGGTCACGACCGAGCCGCTTCGCGTGCACCTTGAGCTTGGTCATCGAGACGCCGAGCGCCTTTTCCGACGGGATCGCGTAGCGCGCGAGGCCGTCTCGATCGCGGCGGGTCGCGCTGCGCCGCAGCGCCGCGAGCGTGTCTTGGACGGCGGCGGCGAGCTCGGCGTCGGTGCGCGCCCCTCGCGCAGCGGTCGATGAACGTTTCGATCTCGGCACGGCGAGCTCCCTGGGCGAGGGCATCGAGCTCCCGGGAACCCCAAGCGCTTTCCGGCGTCCCGGGTCGACGCCGGCCGAGCGAGCGAGGCTTTGGAGGCCACCGGCGGCGGCGCCGGGCCGGAATGAGGGGGGCCGACAGTCTTGCGACTGTCGGCCCCGAGGGAGAGAGACCACGCCGAGCTTCCCGGACACCTGCGCCGCTCGCAGTAGCGCAGGCGCCTCTCGACGAGGCCCTCCAGAGTGTATCGCCGGGAACCGGGCGAGTGGAGGGTGTGCCCGCGACCTTCTCGCTCGGAAATCGACGACCGACCGAGTCGTGCGATCGCGCCGCGCGATCGTCGCGTCGTGATTCCGCGCGACTCTGTACGACTCGTCACTCGACGTGGCGAGGCGCGACGTTCCATCGGAGGCTCGTGCGGGCGCGCCGAGCCCGCGGCGCGCCCGAGCGAGACTCGCGCCGCCGCGCCCAGCTCGTCGGCGAAGCGCGACGATCGCTGCAGGAGTACAACGCGAGCACCCACGGATTGCGCCGGTCGCCGCACGACGACTCCCGCAGGCCGCGGCCGGCCCGGGTCGCCGGCTCGGACGCGCTCACCGGGGTCGCCCGAGGCGCAGCAACGCGACGCCGTGGCGCCCGAGTCGCGTCGAGAACTCGGTCGGCAGCGTCCGCAAGTCGCGCTGGCGCCAGACGTCGCGCGCACGCCACTCGCCGTCGAGCCCGAGGTCGGCCCAGACGACCCGCACGTCGGTCTCGAACTCACCGTGGTTGAAGAGTCCGACCGCGCGATCGCCGTTCGCGAGCTCCTTGACGAACGCGAAGGTCTCGTCGCCGAGCACCACCGAACGCGCAGCGACGCCGAGCGGGTCCTGATCGAGCTCGATCACCTCGGCGTTGCAGAGCACGTTCAGCGTGAACGCGTCGAGCGCGCGCATGTCGCCGCTGAAGAAGAGCGGCGCGGCCATCAGGCACCAGAGCGACATGAACGAGTGCTGCTCGTTCGGCGTCAACCGGCACGGCCGCGGCTCGCCGATGGTGCGCGCGTCGCCGAACGAGCCGATCTGGATGTAGTCGGGGTCGTTCCACGCGCCGGGCCGCGACCACTCGCGGTGCTCGGCGTTCGCGAGCGCGACGTCGAAGATGCGGTCGAGCTCGAGCCCGAGATCGCCCGCGGTGCGCCACGTGTGGCCGCCGACGTCCGCGCCCCACTCCCACACGTCGCCCATGCCGTACTGACAGAGATTGAAGACCACGTCGCGCCGCTCGGCGGCGAGCAGCGCGCCCATCGTCCGATACGGCTGCTGCAGCGCGGCGAGGCTGGTGTCGCCCGCCGTGAGCTCGCCGTACGAGCACCAGTCGTACTTCAGGAAGTCGAACCCCCACTCGACGAAGCGCCGCGCGTCCTGAGCTTCGTGACCGAAGCTGCCCGCGAAGCCCGCGCACGTCCGCGGACCCGGCGACGTGTAGATCCCCGCCTTCAGGCCGCGCGCGTGGACGTACTCGGTCAGCGCGCGCATGTCGGGGAAGTGCGCGTTCGGGACGAGCTCCCCGTCCGCGTCGCGCAACGGGCCGACGCGCTTGGGATCTCGATGCGCGGGAGCGTTCATCCAGCAATCGTCGAGGCAGACGTACTGGTAGCCGACGTCGGCCATGCCGCTCGCGAGCAGCGCGTCGGCCGCTTGGCGCGCGAGCTCGTCGGTGATCCGGTCGTAGTGCGAGTACCAGGAGTTCCAACCCATCGGCGGAGTCAGCGCGAGCGCGTCGCCCGACACGATCCGCAGCGCGCGCGTCGCGCTGCCGTGTGCGTTGGTCGCGGTCAGCGTCACCGCGTGCTCGCCGCGCTCCGGCGCGACTCCGCGGACGATCCCGGTCGTCGGGTCGAGCGCGAGCGACGCCGGCAAGCCGGCGGCAGCGAAACGCATCGGCCGCTCGCCGGTGGTCGGCAGGCGATACAGGAACGGATTCCCCGGCCGGCAGCCGACCGCCGCGGCGGTGTTGAGGCGCGGCGAGCGCGCGGGCGGCGGCGTCAGGATCACCGGCTCCTCGCGCGGCGCGTCGATCGCGCGCGGACGCTCGCCGACGACGACGAAGCGCGCATCCGCCCAATCCGCGTGGTCGTGGTCGATCCCGTCGCCCGCGTCGCCGACGCGGAGCAACAGGTGCTGCACGCCGCGCACGTCGACGTCGACCGCGAGCGGCGGCGCGCCGCGCGCGAGCGTGCCCGAGCTCCAGAGCTTCTTCCCGTCGCCCAACACCTCGAACACGACCGTGCCGCGCGCGGGCTCGGTGTCGTCGTCGACGCCGACGAATGCGAGGAAGCGCTCGCTGCCGCCGGCGAGCTCGAGCCACAGGTGGCTCCTCGCGTGCGTTCCGACGCCGTGCTCGAAACGCCGGCCCGCGATCGACAGCGGCGCGCCGGTGACCGAGCGATCGACCTTCGGCTCGCCCCAACCTTGCGTCATCCGGCCGAGCTCGAGCGCGCCGAGCGGCACGGTCTCGCCGGGCGCGCCTACGAGGAGCGCGGAAGTCACGCAACACGACAGGAGCATCGACATGGAACCCAACCCTCGCGGGGTCGCCTCGCGCGCGGCGCACAGACGACGATCGTGCGAGCGACCGGCGTGGTCGCGGCCGGGCAGTCTAGGCGAGTTCTCCGCGCGCGAGCAGCGCGACGCACCGCGCCGTTGTGCGTAGTGGACGCCGTGCACGTCCGCGCGACGCGGGCTTGGCCACCTCCCGGCCGAAACGCAGCACGAGTCGGCGGCGCGCCCGCACCGCCGAGTCGGCTCGCGACGCACCGCGCGCGTCACTCACACGCCGTCACTCACACGCCGTCACGCACGCGCCGTCACGCACGCGTTGGGGCAACGGATCACGACACGTCTCGACTCCCCGATCGGAGGTGCACCGTCCTAGGGTCGGCCGCCGGGCCCCGCGAGGGAATCGCCGCGCAACACACGCGATAGCCCGAGCACGAGGGCGAGCAGACGACCGGGCGCGCGCACCGCTCGCAACACGCGCGGCGCGAGCGTCACCGCGAAGCAACCGACCGCCGCGGCGAGCGCCAACGTCGCCAGCGGATGCCGACGGATCAGGCGCTCTTCGAGCACCGTGCCGGCGTCACTCGCGACGTGCTGCAGATCGCGCTTCAGTCCGTTGCGGGCCTTGCGCTCCACCTGGTCGAGCAACTCCTCCACCGTCCGCGGTCTCGGAGTCGGGCTCGGGTTGGAACGGGTTCCTGTCGAGACGTGCATACTTCGTTCGATGCCTTTCGAGCTCGGCGCGCTCCGCTCGCGCGCGACGGAGGACGAGGATGCCGGCCGCGGCGCCGAGCAACAGCACCGCGGCGGCGAGTTGACCGGCCCACGCGCGCTCGCCGAACGCAGCCGTGAGCGCGCCCGCGAGTCCGCTCGCGAGCGCGACGACTCCCGCGATGGTCGCGGTCGCGAGCGCGAGCCACACGAGCAGCTCGCGTTGCACGCGCTGCAGCGCTCGACGCAACGCGAGTCGCCCGCGGTCGGCGCGCACGTGCGCGAGCACCCTGAGGTGCCGGAACACCTGCGCGCCGCCGAAGAGCAACCGCTCGAGCCACGCGTCGGACGCTTCGCCCGGCTCGGTCGCCGGCGGAGCCGACGCACCGTTCCGTGCCGCGCCCGCCGTCGTGTCCGGCGCCGCGTTCGTCGCGGGGCCGGGAGTCACGGCGGCGACTCGAGTGCCACGCTGCTCCTGCTCGGTCATGGCGGGACGCCGCGCGTCCTCACGAACGCCTGCCGAGCAACACCCCGACGAGGAGCCCGACGCCGGCTCCGACGGCGGTCGCGAGCAGCACCGATTTCACCGGGTGCTCGCGGACATAGCCTTCGAACTCGCCTTCGAGCTCGACGGCGCGTTCGCGAGTGCGTTGGAAGAGCCCTTGCGCGCGCTCGCGGATCGGCTCGTTCTTCTCGCCGGCGTGAACCGCTTCGGCGAACGAACCTTCGGTGCCCGTGCGGGTCTGACCCATCAGTTTGTCGAGGGTTCCCGCGGTTTGGGCTGACATGACTGCGCTCCTTTCCGAGGCTCCGCGCGATCGCCGCGTCGACGTGCGCCGGACGACGGATCACGGCGCACCGGTGCAGCGACGGCGGGGTCGGGTTCCCCTAGGTCGGCGCAGCCCCGCTCGCGATGAGCCGAACCTGGCACGCGCCGGAGACGTTGGGCGTAGCCCGACGCAGACGCTCGGGCGACGGCCTCGCGTCGCTGGGCCCGCGAGCGATATCCGCGAGCGCTCGCTCCGCCCTCGCGAACCGCGCAGCCCGGCGGAAATCGTGCGAGCGCGCGACTCGGCCGGTGGCACGGCCGCGGGCATCCGCGGGGCCAGCGTGCGCGCGCCAGGCGAGCACGAACGTGGCACAGCCAAGCGAGGCAGTCTCTCGGAGGCCAAGCGGGCGCCGACCGAAGTCGTTCGCTGATCAGAGGTTGCCGCGCGCCCGAAAGTGTTCCCGGGCGCGCCGCCCTGCCCGCCCGCGCGGCATGCGAAGCTATGCGGTTCCCTTGGGCCGCGCCGACTCTCCGATGACCAACCCCGACTCCGAAACGACCGCCCCGACCGGCTTCGCCGCGCTCGGACTCCCGCCCGCGCTCGTCGGCACGCTGACGACGCTGGGCTACGAAGAACCGACGCCGATCCAGCGCGAGGCGATCCCGCCGCTGCTCGCGGGACGCGACCTGCTCGGTCAGGCGGCGACCGGCACCGGCAAGACGGCGGCGTTCGCGCTGCCGCTGCTCGTGCTCTCCGCCGGCGGCTTCGCCGAGCGCAACGCGCCGCGCGCGCTGGTGCTCGTCCCGACCCGCGAGCTCGCGATGCAAGTCGCGGAGGCGGTCCACAAGTACGGCAAGGAGCAGAAGGCGAACGTCCTCCCGATCTACGGCGGCCAGTCGATCGTGCAGCAGCTGCGCGCGCTCGATCGCGGCGTCGAGATCGTCGTCGCGACGCCGGGCCGCGCGCTCGATCACCTGAACCGGGGAACGCTGAAGCTCACCGACGTCAAGCTCGTCGTGCTCGACGAAGCGGACGAGATGCTCGACATGGGCTTCGCCGAGGACCTCGAGGCGATCCTCTCGAAGCTGCCCGAGGGCCACCAGACCGCGCTGTTCTCGGCGACGCTCCCCGCGCGCATCCTCGCGATCGCGAAGTCGCACCTGAAGAACCCGGTCAAGATCCAGATCGCGCGCGAGCGCACCGAGGCGGGCGCCGTGCCGCGCGTGCGCCAAGTCGCCTACATCGTGCAGCGCGCGCAGAAGCCGGTCGGGCTCGGGCGCGTGCTCGACATGGAGTCGCCGACCTCCGCGATCGTCTTCTGCCGCACCCGAGTCGAGGTCGACGAGCTCGCCGAGTTCATGAACTCCCACGGCTATCGCGCCGAAGCGCTGCACGGCGGCTTCCTGCAATCGCAGCGCGACCGCGTGATGAAGCTCTTCCGCAGCGGCAAGGCCGATCTCCTGATCGCGACCGACGTCGCCGCGCGCGGCCTCGACATCGACCACGTCACGCACGTCGTCAACTACGACGTCCCGACCGATCCCGATGCTTACGTGCACCGCATCGGTCGCACGGGCCGCGCGGGCCGCGAAGGCGTCGCGATCACGTTGGTCGAGCCGCGCGAGCAGCGGCTGCTCAAGAACATCACCTTCGCGACCCGTCAGAACATCACGATCGCGACGATCCCGAGCATCGCGGACTTGCGCACGCGAAGACTCGAGCTCACGCGCGCTTCGGTGCGCGAAGCGGTGCTCGGCGGCGACCTCGAAACGTACCGCAACCTCGTCGCGGAGCTCGCGAGCGAGCTCGATCCGATGGACGTCGCGGCCGCCGCGGTCAAGCTCGTCCACCAAGCGAGCCACGAGGAGAGCGCGGCCCAAGCCGAAGAGCAGGACGCGTTCCAGAAGCCCGAGGCACGCGGCGACTTCCAAGGGGGGCGACGCCCGAGTGCGCAGCAAGCGTGGCGCGACCGGCCCGGCCGCGGCGCGCGCGACGAACGCGCGCCGGCGTTCGCCGACGGCGGTGACGGCGGCGGCTTCGACGACGAGCGGCCGGCGCGCGGCCGGCGCGAACGCGCGCCGCGCGGGCCGGGCTTCGAGTCCGTCCGACTCTTCGTCGGTGCGGGCCGCATGGACTCGCTCCGCCCCGGCGACTTGGTGGGCGCGATCGCGAACGAGGCGGGCGTCTCCGGCGACGCGATCGGCGCGATCGAGATCTCCGAGCGGTTCTCGCTGGTCGAAGTGCCCGAAGAGTTCGCCGAGGACATCATCGCCGCGCTGCGCCGGACCAAGATCCGCGGCCGCAAGGTGATCGTGCGACCCGACCTGCACCAGTAGAGCCGCGGCGCGCGCGACACGCGTCACCGAGTTGCGCGTCACCGAGTTGCGCGTCACCGAAGTTGCGCGTCACCGAAGTTGCGCGTCACCGAGTCGAAGGGAATCGCGAACGAGGACGCGAGCGCCGGCGAGCGCCGCGTCCGGTGCTCGGCGAGGCACGCGAGCGCGCTCCGGGCGGGCGCCGCGGCCGCCGGGCACGCATCAGACCGTCGACGGGACCAGCGCGGGCTCGGCGGCGGCCGCGCGGACGGCCTCCACCTGCGCTCGATCGATCGAGCTGACGACGGTGAACGCGAGCACCGAGGCGACGATGATCAAGACATCGCCAACCGTCGCGAGCTGCGTCAAGAGGATCCAATCGTCGACGGTCTCCGCCGCGCGCACGAGGAAGGCCGCGAACCGGTTGGAGGCGCCGTTGAACAGATAGAAGGTCCACCAGGCACCGAGCCGAGGCGCGCGCGAAGCGCGTGGGACGCCGGGCTTCGGACTCCCGCTCGCGCTCTTCAACCACGTCTCGCGAGTCAGCAGGTACGGCATCACCAGGTTGACGACCGGCACGAACCAGTACCCGACGGCCCAGCCGGGGCCGTACTTCGTGTGCTTGCGGCCGAGTAGCTTCAGATTCCCGTACGCGCGGTGGAACCACACGAGCCAGAACACGGCGGTGACGATGAACGCGCCGTTCTGGAGCCACGCGAACAGCAGCTGCCGGGAGTCGTTGGCCTCGATCGTGCTCGGGTCGACGTCGACGCCGGCCGCCAGGTCGCCGAGCAACGCGTACTGCGCGATGTCGGCGAACAACGCGACGACCGCGAGCACGATGCACGCGATCAGTCCGTGCTTCACCCACGCGACCCGGCGATGCTGCGATGCGACTCCGTCCGCGAGCTCCATCTCCCCGTCTCCTCGTGCGAGTCGCGCGCGAGGAACACCGCGGCCGCGCTCCGGGAAAGGCGCGCGTTCGAGCCGGATGTCGCGGACGACTCGCCGGGCGATCCTAGCGGGCGCGCTCCGCACCGCAACCGAGCGAGCTTCGCACGAGCGGCGAGTCCCCGAGCCGAGGCGCGAGAGCGGCAGCGCTCACGCGGCTTCGCGCGACAGCCACAGCCAGATCGACGCGAGCACCGCGCCCGCGAGCGCCAGCACGCCGAGCGCGAGCCACAGCCGCGAACGACGCTGCGCGGGCCGGATACGCTCGGTCGCGAGCAACGCGTCCTCGCGCAGGTCGTCGAGCACCGCGCGGAGCTCGCGCTCGATCGGCGCGAGCGAGACCCGCAGCATGCCGTAGGTGATGCCGAGCATCGCCGCGCTGACCGCCCCGAACTCGTACGGATGGTGGATCCGGTACGCTCCCTGCTCGTTGTCGATCCACGTGTTGAGCGCGAGCGAGAAGAGCCACGGGGTCGCCGCCGCGACGAAAAGCCACGGCCCGTACCAGCGCTCGTACAACGCGAGTTTGCGTTGGAGCGTCTCGAGCAACGGCTGGTCCGCTCGACCGGCGCGACGCAGCGAGAGGGCGAGCCGTGCACCGAGCACCGCGCACCCCGCCGAGACCAGCGCGAGCGCGAACTCGACCGCGAGCATCGTCGCGTTGCCTCGATAGCCGTACAGGTTGAACGCCGCGCAACCGACGGTCGCCGCGAGCATCGCGACCTGCGACCAAACGGCGTGCTCGAGCGCGAGACCGGCGCGCCGCGCGGCCGGGAACAGCAAGCTCTCGACCGTCCCGCGCGACCACGTCACCGCGCTCGCGTCGGCCCGCTTCCACATGCGGATCACGTCCTCGTCGAACATGGCGTTCCTCTCCCGGCGTCTCGACCGGATTGCAGCGACTTGCGCAAGCGCTCGCGGCAGCGCACGAGCCGCACGCTGACGTTTCCGGTGGTCAAGCCAGTGACCGCGGCGATCTCCGCGTGACTCTTCTCGTCGAGCACGAGCAACACCAGGGCTCGATCGAGTGGCGCGAGCTCGCGAATCGCCGCGTAGAGCCGTTCGACCTCCGCGTCGTCGTGGTCCGCGCTCGGCGCGGCGAGCGTCGCGAGTTCCGCGTCGCTCGGCGGATCCGGTCGCCGGTACGCGCGACGCAACCGCATCCACGCGGTGTTCAACGCGACGCGATACGCGAACGTCGAGAACGCCGACTCGCCGCGGAAGCAGTCGAACGATCGCCAGAGCTGCAGCGCGATCTCCTGGCAGAGGTCTTGTCGGTCGGCTCGATCGCGCGCGTACAACGCGGCGACCTTGCGGACCACGCCTTGGTGCGCGTGCAGCAGCTCGACGAAGCGCGCTTGTCGTTCGGGATCGATGGACATGGGGCCGAGCTCTCGCTCAGCGTCCTACGTTGCGCGGCGAGCGCCGACACTACGGCGCCGCGGCGAAAAAGAGCAGGGCGGAGCGAGCTTCGGCTCCGCGCACGGGCGGCCGCGCCAGGGCGAGAACCCGCCGCCGGAGTCGGCTGGGCGCGCGAGCCCCGGTAGAGTGCGCACATGCCCTTCTGCGACATCGAGCTCGCGGCTCGGATCGAACGAGCCGAGTGCCAACTGATCTCCGACGCGTGTCGCTCGGTCGCCGCGCGGGTCGGACCGGTGCTCGCGCGGCCGATCTCGGGCGGCTTCGCGGCGTTCACCGAAGCGGGCTCGCCGCTGAACAAAGTCGCAGGGCTCGGTTTCGAGGGCGAGCTCGACGAAGCCGCGCTCGCCGAGGTCGAAGCGCACTGCGCTGCGCACGACGCCGGAGTGCTCGCGGAGGTCGCGACGCTCGCGGATCCGCGGGTCGCGCGCGCGCTGACGCGCCGCGGGTACGAGCTCGTCGGCGTCGAGAACGTGCTCGGACGGAAGCTGCCGCTCGCGAACGCGGCGGTGGACCGCCGCGAGCTCCGGCTCGAACGCTCCGATCCCGGCGAACTCGACCTCTGGCTCGACGTGGTGGTCTCGGGTTTCGCCGCTCCCGACGCGCAAGGCGTCCCCGCGCACGAGCAACACGACCGCGCCGTGCTCGAACGCGTCATCCGCGACTTCGCGAGCGCGAACGGCGTCGAGCGCTACCTCGCGCGCCTCGACGGCCGCGCGGTCGGCGGCGGCTCGATGCGTCTGTTCGAGGGCATCGCCCAGCTCTGCGGCGCCGCGACGTTGCCGGACGCACGCCGCCGCGGCGTGCAGAGCGCGCTGCTCGCTCGCCGACTCGCCGACGCGGGACGCAGCGGCTGCACGCTGGCCGTGATGACGACGCAACCCGGTTCCAAGTCGCAGCAGAACGCACAACGGCAGGGCTTCGAGCTGCTCTACTCGCGCAACGTCCTCGCTCGCGAGGCACGCTGAACCGACGTCCCCGTCGACGTGGCCGACGAGCCCGCGCGTCACCGATGAGCCGGCTCGGCACTCGAAACGCCGTGCCGGAGCGCGAACCTCCGCGGCTCCGCTCTTCCTCGAGTTCGCGAGTCGAACCGCCGCTCGCGTCGTCGGCGGCGCTCCGCGCCGGACGCCGCAGCTTCGAGTGCGGCCGCGGCCGCGCACGGGGACTGCGCCGACGTGCGCAGGGTCGAAGTGAGCGCATCCCGACGTCCAGGATTCGAACCTGGTCGAATCTTCAATCGAATGAGCGGCATCGCGCGCGCTCTCTCGCGCCGCGCGTTGCACGCACGAAGCGTGGTCGTCTCGTTTCGTCCTGGTTCCCGGGTTCGGATCGTCTCGCGAGAGAGTTGCGGCGCATCGGATCCCGCACGCGCTGCCGCGTGAACACGTCTCGGCGGCACGCACGCGAGCTTCGCGTGCTCGAAGCGGCTCGCGAGCGCGCTCCCGACGCCGAGCGCGAGCGCTCTGCGCCCTCGCGAACCCCCGCGCTACGCATTCACTCGCAGGCACGAGGGACCGCTGCTTGCCGGAACGACCAGCGTCTCGTCGAGCATCCGGGATTTCGACCGCAGGCAGATCGGAGCGCGATCGACGCACTCTGCGCGGACGGGCCGGAGCTCGACCTCACCAAGGAATCGAACCTCATGCGTCTCCCTCGTTCCGCATTCGCACTCACCGTGCTCACCATCGCCGGAGCCGCGGTGCTCGTCGGCTCACTGGCTTCGGCGTACTCCAACTACCTCAACAACTGGCGCACCGTCTACCCGAACTCGACGACGGACGACAACGTGATCAACGGGACCGGACAGAGCTGCGCGCTCTGTCACTTCACCACCAACGGCGGCAAGAACTGGAACGCCTACGGGTGGAAGATGTACCAGAACATCCAGGCGGGCCAGTCGGTGACGACGGCGATCACCAACGCCGGTCCGCTCGACTCCGACGCCGATCCGACCTCGTCGACGAACGTGATCGAGATCGGCGCGAACGCGCAACCGGGTTGGACCGTCGGGCCGCACAACACCGAGTACTTCACGAGCTCGTCGACGCCGAACCTCAATCCCCCCGCGTCGATCCTGGGCAACCTCGACCCGGGCTGCAGCGGCTCGATCGTCGTCTACTGCACGTCGAAGGTGAACTCGCTCGGCTGCACGCCGGCGATCTCGATGACCGGCGCACCGAGCGCGAGCGCGGGCACCGGTTGCTCGCTGAGCACCGTCAACGTGATCGGCAACAAGAACGGGCTCTTCTTCCACAGCACGACCGGACCGCTCGGCACGCCGTTCCACGGCGGGTTCCTCTGCGTCAAGTCGCCGACCAAGCGCCACGCGGTGCTCGCCTCCGGTGGAACGGGCGGGACCTGCAGCGGCTCGTTCACCGAGGACTTCAACGTCTACATCACGAACGGCACCGATCCGGCGCTGGTCGCGGGAGCGTCGGTCTGGATCCAGACCTGGTCGCGCGACCCGGGTTCGGCGTCGACCGACAGCCTGAGCAACGCGGTCACCGCGGTGCTCTGCCCGTGATGCGAACGGACCGGTCGAGTTCCGTCGACCGAGTCCTGTTCTGATGGTGCGAGGCTGACTGCTCGGGCGAGCGGTCAGCCTCGTGTGCTTCGCGACACGCGGAGTCGCGGGTGAACCGAGCGCTACTTCTTCGCCGCGCGAGTCCGCAGCTCGAGCAGCGCCTCACCGAACGCGTCGCCGACCAGGAAGTACGTCTCCGCGTTGCCGAACTCGTGGTGACCGTGCTCCGGATGCGGGGACTCCTGCGGCGCGCGGACGAACGCGTGCGTCTCGACGAACGCGACCGTGCCCGCGAACTCCGGATGCGCGGCCGCGGCGGCTTGCGCCTTGCGCAGCGCGGCCCACTCGCCCTCGGCCAGGACCCAGGGCCCGGTGAGCTCGCCGACCAACACCGGCAACTTCGGCGCGCCGAGCTCGCGTCGCACGTCGTGGATCAGATGGACCAGGTTCTGCTCGTACTCGGGCACCGCGTGCTCCGGATCGCAGCCGTCGTTCCAGCCCTGGTACCAAACGAAGCCCGCCAGGTCGTAGCCGGCGGCCGCTTGCTCGGGGAGATCTTGCGCGAGCCGCGCGAGCGCTGCGCGGACCTCCGCGATCATCCGCGTGTAGTACGGTCCGACCTCGCCGCCGGCGGACGGCGGCCGGAAGTCGCGGAAGAGGCTCTTGCCGCCCCACGCGGTCTTGATCAGCAGCACGGGTTCGTCCAGCGCGCGTCCGAGGACGTGGCCGAGCTGCAGCTCGGGCCCGAAGTGGTGCTCGTCGTACGGCGTGAAACCCGGCGCGAGACGGCCGAACTTCACGGGGCCGTCCTCCGGCCGATAGCTCACCCACACGTCGTCGCGCACGGTCCACGCGCCGTTCGCGTCCTTCAGGTGCGCGTAGCGCGCCGCGTTCGCCGGGACGCGCATCACTTCCGCGAGCGTGCCGCGGCCGTCGTTGTAGTCCGCGCGGTTCCACTCGCGAGCGA
>JADLBP010000084.1 GCA_020847695.1 Planctomycetota bacterium
CGCGACTCGACGCGCGGCTCGACGAAGGCCTGAGCGAGCTCGGCGAACGTGCGACCAAGGACCACGAGCACGAGCAATCGCTGCTTCGCGAAGGGCTCAACGAGCTCGCCGAGCTTGCGGAACGCATGCAACGCGAGCTCACCGCCGCGGTCGCCGGCGTCGCGCCGCGCGTCGAGGCGCGGCTCGTCGAGGAAGCCGGCGCGCTGCGCGCCGCGCGCGAAGCGGAGGCCCGCGCCAACGTCGCCGCACGCAAGGAGCTGCAATCCGAGCTCGCCGAACTCGGCCGCAAGGTCGCGGACGAGCTCGCGCGCCTCGAAGAGCGCCAGAGCGCGGCGCTCAGCCGGCTCGACGAACGCCTGATCGCCGACCGCCACGCCGATCGCGCGGAGCTGCGCGACGCGTTGACCGAGCTCGGCGCGGCGACCGAACGCGTGCAACGCGAACTCGCCGCGAGCGTCGAACGCATCGCGCCGAGCCTCGAGGCGCGGCTGCGCGACGAAGCGAGCGCGCTGCAAGGCGAAATGCGCGAGTCGGCGCGCGGCACGAGCGACGCGCTGCGCGAGCTGCACGCCGGACTGGACGCGCTGCGCACGCGCGTCGACCAAGGCGTCGAACGTTTGGACGGCGCGCAGACGACGTCGCTCGCGAACCTCGTGCAACGCATGGAAATCGACCGCGCGTATGGCGAGGCCGAACTCGAGCGCGGGTTCGCCGCGTGCACCGAAGCGAGCCACCGGGCGAGCCGCGAGCTCGCCGCCGGTCTCGCACAGCTCGCGCCGACGCTCGAGAGCGCGCTCGAAGCGCGCGTCGCCGCGTTGCACGGCGGGGTGCAGCAAGCGGTGCACGCCGCGGAGGACGGCGCGAACCAGCTGCGCGCGCGGCTCGAGGAGCTCGGCGCGCGCTTCGACCACGCGCTCGGCCGCATCGACGGCACGCAGGCGGCGGTGCTCAGCGAGCTGACCGGTCGCCTCGCCGCCGATCGCATGCACGGCGACCTCGCGCTGCGCGAGAGCCTGAAGACGTTCGAAGGGCTGACCGAGCGCGCGCACCGCGAGTTCTCGGCCGAGCTCGCGCGCCTCGCGCCCGCGGTCGGCGACGACTTGCGTGCGCGCATCGACGCGTTGCAAGCGCACCTGAACGCCTCGGCGAACGGCGCGCACGAGACCGCCGAGCGCCTTCGAGCCGACATCGAGTCGCTCGGCCGACGCATCGAGCACGGCCTGCGCACGCGGCACGAGTCGCTCGCGGGCGACCTGCTCGCGCTCGCCGAGCTCGGCCGCGAATCGCCCGAAGGCGCGCGCGACGCGTGGGAAGCCGCGCTCGCGAGCCCCGAGCTCGCGCCCGCCGTCGCCGCCGACCTCGCGCTCGAAGCCGCGGTCGACAGCCGATCCGTCGTCGCGCCGAACGAACCGGCCGCCGCGTTGCCGGGCTCGCCGGCGCCGGTCGACGGCGTCAACACCGTCGCGCCGTTGATGGCGACCGACTGCGAGCGACGCGAGCTCGTCGAATCGCCCGACAACGAGCGACGCGAGCTCGTCGAGTCGGCCGACCCGCGCGACACGCTCGACGCGCCGCGCGCGCCCCACGCCTCCGACGAACCGACCGCCTGAGCCGGCCCTCGATCGCTCGTCCCCACGCCCGCCGGCACCCCACGAACCCGCAACGCCCACGCTCATGGATCAAGCACCGAACTCGTCCGTCCCCTCCGACTCCACCGACGCCGCGCTCTCGCCGCGTCGCGCTCCGACCCTGCGCAGCGAGGACCCGGCGATGTGGGACCTCGAGCGCGACTACGAGCGTCGCCGCGTCGACCAACTCGCCGAGGTCTGGCAGAAGAGCGCGCGCGTCGTCGAGCTGATGGCGCGCGTCGAGGAGCTCGAGCCGCTGCGCCGCGAGGTCGCGGAGCGCGAGCGCGAGCTCGGGGCGCTGCGCGAGGCGCTCGGCGTGCTCGAACGCGCACATCGCACTCTGGAAGAAGGCCACCGCGCGCTCGGCGAGACCTGCCGCGCGACCGAGGAAGCCCGCCGCACGGCGCAGGCGGAGTCCGAGCGCCGGCTCGGCGAGCTCGAGCGGCTCGGCAACGAGGCGAACTCGCTCGCGGAGCGCATCCGAGCGCTCGAGAACGAGCTCGCGGAGCGCCGTCGCGAGCTCGACGCGCTCGCCGCGCAGGGCGCCGACGAACGCGAACGCGCCGCGCAACAGGTCGCGCGCCTCGAGCAGTGGCTCGAGGAGACCCGCACCGCGCGCGCCGCGTCGGAGCGCGACGGGCTCGCGAAGGTCACCGAGCTCCAGGCCGCGCTGCAGCAGACGAGCCACGCGCTCGAAGGCTCGCGTCACGAAGCCGAGTCGCTGAAGGCCGACCTCGAGACCGCGCGCGCCCAGCTCGCGCTGCGCGACGCGGCGCTCGCCGAACGCGACGCGAAGATCCGCCAGCTCGGCGAGGAGCTGCGCATGCTGCGCGGCGACCGCGATCAGACCGCGGAGTCGCTCGCGGCGTCGCAACTGGAGACCGCCAAGCTCGAGAAGGCCTGGCGGTCGGCGAACGAGCAGCTCGAGCTCCTGCGCGCGGAACGCCGCAAGCACGACGGCCAGGTCGCGACGACGCTCGCGGCGTTGACCGAGATCCGTCCGATGATCCGGGCGCTCGAATCGAAGCTGCAAGCGCGCGAGGCCGAGCTCGGCACGCCGCCGCGCGGCTGAGGTACCGCGCCGCCGGTTCCTCGCTCGGTCGACGAGCCGCTCGGTCGACGTCGCACGCGGTCTGACCTCGCGCGCGCCGGATCTGCCGCGCGCCGGACCCGCCGCGCGCCGGGGCCGCCACGCGAGCGGACCGGCGCTCGATCTACCGACTTTCGCACCCCCGAACCGGGCGCGTGGGCGCATCGCGCGCCGCGCGGCGTCGGACGAACATCCGGGAACCATGACCACGCAGAGTTCGCGCGGCCCCGCCGCGCTAGGTGTCGTCGTCCCCGCGTCGCTCCCGGCTCGCAAGCTCGAGCGCCTGCTCGGCAAGCCCGCGCACGCTTGGACCGCCGACGACCTGGTCGCGTTCGTGCGCCAAGAGGGCATCCGGGTCGTCAGCCTGATGCACGTCGGCAGCGACGGTTGGCTCAAGACGCTCGACTTCGTGCCGCGCTCGGTCGAGCACCTGCGCGACGTGATCGAAGGCGGCGAGCGCGCCGACGGCTCCTCGATCTTCGCCGGCACCGGCATCCGCGCCGGAGCGTCCGACATCCTGCTGCGTCCGCGCGTCGCGTCGGCGTTCCTCGATCCGTTCTCCGCGGAGCCGACGCTGGTGCTCCTGTGCAGCCACGCGGGCCGCGACGGCGCGCCGCTCGGCGTCTCGCCGGACACGATCGTGCGCGCGGCGTTCGCGCGCGTGAAGCAGGAGCTCGGCATCGAGCTCTGCGCGCTCGGCGAGGTCGAGTACTTCCTGGGCAAGCACGCGAGCGAGGTCGACGCGTACGGCGCGGACGATCGCGGCTACCACGCGTCGTCGCCGTTCGTGTTCGGCGAGCGCCTGCGGCGTCACGCGCTCACGCTGCTCGCCGAGATCGGCGTGCCGATCAAGTACGGCCACAGCGAAGTCGGCTACATCCCGTCGTCGGACGCCGAGGACACGATCTGGGAGCAACACGAGATCGAGATGTCGCTCGCGCCGTTGCCGGACGCCGCCGATCACGTCGTGTTGACGCAATGGGTGCTGCGCAACCTCGCGCATCGCGACGGCATGCGCTGCAGCTTCGATCCGATCATGCGCAAGGGCCACGCGGGCTCCGGCCTGCACTTCCACTTCTCGCCGACGCAGGACGGGCTGCACCTCGGCCGTCGCGACGCGAACGGCCGCATGTCGGAGACCGGCCAATGGCTGATCGCCGGGCTGGTGCGCCACGGCGCCGCGCTGATGGCGTTCGGCAACCGCGTCGAGGGCTCGTTCATCCGGCTGCTGCAGGGCAAGGAAGCGCCGACCGCCGTCGGCTGGGGCGAGTTCGACCGCCACGCGTTGATCCGCATCCCGATCACCGCGCGGGCGAGCGACGGCCGCGAGGTCTCCGCTCCGACGATCGAGTTCCGGCTGCCCGATGGGTCCGCGCACCCGCATCTGCTGCTCGCGGGCGTCGCGCAAGCGTTCGTGTCCGGCCGCACGACGCCGGAGCTCGCCAAGCTGCTCGAAGCGACGCGCGCCGCCAACGTGCGGGCGAACCCGGGCTCGGCCGCGCGCTTGCCGATGACACCGCAGGACATCGCGACGACGCTCGCCGGCCAACGCGGCGTGCTCGAAGCCGGCGGTGTGTTCCCGGCGAGCTATCTCGATCAGGTGCTCGCGGCGCTGGGTTGAGGCGCGCAAAACGCGGGGCGCGCGTTGCATTGCGCGTGGTGACGTCAAGGAGGAACATGCGTCCCATGACTCGCTCGCTCTTCCTCGGTTCGCTGCTCGTCGCGTTCGTCGCCGCGTGCGGCTCCCAGCGCGGTTCGTCGACGCCGCCCGACGCGCAGCCCGAGGCGCTCGACTCGGCGCCGGTCGCCACGCCGCTCGAGACGCTGCTCGCGTCGCTCCCGCCGCCCGCGCCGGGCTCGGTCCGCCTCCACGGCACGATCGAGCTCGTCGACGGCACCCCGCGCACGCCGCGCGAAGGCTGGTTCCACCTCTTCGTCAACCACGGCGAGGGCTTCGATCCGTCCAACGCGACCGTGCGCGACGGCGCGTGGTTCCTCGACGTGCCGGCGGGCTTCGACGATTACGCGGTCGGGAGGATGGAGCTCGACGGAGCACCGGCCCGCTGCGAGCGCGTCGTCGCCGACCGACCGCTGCGCGGCTCGCTCCATCTCGACGCGCGCGCGCTCCGTCCGACGCTGGTGCACGTCGTCGCGCCCGGCACCGGACGCGAGTTCAGCGCGGACGTCGAACTCGTCGCGAGCGAAGACTCGGTCCTGCCCTCGGTGCCGAACGCAGCGCTCTCCGTCCGAGGCAAGTCGCCGCTGGAGTTGCCGCAGTTCTCCTCCGGCGGGCTCGTGCCCGAACAGTGGCTCGAGCACGAACGTTGGTGGGTCCGCGCGCCGGGCTACGCGTGGAAACGGATCGACGTCGACCTCGCGCTCGGCGGGGAGCAGACGGTCGAGCTCGCGCCCGCCGGCGTGTTGATCGTCGACGTCGCCGAGGGCACGTCGCGCGAGGGACTGAGCGTGCGCCTCTCCCGCGGCGGCGAGACCAGCCTGCTGCCGCAGTGGGCGCCGACGCAGCCCGAGCCTTGGATCTTCGAGAGCCTGGCGCCCGGCGACTACCGCGTGCTCGTCCAGCGTTACGCGCAGAGCGCGATCGAGCTCGTCGCCGAGCTCGACGCGCGCGTCGTCGCCGGCGAGGCGACCGAGCTCGCGATCAATCTCACGCCGCGCGAAGCCGCGCAAGGAGAGATGCCGCTCTTCGGCACGCTCGCGCTCGCGCCGGAGTGGAACGGCGTCGCGTTCACGGTCCAGCTCGCGAGACTCACCGGCTCGTACGAGTGGGTCGCCCGACCGACGGTCAGCGAGCTCGGGCCGAACCTGTGGCGCTGGGATGCCGGACGGCTGGAGCGCGGACGCTACATGGCGTACGTGCGGCCGTTCCTCGCGAGCTACGTGTTCGACTACGACCCGGCGAACGCGTCGAACTTCGCGTTGGTGATCGGTCCGCCGGCCGACGTGTGCGTCAGGCTCGTCGACTCGCGCACCCGCGAACCCGTGCGCGACGAACACGTCAGCTGGTACGGCATGCCGCCGTCGGAACCGAGCGGGATCTCGCCGGAGCGCGCGCCGTTCGACCGCGAGCGCGACGGCTACTGCTTCCGCGCGGCGGCCGGAGAGATCGTGCTCTGCTTCTCGGACGCCGAGCAAGCGATTCGTTTCGAGCCTGCGAAGGTGAAGCCCGGCGCCAACACGGTCGAGATCGCGTACGCGCCGTACGTCCGCGTGCGCTGCTTCGTCGTTCAGGACGGCAAGCGCGTGCC
>JADLBP010000085.1 GCA_020847695.1 Planctomycetota bacterium
CGCGATCTGCGCAAGACGCAGAAGCTCACGAGCACCGGCGTGCCGATGGGAACGCCCGAGTACATGTCGCCGGAGCAGGCGCGCGGCTCGCACGACGTCGATGCGCGCGCAGACGTTTTCGCGCTCGGGTGCGTGCTCTTCGAGCTGCTCACCGGACGCGTCCCGTTCGAGGGCGAGAGCCCCATGGCGGTGCTCGCCAAGATCCTGCTCGAGAGCGCGCCGCGCCCGAGCGATCTGCGGCCCGACGTGCCACCCGTGATCGACGCGCTCGTCGCGCGGATGCTCGCGAAAGACCGTTCCTACAGGCCTTCGGACGCAGCGGCAGTGGCGCTCGAGCTCGAAGCGCTCCAACGCGAGACGGCCGGCGTCGCGCCACCGCGCGTGGGCACGCCCGCGCTCACGTCGTCCGAGCGGCGTGTTCTCTCGGTGCTGCTCGTCGGCGAGCTCGACGCCGACCACGCGGACACCGCGCCGGACTACGTCGCCAAGATGGTCGGCGAGCTCGTGCAGGCCCACGGCGGCATCCTCGAGACGCTCGCCGACGGCTGCATGATGATCATCCTGCGAGGCGCCGACGCGCCCACCGATCAGGCGGTTCGGGCCGCACGGTGCGCGCTCGCGATCCGGCACCATCTGCGCGACGTTCCGATGGCGCTCGCGACGGGCCGGGGCGAGCGTGCCGGAGGCGTTCTCGTCGGCGAGCTCATCGATCGAATCGCGCGCGGGTTCCAAGACGAGCACCAGCTCGCGCGCGAGACCGTCGTCGACATGACGGAGACGAAGCCGATCCGCATCGACGACGTCACCGCAGCGTTGCTCGACGATCGCTTCGATGTGCGCGGCGACGAGGCCGAAGGCGCGAAGCTCTTCGGCGAGATCGAGGCGCGCGAAGCGGACAGGACGCTGCTCGGCAGATCGCTCTCGATGGTCGGTCGCGAGGCGGAGCTCGCGACGCTCGAGTAGGCCTACGACACGTGTGTGCTCGGCTCGAGCGCAGCAGGCGTGCTCGTGATGGGCCAACCAGGAGTCGGCAAGTCGCGCTTGCGGCGCGAGCTCGTGCGGCGGCTCTCGGGCCATGCGCGCCCACCGCAGATCCTCGTCGCGCGTGGCGACTTCGATGGCGCGGGAGCACCGCTGTCGATGCTCGTCGGAGCGGTACGCACGGCTGCCGGGATCTTGATGAGCGACTCGATCGAGGTGCAGCGCGCGAAGCTCGCGGGTCACGTCGCGCGCGTCGTCTCGGAGGACGGTGGGGCGCGACGACGGGTCGTCGAGTTCCTGGGCGAGATGATCGGCGCACCCATCGTCGAGACGCCGAGCGACATGCTGCGCGCCGCGCGCGCCGATGCTCGGTTGATGCACGACGCCATGCGCTCGGCGTGGGAAGACTGGCTCGCCGCCGAAGCGGTCGTGCGTCCGATCGTGCTCGTGCTCGACGACCTCCAGTGGGCCGACATCGCGACCGTCGAGTTCGTCGATGCCGCGATGCGTACGCTCGCGGATCAGCCGTTCTTCGTGCTCGCGCTCGCGCGCCCGGGCGTGCGCGAGCGATTGCCGTCACTCTGGGCAGATCGCGATCTCGTGGAGCTCGTGCTCGGTCCGCTCCCGCGCGAAGCCGCGACGGCGCTCGTTCGAGAGGCGCTCGGTCCGAGCGTTGCGCGCGCCCTCGTCGAGCGGGTGGTCGACCGAGCCGACGGCAACGCGTTCTACTTGGAGGAGCTCGTCCGCTCGGTCTCCGAGGGTCACGGCGAGAAGCTGCCCGAGTCCGTCGTCGGGATGGTGCAGTCGCGTCTCGAGGCGGTCGGGGACGAGGCCCGCCGAGTGCTCCGAGCGGCCAGCGTGTTCGGTCAACGCTTCTGGGCGGGCGGCGTGCTCGCGCTCCTCGGATCGTCGATCGATGCGGACGGTTTGCGCGACGCGCTGGCTCACATCGTGTCGCGCGAGATCGTCTCGCGCCGCCCGTCGTCCGCGTTCGAAGGCGAGGTCGAGTACGCGTTTCGAAGCGGCCTCGTGCGTGACGCGGCATACGAGCTGCTCACCGAGAACGACCGCGTGACCGGGCATCGTCTCGCCGGCGGATGGCTCGCTGCCGCAGGCGAGCGCGACCCGCTCGTGCTCGCGGAGCACTTCTCTCGCGGGCAGGAGCCGGCGCGCGCGCTCGACGCGTTCCATCGTGCGGCTGGGCAATCGCTCGACGCGAACGACTTCGCGACGTGCTTGGAGTGCAGCGAGCGGGCGCTCACCTGCGACCCATCGGCGGAGGTCGCCGGCGCGCTCCGCCTCATGCAATCGGAGGCGTTGTCGTGGCTCGGGCAGCACGAGCGCGCGTTGTTGCAGGCGAGCGAAGCCGCCGGTTTGCTCGGGCGTGGCACCACCGCTTGGTTCAACGCGCTCTCCCAATCGTTCACCTCGCTCAGCAACCTCGGCGACTACGATCGCGTCACGCCGCTCGCGAACGAGGTGTCCGCGATGAAGGTCGGGCGCGAGCATCGAGATGCGCAGGTCTCGTGCCTGTGTCGCGCCGCCGGCCCGCTCATCGAAGCCGGTCGTTACGACGACGCACGGCCGCTGGTCGAGCGCGCTGAGCTTCTCGCGATCGGCGCTGCGCGCATCGAGCCGGCCACGACGGCGCGCATCTCGCGCGTCCGCGCCGTTCGCGCGCTGCACCTGGGCGACTACGCCGGATACCTCCGCGACATCGCGACGTGCGTGCAGCAGTACGAGCTGGCCGGTCACCACCGGATGGCGTGCAACCAAACCATCGCGCTCGCGTTCGGGCACATCGAGGTCGGTGAGCACGCTCGCGCCGAAGCGCTGTTGCGCGCGGCCATCGCGACCGCGTCGCGCGCCGGCCTCGTCGTCGTCGAGGCGTTCGGCTGGCAAAACCTCGCGTACGCGTTGCTCGAGCAAGGTCGGCTCGTCGATGCTCGCGCTGCGGTCGAGCGAAGCCTCGAGCTCGCCAAGCGAACGCAGGTCCCGCGGCTCGAAGGCGGCTCACGCAGCTATCTCGCCCGCATCGCGTTGGCCGAGAACGACCTCGTGACCGCCGAGCGCGAGGCGCGCCGCGCGGTGCTGCTGCTCGGCAGCAACCGACCG
>JADLBP010000086.1 GCA_020847695.1 Planctomycetota bacterium
GCCGGCGCGCCTCGCATCGTCCAAGCGGCGCGCTCGCCGCTCCTCCCCTCCTCCAGCGCTCGGATCCCCATGCATTTCGTTCCCTTCGCGCGCGCGTCGCGCGGTGTCGCCGTCGTTTCGTTCGCTGCGCTCCTCGCCGCGTCCACCTCCGCGCAATCGGTGACGTTCAAGCCGCGCGTCGACTTCGGCACCGCGCAGGAGAACGCTCGGCAGTCGCTCTGCGCCGACTTCGACCAGGACGGCAACCTCGACATCGCGACGACGATGGAAGGCAATTACCAAGGCAAGGTCGAGGTGCTCTTCGGCGACGGCCAGTCGGACTTCGGCTCGTCGTTCGAGTACACCTCGTACGGTGCCTGGGGCATCACCGACGGCGACTTCGACGGCGACGGCTGGAACGACTTGGTGTCGACCGCCTACGGCTGGGCCTCGCACGGCGTCCACATCGCGCTCAACGATCAGAGCGGCGGCTTCGCCGGCGGCTCGACGGTGTCGACGCTCGCGTCGCCGCCGGTCGCGGCGGTCTCCGGCGATTTCGACGAAGACGGACTGCTCGACCTGGCCGCGGCGAGCGAAGCCGGCGGCTACGCAGTCGATTGGTTCAAGGGCTTCGGCAACGGCACGTTCAGCTCGTTCCACTACGTGCCCAACACGACCGGCAAGGTCGGGCGGCGCATCTATGCGGGCCACTTCGACGGCGACGGACACCTCGACTTGCTGCTGACGCACGCGGGCGGCGTGATGGTGCTGCTGAACGACTTCCTGGGCACGCTCGGCAACTTCGCAGCATCGAGCGGCATGCCGCTCACCGAAGACACGACCAGCGCCGCGATCGTCGACATCGACGGCGACGGGCAGGACGACGTGCTGACCGGCGGCTCGATGCTGCGCGTCTGGCACGGCGTCGGAGACGGCTCGTTCACGCTGCTGCACGCCTATCCGACGAGCACTGGCGCGGCGGAGACCGAGCTCGGCGACTTGAACAACGACGGCAAGCTCGACGTGCTCGTCGTCGGCCTCGGCGGTGCGCAGATCTTCTTCGGTCAAGGCGGCGGCGCGTTCACCGCACCGCAGACCGTGTCCGCCGGCATCTACCCGCGCTCGTGCGTCATCGGCGATTGGAACGGCGACGGTTGGCTCGACATCGCGATCACGTGCGGCAACGTCGCGGGTCAGAGCTCGTACGTGTCGATCTACGAGCAAGTCCCGCCGACGACGGTCACCTACTGCGTCGCGAAGACGACCAGCACCGGCTGCTCACCCGCGATCGCGTCGAGCGGAAGCCCGAGCGCGAGCGCCGGCTCTGGCTTCACGATCTCCGCGAGCCAAGCGCTCAACAACAAGAACGGACTGCTCTTCTACGGCACGCACGGTCGCGCGTCGGCGCCGTTCCAGGGCGGCACGCTGTGCGTCAAGTCGCCGATCAAGCGCACCGCGGTGCAGAGCTCCGGCGGCAACCCGCCGCCGAACGACTGCTCCGGCTCGTTCGCGCTCGACTTCAACGCGTACGTCGCGAGCGGCGCGGATCCCGCGCTCATCGGCGGCGCGCTCGTCGACGCGCAGTACTGGTTCCGCGACCCCGGCTTCACGCCGCCGAACAACACCGGGCTCTCCAACGCCCTCGAGTTCACGCTCGCGCCGTAGCGCTCAGTTGCCTTCGAGGCGCACGTCGACTCGGAACGTGCGCGCGCCGTCGACGAGCGGCGCGTCGACGATCACCGTCTCGCCGTCCAGCGCGCGGCGCTTGGCCGCAGTGACCAGCGGATCGTCGTCGAACCACACCGTGACGTAGCGCAGCTCGTGGAACGCGGCTGTGACCGTCAGGTGCACGTCCGCAGGCTCGTCGCGCCCCGGGTACGGGCCGGGCTCGACGGACGCGAAGCGGAACCAACCGCCCGCGTCGGTCACGGCGACAGCGCAGAGCCGCGGACTGCGCGTGCGCGAGCCCGGGGGCGCGTACCGACCGCTTGCGTCGGTCTGGTACGCGAGCACGGAGGCCTTCGGCAACGGCAAGCCGTGCTCGTCGAACACGCGGCCCCAGAACTCGAGCTTGCGCTCCGGCTCGTCCGCGCCGCACAGCGCGACCGCTTGCTCGCGATACGGAGCTTCGCGCCCGAAGAGCGGCTCCAACGCGGCGCGCAGACGTGCTTCTGCCGCCGCACCGCCTCCGAGATCGACGAAAGTCGCCGCCGCACGTCGATTGACGTACGCGACGGTCGTCGTGCGCGCCGAACTCGCATCGGGCAATCGGTAGACCGCGAGGTCCTTGGGCTCGGTGCGCGAGTCGATGAGCGTCAGGAAGACACGTTGGAGCGCGAGCTTCGCGCTCGCGGCGCGCAACGTGCGCTCCGCGTCGGCGTCCGACGTGCCGTCGGCGGGGACGAAGACGACGTAACCGATCGCTTGCCACTCCGGCAGCGCGCGCAGGACGCGCTCGAGCGCAGTCGCGCTCTCGAGCGCCGCGGCGAGGCCCGCCGGACCCGCCCAGATCGCGATCGCGGGCTTCTGGCCGTGCACGCAGAGCGGGCACGCTCGACGACCGGCATGCGAGCCGCTGACGTGCGTGCCCACGAAGCTCCCGAGTTCGGCGCCGACCGGCGGCCCGATGTCGAGTGGAGCGTGCTCGAAGGCGCGGCGCTCGCCCACACCGCTCCCCACCGAGCACGAGCCGACGGCCGGCACGCCGACACACAGGACCAACGCGCCGATCGACGCGCACACCGCGATCCAACCCATGCACCACCTCCGACGCACTCGCGTCGTGGTCGGTGACGAGCTCGATGCGAGCGTGTTAGCGGCGAAACCGCCTCAGCGATCGAGCTCTCCCGCGACCGGCTGGTCGCGGATGCCGAGCGCGCGCTCGATCGCCTGCTCGAGGTAGAGCGCTTGGTCGGAGTCCGTCCCGCCGCGCAGGATCCGCAGGCTCGCGCCGTGCTTGCGCTGCGCCCAGAGCTCGTAGGTCGAGCTCGTCCCGCGCTTCTTGCGATGCACGCGCTCCTTGCAGAAGAGCTGCGCGAGGTCATCGCTCGCGAGCTCGAGGTTGCCGACCCACGGCACCGGTCCGTGGCGCACACGCAAGCGATCGCGCGTCGCGGTCACCGTCGTCGTGTTGAGGAACGTCGCGACCACGAAGTACGTCAACCCGACGCCGACCGCCAAGTGAGCGATCGGGAAGACCGCCATGATCCACGGAGCCCCATCGCGCAACGCGATCGAGTACCAGAAGACCAGGAAGCCGTCCCACGTGATCACGAAGAAGAGCAGGAACCAGACCGCCGGCGTGAACCAGCGCAAGCGCAGTTCGACGCCGTCGCCGAGCTCGCGCACGGTGACGCGCTCGGGCAACGGCACCGGCGGCCGTACCGTGGAATGAGCGGGACGCGCCGCGGCGGGCAGCAGCGCGAGCGCGCCGCAGTGTGAGCACGTGGCGATGCCGCGCGCGAGGTCGAGGCCTTGCTCGGAGAGCGCCGAGCGACACGACGGACAGGTCAGAGCGGTGAGCGCGGACATGCGGGCGAGGGCGAGCTTAGCGAGCGGTCGTCTCGAAGGAAGTTGCGCCGCGTGCTCAACCCGAGCGACGCGCGTGCGCGACGGTACTCGAGTCTTGCGCCGCCTCGCGCGGGAGTCGGAGCGTGCGCGCGAGCTCCTGCTCGAGGAACCCCGTGGTCTGCGCATCGAACGCGCCGCGCAGCAGCCGGATCTCGCGCTCGTCGCGGAGCTCCACCCACAGATCGTGGTCGAACCGAGCTGGATCGTCGGGGTCGCTCGCGCGTCGGCGGGTGTAGACGCGCACGACGTCGGCGCTCGCAAGCGCGCGCCGGCCAGGCCACGGCAGCGGCCCGTGGCGCACGCCGAGGTGCTCGCGCGTCGCCGTGATGCGCGTCGTGTTCGTGAACATCGCGACCGTGAAGTAGGAGAGCGCGAGCGCCGCGATCCCGAAGACGCTGAGCGGCACCCAGGCCACCCACGGCGTCCGGTCCTCGATCAGCCTGGCGTACACGACGTACACGATCGCGTCGAACACGACCATGAAGCCGACGACCAGCCACGCGAGCGGCTTGTACCACTTCACGGTGAACTCGGCGCCGTCGGAGAGCTCGCGCGTGTCGACGCACGCCGGCTCGGCGAGCACGTGGCGAGGCGCAGGGCGAGCGTGCTCGACCGAGGTCGACGCCGCCGCGGAACCCGAGCCCGGCAGCGCAGTCACCGCGCCGCA
>JADLBP010000087.1 GCA_020847695.1 Planctomycetota bacterium
GTGTGGAGCTCGCCGCGACGGACGAGGAACACGTTGGTCGCGTTGGTCTCCGAGAGGAAGCCGTCGACGTCGAGCATCAGCGCGTCGTCGACGCCCGCGTTCTCGGCCTCGATCTTGGCGAGGATGTTGTTGATCAGGTTGTTGTGGTGGATCTTCGAGTCGATGCACTGCGGCGAGTTGCGCCGCCACGACGACGTCACCAGCCGGATGCCGCGCTTGTCGTAGACGGGCGCCTTCCACTCGGCGAGCACGATCAAGCAGCAACCCGACTGGTTGTTCTTGGTGCTCATGCCGCTGGTCACCTTCTCGCCGCGCGTCAGCGTCAAGCGGATGTGCGCGCCGTCGCGCATGCCGTTCGCCGCGAGCGTCTCGAAGATCGCGCGCTCGACCGCCGCGCGCGTCGGCACGCCGACGAACGCCATCGCCTTCGCGGACGCGAAGAGCCGATCGAGGTGCGCGTCGAGCTTGAACACGCGTCCGTCGTAGACGCGCAAGCCCTCCCACACGGCGTCGCCGCCCTGGACGGAGCTGTCGAAGACCGAGACCTTCGCGTCGGCGCGCGGCAAGAGCTTGCCGCCGACGTGGACGACGATCGACGCGTTGCGCGGATCGGGGAGCTTCGGGTTCATCGCGCGGCCTCCGCCTTGAGCGCGAGCGCGGCGAGGCGCTCGTAGTACGGCTTGCATTCCTTCAGCAGCGGCCCGAGCCGTCGCGGGAACGGCGCCTGCTTCTTCTTGTAGGTCTGGAACCCGGTCGAGGTGTGCACGTTGGCGTACCAGTGCTTCGCCCAGCAGCCGTCCTCCGGCCTCGGGCCCGGCTTCCACTTCAGCATCCGCTCTTGGAAGCGCAGCCCGAGCCGCGCGCAGAGTTGCGTGAGCACGCCGCGCGGATCGAGCAGGATCTCGCGAGCCTCGAGCACCGGCGGCTCCTGGCCGAGCGCGACTAGTTGGTCGTAGAGCTCGCACTGCGCGCGATAGCCGGTGTCCGCGAGCGTCGGCGTCGCGAGGTTCTGGGCGAGCGACGGCAGCATCTCGCCCGGATCGCGCGTCAGGATCACGTTCGCGGTGTGCGCCATGAACCCGCGGTCGAGCTCGACCAGGTGGTGCGCCATCTGCTTGAAGAACACCACCGGCTTCTCGCACGGCCCGAGGATCACGCGCTCGACGACGCGGGCTCCGTTCGAGTCCTGCCACGCGAGCACGTCGTCGCGTCCGGGGTGGTCGGCGCCGGAGACGCGCAGGTCGTGCGCGTACAGGGGCTCGTCGACCACGCGCGTGTCGGTGCGCTGGGCGAAGGAGTACATCAACGCGGTCGAGACGTTGCGCGGACCGGACCAAAGGTTGATCCGGAGCACGCCGTCGGGCTTGAATCGTTGGGGCATCGGGACGTAGCTCGACGCCGAGCGCGGCGAAACGAGCGCCAGACTCTACCCCACGCGACTTCCAACCCAAGCAAGGACACCCGACGTGATCGTCACCACCACCCCCAGCATCGAAGGCCGCCCGATCCAGGCGTACAAGGGCATCGTCACCGGAGAGGCGATCCTCGGCGCGAACGTCTTCCGCGACTTCTTCGCCGGCATCCGCGACATCGTCGGCGGTCGGTCGGCGTCGTACGAGAAGGTGCTCGCCGACGCGCGACAGACCGCGCTCGACGAGCTCGCGGAGCGCGCCGCGACGCTCGGCGCGAACGCGGTCGTCGGCGTCGACCTCGACTACGAGGTGCTCGGGACCGCCAACGGCATGCTGATGGTCTCGGCGAGCGGCACGGCGGTGGTCGTTTGAGCGCACCGATCCTGGTGGTGACGTCGGTCGACGCGCTTGGGCGCCCGGTTCGCGAGCCGAAGGGCCTGGTCGTCGGCCACGCCGTGGTCCAGGTCGACGTCTTCGAGGAGGACGACGAGGACGAAGAGACGCCGCCGGGCGGCAAGCGCGTCGGCACGTACGAACGCGCGCTGTCGCGAGCCCGCACCGCGGCGCTCGCCGAGTTGCTCGCGGACGCCCGCCGCGTAGGCGCGAACGCCGTCGTCGACACGCGTCTGCAACTCGGCGAAGTCAGCGAGAGCTCCGAAGCGGCGGTGTTCGCGTCGTTCACCGGCACCGCGCTGGTGATCTGACCGCGCGCTGGATTCGCTCGTCGCCGCCGAGTAGATACTCACGCACCGACGCACGCCGTCGGCACGCATGGCCAAAGCAGCCTCCTCGTCCGCTCCGTCAGGCGACGCTCCGAGTTGGGGCCTCGCGTTCCTGCGTCTGTACGTCGGCTGGGTGCTGATGAGCGCCGGCTATGCGAAGGTCGTCGCGGACACCGGCGCGGCGTTCGTGACGGCGCAGAGCTCCCGCATCGCCGCTTCGCCGAACTGGTACCGCTGGTTCGGCGAGGACGTCGTGCTCGCGAACCCGGGCGTGTTCGCGTTCCTGATCCAATGGGGCGAGCTCGTCGGCGGCGTGCTGCTCTTCCTCGGCGCGCTGACGCGCCCGGTCGGCATCGCGGTCGCGTTCATGATGCTGAACTTCTACTTCTGCGGCCCGGTCGGCCAGCAGGGCTACGTGCTGCTGATGCTCGTGTGCGCGTTGGTCTGCGCGATCTCGCGAGCCGGCCATCGCATGGGCCTCGACGGCTGGGTCGGCGAGAGCTTGCCGCGCGCGGTCACCTGGTAGGCGGCGCGCGCTCGGCCGAATCAGCGCTCGACCGGCCGAATCGCGATATCGCCGCGGATCACGAGCTGGCACCCCAGGCGCGCGCCCGCGACGTCGGTGCACATCGCGACGGTCTCCTGCTCGTCCGCGCTCGCCGGATCGACGTTCTCGGCGCCGCGCTCGATCGTCAGGCAGCACGTGCCGCAGCTCCCGACGGTGCAGCCGAACTCGTGGGGCGCGTTGTTCTGCTCGCAGAAGTCGAGGAAGCGGGTGCCGGCGGGAACGTCGTGGGTCTGGCCGTTGACGAGGAAGGTGAGCTTGGGCATGGCTGCGGGGGCTGGGCGGTCGTTCGGAGCGGGGATCGGGGCGCAAAAGTTTACGCGAGGGTCCGATTTCGGCAAGGGCGCGGGAGCCGCCTCCGCGCGCTAGGATCCGCCGCGCTCCCCGTCCGCCGTCCCTCGCTTCGTCTTCCCTCGCCGTCCGCATGACCCCGTCGCTCCCCGCTCGACCGCACCCGGGCTTCGGGACCGGCGCCGAGCTCTGGCTGTTCCGCCACGGCGAGGTCCACGCCGACTGGCACGGCCGCGCCTACGGCGGGATGGACGTGCCGCTCTCCGAACGCGGCATCGCCGACACCGCGCAGCGCGTGCGCGACTTCGGCGCCCTGCCCTTCCGCAAGGTGATCTCGTCGAGCCTCTCTCGCGCGCGCCGGCTCGGCGAGGGACTCGCCGAGGCGCGCGGGCTCGAGCTCGAGGTCACCGCCGAGCTCGCGGAGATCCAGCGCGGCGAGTGGGCCGGCAAGTCGATCCAGAAGCTCTACGAAACCGAGCCCGAAACCGTCGCCGGCTACTTCGCCGACCCCTGGAGCTTCGTGATCCCGAAGGGCGAGAACGATCGCGACGTGTTCCTGCGCGCGTGGCCCGCGGTCGAACGCGCGGTGCACGCCGGCGCGGGCGGGCTCGTCGCCGTCACCAGTCACTACAACGTGATCCGCGTGCTGACCGCGTACCTGCTCGGCCTCGAGCCGCGCGACTCCTTCCGCATCCGCGTCGATCTCTCGAGCGCCGTCGCGCTGCGCGACGAGCCGACCGGTTGGCGGCTGCTGCGCTCGAACGTGCGCGCACCGGACGGCGCCCGCGGATGATGCGCGTCCTGTTCGTCTCCCCCGTCGTGCCGTGGCCGCCGGAGTCGGGGGGCCGGATGCGCACGTTCAACCTGCTGAAGGCGCTCGGCGCGAAGGTCGAACTGCACCTGCGCGCAGTGCTCGAGCCCGGGCAGGACGAGCGCTCGCTCGATCCGTTGCGGCCGTACTGCGCGAGCGCGATGGGCTTCGAGCGTGCGCGACCGAGTCCGCTCGAGCGCTGGCGGCGCGCGCGGATCGAGCGCTGGTTCCACTCCGACGCGCTGCAGGCGAAGCTCGCGCAGGATCTCGACGGCGGCCACTTCGACCTCGTGCACCTCGACGAGCTGCTGCTCGCGCGCGTGTTGCCCGACGACGCGCGCGCACCGGTCGTCGTGCACCACCACAAGCTCGACACCGTGCTGCACGAGCTCCTTCCGCGCCGCGCGCCGTTCGCGAAGCAATTCGACGTCTGGAAACTCCATCGCCTCGAGGGCGAAGCGGCGCGGCGCTTCCGCCACCACGTCGTGTGCAGCGCCGACGACGCCGCGATCCTCGCCGAGCGCCATCCCGGTCTCACGCTCGGCGTCGTCGAGTCCGGCTTCGATCCCGAGTACTTCCACCCCAGCCATCCGGCGCCCGCGCGCAGCGAGAATCGCATCCTGTTCGTCGGGAGCATGAGCTACGCGCCGAACGTCGACGCGATCGCGCACTTCGTCCGCGGCGTGCTGCCGGCGATCCTGCGCGAGCGGACCGACGTCGTGCTCGACATCGTCGGCGCGGATCCGGCGCGCGACGTGCTCGCGCTCGAATCGCCGGAGACGCGCATCCAGGGCTTGGTCGCCGACGTGCGACCGTTCCTCGAGCGCGCGGCGGCGCTGGTGATCCCGTTGCGGATCGGCGGCGGCACGCGACTGAAGCTCGTCGAAGCAGTCGCGATGAACTGCCCGGTGATCTCGACCCCGATCGGCGCGCAGGGACTCGCGTTCCGGCACGCGGAGCACCTGTTGCTCGCCGACGACGCCGAGGGTTTCGCGCGCGCGACGCTCGACGTGCTCGCCGATCCGCAAGCGGCCGCTCGGCGCGCCGAGCGAGCCCGCGCGCTCGCGCTCGCCGAATACCCGTGGGAGAAGCTCGCGACGCGCCTGCTCGACGCGTGGACCTACGCGACCACCGACCGGACGCCAGCGGGCTGACGCGATCGACGCGGCGCGCGTTCCGCGCCCGAGGATCAACCCTGCGTGATGCCCAACGCGTCGCGCACCGCGCGCGCGACCTGTTGCAGGGTCGCGGGCTTCGGCAGCGTGTGCAGGATCCCCGCTTCCGCGAGCGTCTCGTGCGAGATCTCGCCGGCGAAGCCGGTCATCAGGACGATCGGGATCCCGGGCCGCACCCGTGAGATCTCGCGCGCGAGCTGCAAGCCGGTCAACTTCGGCATGTAGTAGTCGGTGACGACGACATCGAAGTCGCCCGGACGCGCGCGCAGGAGCTCGAGAGCCAGCGAGCTGTCGGTCACCGCGGTGACGCGATACCCGAGCCCCGTCAGCCGCCGATTGCCGATCTCTGACAGCGTCGGCTCGTCGTCGACGTAGAGCAGCCGCTCACCCGCGCCGTGCAGCACCTCCGACGGGACGTCCTTCGCGTCGCGCGGGATCGCGTCGATCGCGGGGAAGAGGCACCGGATGCTCGCGCCGTTGCCGGGCTCGCTCTCGATCTCGACCAAGCCCTCGTGATCGCCGACGATCGCGTGCACCATCGCGAGCCCGAGCCCGGTGCCTTCGCCGGCCGGCTTGGTGGTGAAGAACGGCTCGAACGCGCGCGCCCGCACCGTCTCCGGCATGCCGTGGCCGGTGTCCTGCACGACGAGACGCGCGTGCAGGCCTTCACGCAGCTCGGGGTGCGACCGCGCGTAGCTGTCGCGCACGTAGAACGACTCCGCGACCAGCGTCAGCACGCCGCCATCGCGCATCGCGTGCGCGGCGTTGTTGGCGAGGTTCATCAGGATCTGATGCACCGACGAAACGTCGGCGAGGATGTTCGGCACGGACGCGTCCGCGACGACGCGCATCTCGATCGACGACGGCAGCGTCGCGCGCAGGAGCTCGGCGGCTTCGCGCACGATCGTCGCGAGCGACACCGGCGTCCGCCGCGCTTCTTGGCGGCGACTGACCGACAGGATGCGGGCGACGAGCTGGCGGCCGCGGTCGGCGCTCTTCAAGAGCTGCGCGACGTCGCGTTGCGCCGGCGCGTCCGAGGGCAACGCCGCTTGCGCGAGCTCACCGAAGCCGACGATCGCCGCGAGCACGTTGTTGAAGTCGTGCGCGATGCCGCCTGCGAGCGTTCCGACCGCTTCCATCTTCTGCGCCTGGCGCAGTTGCTCCTCGAGCTTGCGGCGCTCGCGCTCCGCCGCCTTGCGCGCGCTGATGTCGACGATCGAGCCGAGGACGAAGAGCCCGTCGTCGGTGTCGACCGGGTTCAGACCGATCTCGACCGGGAACTCGGTGCCGTCTGCGCGCAACCCGAAGAGATCGCGGCCGACGCCCATGCTGCGCTGCACCGGCTGCGCGAAGTACGCCGAGCGGTGCGAAGGGTGCAGGTCGCGGAAGCGCTCGGGCACCAGCATCTCGATCGACTGACCGAGCAGCATCTTGCGCGAGTAGCCGAACATGCGCTCGACCTCGCGATTGACGAGCACGATGCGCCCGGCTGGGTCGATCATCAACATGCCGTTCGGCGACGACTCGACCGCGACGCGGAAACGGTGCTCTGCGCGTCGGCGCGCGGTGACGTCGGCGATCGAGCTGACGACGAACGTCCCCGTCGGTGTGGTCACCGGCGTCAGGCCGATCTCGACCGGCACCTCGGTACCGTCCTTGCGCAGGCCGTAGAGATCGCGCCCGGCGCCCATCGCGCGTGCCTTCGGATCCGAGAAGAAGTCGGAGCGCAGACCGGGGTGTCCGGCGCGGAAGCGCTCGGGCACCAGCAGCTCGACGGGCCTGCCGAGCAGCTCGTCGCGCGCATAGCCGAACAGGCGCTCGACCTCGCGGTTGACCAGCACGATGCGCCCGTCCGCGCCGATCATCAGCACGCCGGTCGGCGA
>JADLBP010000088.1 GCA_020847695.1 Planctomycetota bacterium
AGGTAGCTCTCCGGGTGCTCGTGGACGATCCGCGGATCGGTCAACAGCGTCTCCAGGCACAGCACGACCTCGCCCATCAAGTCGTGCTGCTGCTGACTGCACGCGGCGTTGCCGATCCGCACGTGGCCGTTGCCGCCGAAGCCCGCGAGGTGGGGGAGGAACTCCTCGGGCAGCTCGCGCTCGCCGCCGATCCCGTACACCGGCTGCAGAGGGCCGGAATCGACGATCGTGCGCAGGTAGTGCACGAAGCGCTCGCCCTCGTTCAGGTGACTCAACCTCCGCAGCGCCTCGACGACGAACGCGGAGTCGCGCAACCAGCAGTAGCGATAGTCCCACGTACGCTCGGTGCCCATCGCTTCGGGGATGCTCGTGGTCGCCGACGCGATGATCGCGCCGGTGTCCTGCGACGCGTGCAGCACGAGGCAGAGCGCGGAGCGCAGGACGAGCGCGGGCGCGAAGTGCGGCAGCGCGCACGTCTTCGCCCACGTCCGCCAGCCGCGCACCGTGCGATCGAGGTCGTGCTCGATCTGCGCGAGGTTCGGGCGCTCGTCGCGCGCGCCCCAACGCAGCACGAACCACGTCGGCCCGGTCAGTGGGAACTCTCGTCGGCCGAGCAGCCACGCGATCGGTAGGTTGGTCACCAGCGAGAGCGGATGCGTCCCGCCGATCACGCGCACGCCGCGGTCCTCCTCGACGAACTGCACCGGGCGGCGGCCCCAGTCCGGACGCGGGTCGAAGTCGATCGCGAGCCGCGGCTCGCCGACCAACGGCCGGATCAGGCGCACGAGCTCGATCGGAGCGTGCACGCCGAAGCCGTCGGGGATGCGGGGCGCGAAGTCGAGTACCTCGAACGAGCCCTCCGGCGTCTGGATCACGATCCGCGAGACGTTGGTGTTCTCCAGGTACGAGAGCGAGCCGTGGCGCTCTTCGCCGCCGACCAACACGCGGAACGTGCCGCCCTTCTGCTCGTCGAGCAGCCGCGCGAACACCGACGACGAGTCGAAGCGCGGCATGCAGAGCCAGTCGATCGACGCGCGCGGGGAGACGAGCGCGAGCACCCGTCCGTTGCCGATCGCGGCGTGGTCGAGGCGCGGAACCGACGGAGCGGGGGCCGGGGGGGTACCTGCCATGACGTGGCGCGAGACTACGCTGGCCGAGTCGATCGTGCGAGCATCAGCTCGCCGCGAGCACGCCCGCCGGGATCAGGTCTCGGTCGATCTGCAGCGCGAGCGGCTCCGAGGCGTCGAGGGAGAAGAACCGGCCGTTCGCGCGGCGCGTCTCGACCTCCAGGCCGTCGATCAGGTGCTTCAGGCGCCGCCGGTAGCCGTCGACGGTCGCCTCGTCGAGCCAGGCGTCGAGGCTCTCGTCGCTCTCCGCGTCGACCAGGCGCAGCGCGGTGCCGACCGCGGGCGCGCGATCGAAGCCCGAGAGCACCTGGAGCAGCACCAGCCCGCCCGAGCGCGCCGCGAGCGGCCGGACGAGCTCGCGCGCGTCGAACGGCGCGAGGAAATCGGAGATCACCACGCGCAAACCGCCGGGCGTGAACAACGACGCCGCCTCCGCGAGCGCGATGCCGAGCGGCGCACGCGCTTCGAACGCGGTGTCGCGCGCGCGCAGACGCTCGAGATCGGTCCGCTCGGGCCGTTCCGAGCACAGCGTGATCCGCACTTCGGAGCTCGCGAGTTCGGCCGAACGCGCGAAGACGTACGCGAGGTCGAGGGCGCGCGCGGCCTTGTCGGGATCGCTCGCCATCGAGCGCGAGAGGTCGAGCACGAGCTCGAGCCGCGGCAGCAGCTCCTCGCGATAGACGCGCACCAGCGCCTGGTCGCTGCGCGCCATCGCGCGCCAATCGAGGTGGCGGACGTCGTCGCCGGGCGCGTAGTTGCGGCGGTCTTGGAACTCGAGGCTCGAGCCGGTGCCGCGGCCGAGCAGCTCGCCCGCGAGCCCGCGGCGCGGCACTTCGAACAGCGCCAGCCGATGGCGTTCGGCGAGGCGCTCGGCGTCAGGGCTGGGGCGCGGCATCGGGGTTCCGAGCGGGGGCGGGGTTCGCCTTCGCGCGCGCGCGGCGCTCGGCGGAGCAGCGCAGCACCTCCGCGACCGCGTTGCCGACGCGCTTCGCGTTGACCACCGCGGTCAGCAAGACGCCGACCGCGAGCAGCGCGAGTCCGGGCACCGCTTGGGACCAGTCATCCTCGACCACGCACGCGAGCACCCAGAACGGGTCGAGCGGGTGCTCGAGCTCCATCCACGAGTGGACGTCGAGCAGCATGCCTGCGATCGACGGCAGGAAGATCGCGAGCCCGAGCAGCAGCGGGATCGCGACCCGCACCGCCGTCCGCCCGCGCAGTGTGCGCACGAAGTGAGACGCGATCCCCGACGGCAAGCCGACGATCACCAACGCGTAGAGGTACAGCGCGAGGGTGAACGTCACGAGCGAATCGTCGCCTTCGAGCAGCGCCAGCGGCGTGACGACCAGCAACGTCAAGAGCGCGTTGCCGATCAGCAGCGCCAGACCTCGCGCGCCGCCCGGCAACCACGGCAGGCTGCAGAGCGCGAGCGTCCTGGAGCTCGGCACCTGCCGCGCGACCCGGCGGCCGAACGCCTCGGGCTCGGTGACGAAGAAGACGTACGCGACCATCGCGAGCGCGCAGCCGAAGCCGACCATCGCGATGACGAAATGCTCCTGGCCGCGGAAGAACGTCGTGTACCCGACCGCGCCCCAAGCGAGCGTCACCAGCGTGATCGCGGACGCGAGCACGCGCAGGGCGCTCGAGCGGTTCTCTTCCTCGTGCGCGAGCCGGGCGCATCCGATCGCGAACGCGAACAGCGCGACGATCGGCAGCACCGAGACGAACATCGCGACGCCGTACTGGAAGTCGGTGTCGCGCAGCACGTTCGGCGCTTGCACCAGCATCGTCGCGAACCCGATCGCGCCGGCGGAGACCGGCAGCAGCGCGCAAGCGAGCAGCATCGCGAGCGCCGCGCGCACGATCTTGGTGCGGCCGAGCGTCGACAGCGCGACCGCGAGGAACGACAGCGTCGTCGAAACGAGGATCGAGAGCCCGATCGAGAGCCCGATCGCCAGGATGTCGACGCCGCCCATCAGGAAGGTCGACACCAGGAACGGCGAGAACGCCGAGTAGTAGAGCAGCGCCTGCACGGTCGCCGCGAGCACCTTGCCGATCACCAACTGCTTCGGCCGCAGGTCGGAGATCACCAACAGGTCGAAGGTGTTCTCCTCCCATTCCGCGCCCATCGACTGGAACGCCCAGAACGGCACGAACGTGTGCACCGCGAACGAGAGCACGCCGAACGTCGCGCTGAAGAAATTCGGCCCGAGCTGGTCGAGGTCGCCGTCGACGTTCGCGATCACGATCATGAACACGCCGAGCGCGGTCGCGAGCACCACCGTCAACCAGAACAGGTTGCGGAAGTAGCGGCCGCGCAATGCCTGGCGCACTTCCTTGACCAGGATCGGGTTCAGGCGATCGTCGGCGCGCGCGAGGAACGCGCCGAGCGCCGCGGGCTCGTCGCCGGGCTTCGAGAGCGTCTCGGCGGTCATTGGAGCTTGCCCTGGGTGAGCGACATGAAGATGTCCTCGAGCTTGACCTCGCCGCCGGCGAACTCGACCGGCTTCAGGCCGCGCGCGACCAGGCGTTCGAGCAGGCGCGCGAGCGCCTCGTCGTCGCCGGTGTAGTCGAAGACGAGCCCCTGGCGCTCGCCGCGGATGTTGGCGATCCCCGGCTCCTCGAGCAACGCCTTCTCGAGCGTCGCGAGGTCGCACAGCGCGCGGACGTACATCGTCGCGTGGGGCTGCAGCGAGCGTTGGATCTCGCCGACCCGTCCGCGCGCGAGCAGCTTGCCGCTCTCGATCACCGCGACGCCGTCGCACATCTCCGCGAGCTCGGTCAGGATGTGCGACGAGATCAACAGCGCCTTGCCCATCGCGCCGAGCGCCTTGACGAGCTCGCGCAGCTCGACGCGCGCGCGCGGATCGAGTCCGGCGGCGGGTTCGTCGAGGATCAGCACCGCGGGATCGTGGAGCATCGTCTTCGCGAGGCAGAGGCGCTGCTTCATGCCCTTCGAGAGCGTGTTGATCAGCTTCTCCTCGAGCGGGCCGAGCGACGTGAACGCCATCACCTGGTCGACCGTCGTCTTGCGCGCCTTGCCGGTCAGCCCGTACGCGCGCGCGTAGAAGTCGAGGTACTCGCGGATCGTCGTCTGCGGGTACGCGCCGTAGTTGTCCGGCATGAATCCGAGCTTGCGCCGCGCGCGCCGCGGATCCTCGAGCACCGAGACGCCGTCGACGAGCACGTCGCCGTGATCGGGCAGCTCGAGCGTCGCGCAGATGCGCATCGTCGTCGTCTTGCCGGCGCCATTCGGGCCGATGAAGCCGCAGATCGAGCCGGGCTCGACCGTGAACGACACGTCGTCGACCGCCCTGAGCGATCGGAACGTCTTCGTGATGCCGCGCACCTCCAGGGCGGTCATCGCCATTCCTCCCCGTCGGTGGCGAGCACGCCGAGCACGTGGTGGAAGGAGACGCTCTCCTCGCCCGCGACGCCGCAGTCGTCGCCGAACACGCCGCGTTCGAGGCGCGCGAGGTAGCAGGCCGCGGGCAGCGCGGCGACCTCCGGCATCAGGCTCGCGAGACCGAGCTCGCGCGCGAGGTCCACGGCTTCCGCTTCGGCGAGCGGCGCGAGCGTCGTCCGCGCGCTCTCGCGGAGCGGTTCCGACGAAGTCCAGTAGCGGCCGGTCTCGTCGCGCACCAGCAATCGCTCCACGGCGGTTCCGAGCGCGTTGGTCGCCGCGAGCTCGCCGCCGGAGCGCGCGAGCTCGAGCCGTCCGCGCTCAGCGCGCTCGGTGACGATCTGGTGCAGGAACGCCGACCGCGCCGGCAGGTAACCGCCGGCGAGCACGAGCCCCGGATCGTGCGCGACGAGGTAGCGCTGGCCGTCGTACGCCGGTTGGATCCAGGCGCCGCTGCTGGAGTAGCGCGCGACCTGCATCAACGCGGCGCCGGGACCGGGCTCGAGGCCGCGCGCGGGCGCGAGTCCGGCGAACAGCATGCGCATCTCGCTCGCCATCGAGCGGTGCCCGCGTTGGTCGAGCAGCGCGAACGTGTGCGACGCGACCTTGACGCCGAGGCCCTGCGAGACGATCCCGAAGCCGAACAGCGCGACCGCGGCGCCGAGCGCGATCACCGGGATCGTCACCAGCAGCATCACCGGCCGCTTGGTGCGCTTGACCACGACGAAGTTGACCGGCCCGATCACGATCGCGAAGAGCACCAAGAGCAACGCGAAGAGCTTGTACGGCAGCGCGAAGAGGTCGGGCACCACCGGCAGGTTCGTCCGCATCCGTGAGCCGCCGTCGTCGTGGACCATGCCGTTGCCGTCGAGCGCGGCGTGCTGCACGGCGTTGCGTTGCTCGGGCGTCGAGAACGGCGGCGCGTCGTCGACCAGCAGCGTGCCGAGCCCCGCGCGCTGCGCGAGCGCGACCGACTCGTGCTCGAGAGCGAAGCGCGGCTCGAGCCACGGCGCGAGCTCGGAGCTCGCGCGCGCGAGCTCCGCGGCGCGCGGCCCGAGCACCGCGACCGTGCCGCCGAGCCGCAGCCATTGGAAGAGCGGCGCGAGCGCGCGCTCGCCCGGCAGGCCGGTCGACGTGTCGAGTACGACGACGTCGACGCTGGTGAAGCTCTCGGCGTGCTGCGGCAGCCGATCGAAGCGCACGTGGTGGACCTGGACGTTGTTCGGCGTGCCGGTCGTCGTCGCGGGCCGCGGCGGGGTGAACGTGACGTAGCCGGTGAGTCCGCCGGAGTGTCGGATCACCGGGCCGGCGCCGCTGACCTCCGCGGTGCTGAGCTCGCCGCTCCAGCGCTCGGTCAGACCGGCTTCGGGCTCGCCTTCGGAGAAGTAGAGGATCGAGCGCGCGTCGACCATCCCGAGCTCGGAGCCGCCGAAGTTGCCCGCGAGCCAGTGACTGCGGCCCTCGTGCAACAGCCGCAGCGTGTACTGGTTCTGCGTGTTCGCGAACGCGGGCAAGAGCATCTCGATCGAGCCCTCGGCGCCCGCGGGCACGGAGATCGACGCCTCGACCTCGCGCTCGACGCCCCACGCGGTCGCGCGCACGTCGACGGTGCACGCGCGCTCGCCGCCGTTGGCGACGGTGACCTGGCAGGGGATCCAACCCTTGTGCACCTGAGCGGGCCACACCGTCGCCGCCCGGACGGTGATCGCGGTGTCGGTGAGCTGGAGTTCCTTCTCCTCGAGCGGTGTGCAGAGCGCGAGGCAGGCGAGCGCGAGCTCAGCGAGCATCCTTCATTCCCTTGGGCAACGCTTCCTCGAGCTCGCCGACGTCGGCGAGCACCGCGGCGACCACGTCCGGTCCGCGCACGCCCTCGAGCCTGGCGCGGTAGTCGAGCACCAGGCGGTGCGCGACGGCGCTGGTCGCGACCGCGCGCACGTCGTCGAAGCCGACGTTCGGCTTGCCGGAGACCAACGCGTGGGCCCGCGACGCCTCCGCGATCGCGATCGCGGCGCGCGGGCTCGCGCCGTGGCGCACGAAGTCGCGCACGAGCTTCGGCGCAGTCGTCGCGGACGGATGCGTCGCCTCGACGATCCGCGCGATCCACGCGGCGACCGCGGGCGGCAGGTAGATCGCGTCGACGGCGGCGAACAGCGCGCGCAGCTCGTCGAGCGACAGCGCGCGCTCGTGTTCCGGCGCCTTGCCGGCGCGGCGCTCGGTGATGATCGCTTGCAGCGTCGCGCGGTCGACGCTCGGGACCTCGAGCTTGAACAGGAAGCGGTCGAGCTGCGCCTCGGGCAGCGGGTACGTGCCTTCGAGCTCGATCGGGTTCTGCGTCGCGAGCACGTAGAACGGCTCGGGCAGCCGGTGCGTCTCTCCGAGCACGGTCACGCGCCGTTCCGCCATCGCTTCGAGCAACGCGGACTGCGTCTTCGGGCTCGCACGGTTGATCTCGTCGGCGAGCACGACGTGGCAGAACACCGGGCCGGGGTGGAAGACGAGCTTGCGCTTGCCGTGGTCGTCCTCCTCGAGGATCGGCCCGCCGGTGATGTCGCCGGGCAAGAGGTCGGGCGTGAACTGCAATCGTTTGAACGAGAGTCCGAGCAGCGCGGCGAGACCCTTGACGAGCTCGGTCTTGCCGAGCCCGGGCAGACCCTCGAGCAGCACGTGGCCGCGCGCGAGGCAGCCGACGAGCACGAGCCGCGTCAACCGCTCTTGACCGAGCAGCGTGCGGTCGAGTCCGGCGAGGATCGTCTGCGCTTTCGCGCGAGCGCTCTCGACTTCGTTGGGGGAGAGCAGGGCCGTCGCTTGGCTCATGTCAGTCGCGTCGAGGTCCGGAGAAGAAGCGTTGCACGGCGTCGCGATGATGCGGGGCCAGGCGTCGACGCCACACGCCTTGCCCGCTCGAACCGAAGACGTCCGCGCCCCCGGCGCTCTCGCCTTGCGCGTCGACCGTCGGCGCCCCCGCGGCGATCCCGAGCACCGCGGTGCTCTCGGGGTCGAGCATCGTCGCCGGGTCGAGCGCCTTGGCTTCGAAGTCCTCGCTCTGGCCCGGCGATTCCTCGCCCCAGGTGAGCTCGGCGTCGCCGCGGCCGCGCGAAACGCCGCCGGACCCCGACCCGGAGGTCGAGGCGACACCCGCTTGCGACGCGCCCCCGGCGCGTCCCTTGCCCCTTCATGTCCCACCGCGCTTGCAGGTCGAGTCGCACACGTGCTCCGAGAAGCGCTCGAGCTCGCGGAAGCGCTGCAGCTCGGTCTTGGAGAGCAGCCCGGACTGCGCGAGGCGCTCCATCCGCGCATCGAGCGCCGCGCGCAACGCGTCGGAGAGCTCGGCGAGCTCCGCGGTCGAGAGCTCGACGCCCTCGGGCAATTCGAGCGAGCCCGGCTCCAGCCGGTCGAGCAACGACTTCGGCAACTTCGCGGCGAGCCCGGCGAGCTTGAGGTCGCGCAACGCTCCGTTGAGCGCTTCGACCGCGGCTTCGGCGTTCTCCGCGCTGTCGGCGGCGTTCAGTCCCTCGCGCGCGCGCTCGGCCGCCGCGAGCGCCTCGTCGGCGCGGCGCGCGAGCTCCTCTTGCGTGCGATCGATCGCCTCGAGGCTCGCGTCGAGCGGCGCGGAGTCGCTCTCGGCGTCCAGCCGTTCCAAGCGCGCTTCGAGCTCCTCGGCGCGTTCGGGCTCGAGCTCGACGACCTCCTGGAGCGCGCCGAGGTCCTCCGCGGCCGCGTCGAGGCGACTCTCGACGACCTGGGTCGCCGGCGGCGGCGGGAGCACGCTGCGTTCGAGCGTGAACGCCGCGCCGACGAACGCGAGCGCGAGCAGGCTCGGTCCGAACCCGCGCAGCGCGCGGATCCTCGGCAAGCGCTCGATCGAGGCGAGCGCGCGCGCCGCGGATGCGTCCCAGCGCGCGTCGCCGAGCGCGTGCTGCGTCAGCAGCGCGCCGCTGCCGCCGCTCTCGCGGTCGAGCCACGCGACCGCCGCGGCGGGGGAGAGGAAGCGGCGACGCGCGAGACCCCACGCGACCGCCGGCACGAGCGCGAAGAGCGCCAACGCAAGCGCGGCGTCCGCTCGCGACACGTCGAGCGCGAACCGCGCGAACAACACCCAACCGCCGAGCACGAACAGCGTCGGCGCGGCGAGACGCGCGCACGCTTCGAGCCACGCGGCCGTCTTGGCGCGTGCGATCAGGCTCTGCAGCGAGCGATCGAGGTCGGGGAGCACGGGAAGGGATCCATGGTAGCCGCGGCGAATCGACGCCGCAGCCTGCGTGCTCCTTTCGACCTTATTCGCGCAGCCGCAGCGTCAGCTTGCGCTCCGCCTGACCGCCGAGCGAAACCGTCTTGGTCGCCGAGCGACCGTCGGGCGCCGTCGCGGTCACCGTGTAGAGCCCGGGCGCGAGCGGCCCGATCCGCTGCTCGGTCGACGAGAAGCCGCCTTCTTGGAAGACCGCCATCAGCTCGGCGACGGTCAGCATCCCGTTGACCTGGCGCCCCTTCTCGTCGGTGACCAGCACGTCGGCGGCGACCTCGGTCTCCTTGGCGTCGACGAGCTTGACCAGGAGCAGCGTCGCCGCGTCGACGACCAGATCCACCTCGGTGGTCTCACCGCTCTTGATCGCGATCGGGATCGCCGCGGCGCTCGCCGAGCCCTCCGCGCGTGCGGTGACGGTGTAGCGGCCCTCGGCGAGACCGAGGTAGGTGTAGCGGCCGTCGCTGCCGGTCTGCGAGAGCGAGAGGCGTTCGAGCAGCCGCTCGTTCTCGTCGCGCACGAAGATCGCCGCGCCGGCGACCGGCTGGCCGTTCGCCGCGCGCACGATGCCCGCGATCGACCCCGAGCGCTTCAAGCGGAAGTCGACGCCGTCGAGATCGGTGTCCGCGGCGACCGAGACCTCGCGCACCTCACGGCCGAGCGGCTTGTCGGCGCCGAGGATGCCGCCGAACAGCGCGCCGCCGGCGGAGAGCGTGTAGTCGCCCGGCTCGAGCCAGCGCATCACGTAGCGACCGTCCTCGTCGGTCATGATCTCGCTGTAGCGGCCGCCGAGCAGCGTGCCGTTCGGCACCGCGCCGCGCGCGGTCAGGCTGACGCGCGCTCGGAGCGCGGGGCGGCCTTCGTCGTCGAGCACGCGGCCGGAGATGCGCGCGCCCGGGAGCTCGATGTCGAGCTGGTGCTCGGGCGCTTGCGGGATCCGCTGCGCGAACTCGTACGCCTGCTGCTCGCCCGCGCCGCCGAAGCTCTGCACGGTGATCAGGTAGCGACCCGCGCCGTCGAGCCGGGTCTCGTACGAACCGTCGGCGGCGACCGAGACGAACTTCAAGCCCGAGAGGCCCTTCGCGCCGTCCGCCATGAAGTTGATCGTCACGCCGCCGACCGCCTCGCCGTGCGAGCGCACGTGCCCGTGCACGCGCACCGGGTCCTTGGGCGGCGCGCCGAGCATCACGTGCGTCTCCTCGCCGTCCTTGATCGTCGCGGTGGTCATCTTCATCGAGCTGAGCATGCTCGCGGTGTCGGCGCCTTCCGGCATCGCGCTGTCGTCGCTCATCCACGCCATGTAGATCACCTGCCACGTGCCGGGCTCGAGGTGCTCCTCGCGGAAGAGGCCCTTCGAATCCGAGCGCACCATTCGTTGCGCGTAGCGTTGCGCCGATTCCTGCACGAGCACGTTCGCGGACGGCTTCGGCTTGCCGTCGTCGCCGAAGATCTCGCCAGTCAACGTGCCGCCGCGGCGCAGGCGGAGCTCGACGCCGGTCTTCTTCTCGGCGGGGGCGACCTCGAGCTCGACCCGCTCGCTCGTCGCAGCGCCGTCCGCGCGCGCGATCAGCGTCGCGCGGCCAGCGGAGAGCGGCGCGAACGTGAAGCTGCCGTCCTCGAGCGTCACCGCGCGCGGCGGCTCGTTGCTCGGACGGAAGCGACGTTGGATGTCCGCCATCTCGATCGAGCGCTGCACGATCGCGCCGGCGACCGGGCGGCCGTCGTAGCCGTACACGACGCCCGTGACCGTCGCCGCGTGGACCAGCACGAGCTCGACCGGAGCCGCGGAGCTCTCGCGCGGCAGCTCGAACTGCACCGGCTCGGCGTCGCCGAAGCCCGGCGCGAGCGCGAAGAGCTTCCAGCCGCCGCGATCGAGGCCCGGGAGCACGAAGCGGCCGTCGGCGTCCTCGAACGTGCGCCGGGTCTCCGTTCCCGAGATCCCGGGGATCACCGAGCGGATCTCGGCGCGCGCGACGAGCTCGAACTTGGTCACCGGTGCGCCGGTCTCGTCGACGACACGGCCTTGCACGCCCTCGGGCGCCGCGAGCACGAGCTCCAGCCCTTCAGCTCCCGGCGCCACGCCCGCGAGCGACGCGCGCCAGAAGAGCGCTCGATTCTCTTGCTTGTCCTCGACACCGGCGGGCGGCGTTTCGGCGCGCACGCTGAACGGGCCTCCACCGAGGCCGCCGATCGTGAACGTGCCGTCCGCTCCGGCGGTCGCCGAGCCTTCGTTGCCGCGCCACGCGTTGAACGCGTTCATCCCGGTCAGCGCGGCCATGTCGAAGCCGAGCGTCACCTTCGTGCCCGCGGCCGGCGTGCGGTCGGGCCACAGCACGACGCCGGAGACGTGCGCGCCGTGCGTCAGCTTGAAGTCGCCGCCCTCGCGGGTCTCGCCGTCGGCGATCTCGACGTCGTGCAGCTCCATCAGGTAGCCGGCCTTCGAGACCTGCAGCTTCGCCTTGCCCGCGCGGACCGCGGCGAGCGCGAACGTCCCGTCCGCGCCGCTCTTGGTTTCGCGCGCGACGTCGCCGCCCATGCCCATCATCTTCGGATCGACTTGCGCTTCGAGCTTCGCGTCGGCGACCGGCGCGCCGTTCTCGTCGACCACCCGGCCGTTCAGCGTGCCGCCGCGCGAGAACGCGATCGTCACGTCGCGCCTCGCGCCCGGCGACGCGTCCGCGGGTTCGCTGCGTCCGGCGGCGAAGCGCGGCAGCGCGTCCGGCTTGCCATCGGGCCGCGCGAACAGCGCGAACTTCGACGTGCCGAAGAGCGAGCGCAGCTCGAACGTCTTGCCGTCGCGCGAGCGCACCGAGCGATCCTCGCCGTTGCCGCCGCCGCCCATCTGGGTGTTCCAGTCCGCGCCGCCGCCGGCGATCGAGATCACGACCTCGCCGAGCGCCTCGCGCTCCGTTTCGTCGGCGTTCGCGGGCAACGCGAGCGTGCCGCGGATCCACGTGCCGAGCTCGACCGGCACCGAGAGCTCTTCCGCCGCGCCTGCGGTGTCGAGCGTGGCGGGCACGCTCGCACGGCTCGACGCGTAGCGGCCGAACGCGAACACGTGCACGGTGCCCGACTCCTGGGCGAGCGGCAGCTCGAACGTGCCGTCCGCGGCGACCGGCGCGCGGCCGAGCAGCTCCTTGGACGGGGCGTCGGTCTCGTCCTGCGCGAGCCTGGCGAGCGCGCGGCGCTCCTGCGCGGACGCGATGGCGAACACCTCGAGTTCCTCGTCCGCGGGCGTGCGCGTCGGCAGCGCGACGCGGCCTTTCAGCCGCGCCTTGATCGTGACGTCGGTCCGAGCGGCGCTCGCGGCCGCGCTCCGTTCGTCGACGGGCGCCCCGAGCGGCGCGGCGATCGCGGGCTCGGCGACGCCCGGGCCGGACTTCGGCGCGTCGCTCGCGGCGGCGGGCTGAGCGGTCTCCGGCCCGGTAGCGCGCTCGACCGTACGAGGAGCGTCGGAGGAGCTCGTGGACCAAAGGAGGTAGCCGATCGCGCCCGCGACGACGAGGGCGACGAGGGCGAACGTGAGCTTGCGCATGGGGGGACCGTCTTCGTTGCTCGAGACTCGAGAGGACAACGCGCGTGCGACGAAATGCGAACCGCGTGCCGCCCCGCGACCCGAGGATCGGAGCGGAGGATCGGGTATCCTGCGCGGCTCCACGCCCGAGGTCGAACCCCATGACTTCACTCGACAGCGGATCCACGAGCAAGAACCGCCCGACCGGCACCTCTCGCGCGCCGCGCACGCGCCAGGCTTGGCTCGACGAAACTTGGAAGCCTTCGCTCACCGAGTTCCCCGAGCGCCAACCGAGCTTCAAGACGACGTCCGGGATCGAGCTCGCGCCGCTCTACGGCGACGCGCCCGACGGCGGCTACCCCGGCGAGTACCCGTTCACGCGCGGCGTGCGTCCGACGATGTATCGCGGACGTCTGTGGACGATGCGGCAGTACGCGGGTTTTTCCTCCGCGCGCGAGACCAACCAGCGCTTCCGGATGCTGCTCGACAAGGGCCAGACCGGACTCTCGACCGCCTTCGACCTGCCGACGCAGATCGGGTACGACTCGGATCATCCGCTCGCGAGCCCCGAGGTCGGCCTGGTCGGCGTGCCGATCAACTCGCTCGCGGACGTCGAGCGCCTGTTCGACCGCATCCCGCTCGGCGAGGTCTCGACGTCGATGACGATCAACGCGACCGCGGGCGTGTTGCTCGCGATGTACGTCGCGCTCGCGCGGCACCAAGGCGTGCCGCCCGCGAAGATCCGCGGCACGGTGCAGAACGACATCCTCAAGGAGTACGCGGCGCGCGGGAACTATCGGTTCCCGGTGGTGCCGTCGCTGCGCCTGACCACCGACCTGATGGCGTTCTGCCGCGAGCACGCGCCGAGCTGGAACACGATCTCGATCTCCGGCTACCACATCCGCGAGGCGGGCTCGAGCGCGGCGCAGGAGCTCGCGTTCACGCTCTCGAACGGCCGCGCCTACGTGAAGGCCGCGATCGACGCCGGTCTCTCGGTCGACGAGTTCGCGCCGCGGCTCTCGTTCTTCTTCAACGCGCACAACCACCTCTTCGAGGAGGTCGCGAAGTTTCGCGCCGCGCGGCGGCTGTGGGCGCGCACGATGCGCGAGGAATTCGGCGCGCGGGATCCGGAGAGCTGGATGCTGCGCTTCCACACGCAGACCGCCGGCTCGATGCTGACCAGCCAGCAGCCCGAGAACAACGTCGTGCGCGTGACGCTGCAGGCGCTCGCCGCAGTGCTCGGCGGCACCCAGTCGTTGCACACCAACGCGCGCGACGAGGCGCTCGGCCTGCCGACCGAGGATTCGGCGCGCGTCGCGCTGCGCACCCAGCAGATCCTCGGCGCGGAGAGCGGCGCGGCCGAAGTGATCGACCCGCTCGGCGGTGCGCCCTACGTCGAGGCGTTGACCGACGAGCTCGAGGCCCGCGCGCTCGCGATCCAAGCCGAGATCGAGCGCCGCGGCGGCCCGATCGCCGCGATCGAATCCGGCTACGTGCAGCGCGAGATCCACAAGAGCGCGATGGAATGGCAGCGCTCGGTCGAGAAGAAGACGCGTCCGATCGTCGGCGTCAACGTCTACACCGAGAAGGAAGCGGCGCCGAAGATCTTCAAGCCCGATCCGCGTTCGCGCGACGAGGTGCTCGCCGACCTCGCGGAGGTCCGCAAGCGCCGCGATCCCGCGCGCGTCGACGGCGCGCTGCGAAACCTCGCGGAGGCCGCTCGCTCGAAGTCGAACCTGGTCGCGGCGATGGTGCCCGCGGTCGAGTGCTA
>JADLBP010000089.1 GCA_020847695.1 Planctomycetota bacterium
AAGCTCGCGAGCCCCTTCTCGATCGCCTCGGACCCGAAACCCATCCGATCGGCGAGCACGATCGCGGCCAGCGCGTTCGCGACGTTGTGCCGCGCGGCGCCGCCGAGCGCGATCGGGATCGCGTCGACGCTCGTGACGCGCTCGGCCTTGCCGCCCTTGACGAGCACCAGCTCGGGCGCGCGGAAGATCGCCGCGACGCCGCCGGACGCGACGTGGCGCTCGACGAGCTCGTTCGCGGGGTCGAGCGTGAACCAGATCACCTTGCCTCGGTAGCTCGCCGCGCGCGCGACGATCAGCGGATCGTCGGCGTTCAGCACCAACGGCCCGGTCTTCTCGACCGCTCGCGAGATCACCCACTTCGCCTCGACCAGCGTCGCGACGTCGTCGACGCCCCACTCGCCGAGGTGGTCTTCCGCGACGTTGAGCAACGCCGCCGCGTCGACGCGCCGCAGCACGAGCCCGCGCCTCAGCATCCCGCCGCGCGCGGTCTCCAGGATCGCCGCCTCGACGCGCTCGTCGCGCAACACGAGCCGCGCGCCCGCCGGCCCGGAGTAGTCGCCGCGGTCGAGCTCGACATCGCCGACGTGCACCCAATCGGTCGACGAAACGCCCGGCGTCTTGCCCGCGGCGGTCGCGATCGCGCCGAGCAGCCGCACCGTCGTCGACTTGCCGTTGGTGCCGGTGACCATCACGCACGGCACGTCGTGCACGCGCGCCCAATCGATCGAGCCGAGCGCCGGGATCGCGTTGGTCGGGAACGAGCGCGAGCCCGCGCCCATGCCGATCGACGTCACGCGATCGTCGGCGACGAACGCGACGCCGCGGCGCGCGGCTTCGGCGCCGAGCTCGAGCAACCGCGGCCGCTGGTTGCGCTCGCGGGCCAGCGCGGCGGAGAGCTTCGCGGCTTCGGGCTCGAGCGGCGGCTCGGGCTCGCCCGCGAGCACCGCTTGCGTCGCGCGGAACGCCCATTCGTTGACCTCGGTCGCCGTGTACAGCGAATCGATCGGCGCCGAGGTCGCGAGCGACGCGCCGCCGACGAAACGGCGGACCTTCAGCTCGCAGGCCTGCATGCCGAGCGCCGAGAGCATCCGCGCGAGCTCGCGCGGGTAGACGGCGTGGAAGCGCTCGAGCTCGTCGTCTCCGATCGAGACGTCGAGCACCGCCGACGAGCGCTCCCAGTGGAGGTTCGGACCCGGAACGCGGCGCGAGTCGCGGAGCTCCATGACGCTACGCGATCAATCGTCGTTTTCGCGCGCGAGGCGCACGCCGCGTTCGTCGCGGACGATCTGCTCGCCTTCGAGCGAGTAGAAGTTGGCCGGCGGTGCGGTCTCGAGCTTGAGCGGCGCGGGCGCGTCGGATTGGATCGGGCCCGCCTCGGAGCGGAAGCCGGTGATCTGCTTCCACGTGCGTGCGATCTGGTCGCCGAAGATCAGCATCAGGTCGCCGCGCTTGCCGAGCGAGAGCGCGGTCTCGACCGCCTTGCGCTCGTCGGGGATCACCTGGATCTGCGAGTCCGGCACGCCGCGCTCGAGCAGCGTCGCGCGCAGCATGTTCGGGATCTCGTCGGGCTTGCGGCCGCGCAAGCCGTCGTCGCGGCGACAGATGTACGTGTCGAAGCGGCCCGCGCAGATCTGCGCGATGTCGCGGATGTCCTGGTCGCGTCGGTCGCCCGGGGCGGCGAGCACCAGGATCTTCTTGCCGCGCGGCTCGAGGCGCTCGACGAGCTGGCACATCGCGTCGACCGCCGCCGGGTTGTGACCGTAGTCGAGGATCACCTTGAACGGGTGACCGTCGTAGATGTTCATCCGACCCGGCGTCTGGAAGAAGCTGGTGTCGAACGTGCGCAGGCCGTGGCGGATGTCCTCGAGCTTGACGCCCATGCTGAACGCCATCGCCGCCGCGAACATCGCGTTCTGCACGTTGTGCATCGCGCGGCCTTCGAGCGTCGCCGGGATCAGGTGCGTCCACAAGAGCGGCATGTGCGCGCCGTGGTCGTAGAGCGTGATCATGTGCCCGTTGATGCCCTCTTCGAGGACCACCGCGCGGCCGCCGGAGCGGATGTGCTCCTTCACGAGCGCGTGGTGCGGGTTCATCGTCACGTAGCAGACGAACTTCGCCTGCGTGTAGTCGGCCATCCGCAAGCAGTACGGATCGTCGGCGTTGAGCACCGCGGTGTCCTTCGCGATCTCGACGACGATGCGCTTGACCTCGGCGAGCTCCTCGAGCGTGTCGATGCCGCGCAGGCCGAGGTGGTCGGCTTGCACGTTGAGCACCGCGCTGACGTTGCACTTGCGGTAGCCCATGCCGCTGCGCAGCAGGCCGCCGCGCGCGGTTTCGAGCACGGCGACGTCGACCGACGGATCGCGCAGCACCATGCGGGCCGCGGTCGGGCCGGTCATGTCGCCTTCGACGGTCAGGTGGCCGTCGATGTAGACGCCATCGGTGGTCGTCAGGCCGACGTGGTGGCCGACGAGCTTGAAGATGTGCGCCAACATGCGCGACGTCGTCGTCTTGCCGTTGGTGCCGGTGATCGCGGCGATCGGGATGCGCGTCGGCGTGCCCGGCGGGAAGAGCATGTCCATCACGCGGCCGGCGACGTCGCGCGGCGTGCCTTCGCTCGGGGACACGTGCATCCGGAAGCCGGGAGCCGCGTTGACCTCGCAGATCGCGCCGCGGTTCGCGTTGAAGGACTGCGTGATGTCCGGCGAGATGAAGTCGATGCCCGCGACGTCGAGGCCGATCGCCTTCGCCGCGCGGACCGCCATCTCGACGTTGTCGGGGTGGACGGTATCGGTGACGTCGATCGCCGTGCCGCCGGTAGAGAGGTTGCCGGTCGAGCGCAGGAACACCTTCACGCCGGGCCCGGGCACCGACGTGCGCGCGAAGCCCTTCTCCGCGAGCAGTCGCTCGGCCTGCGCGTCGAACTCGAGGCGCGTCAGCACCTTCTCGTGCCCGACGCCGCGGCGCGGATCCTGGTTCACGAGCTCGACGAGCTCGGCGATCGTGTGCTCGCCGTCGCCGACGACGTGGCCGGGCACGCGCTGCGCGACGGCGACGAGCTCGCCGTTGACGACCAGCATCCGGTAGTCGTTGCCCTGGATCAGGCTCTCGACGATCACCGTGCGGCTGATCTCCTTCGCGATCGCGAAGGCGCCCCGCACCTGCTCGGGCGTCGTCAGGTTGATCGAAACGCCGCGGCCGTGGTTGCCGTCGAGCGGCTTGACGACCACCGGGTAGCGGATGCGCTCGGAGGCGATCGCCGCTTCCTCGGCGGAGTAGACGAGCTCCTGACGCGGCACCGGCAGACCGAGGTCCGACAGGATGCGATTGGTCTCTTCCTTGTCCGAGGCGATCTCGACGGCGATGTGGCGCGTCTCGCTGGTGATCGTCGCTTGGATGCGGCGTTGGAACTTGCCGTGGCCGAACTGGACCAGGCTGTACTTGTTGAGCCGCAGCCACGGGATGTCGCGCTCTTCCGCGGCGCGCACCAGCGAGCCGGTGCTCGGTCCGAGCGTGCGACGCTGCGCGTAGCGGATGAAGTTGTCGCGCTCGCGCGCGAAATCGAAGTCCGCGGGCGTCTCGGCGGGCCGCAGGTCGGCGGGCAACAGGCTGTGCAGCAGCGAGAGCGCGAGCTTGCCGGCCTCGAGGCCGACCTCTTGTTGCTCGTACTGGTAGACGACGTGGTACTGGCCCGGATCGTTGGTCGAACGCGTCTTGCCGAACGTCACCTTCGCGCCGGCGACGTTCTGCAGCTCGATCGCCGCGTGCTCGAGCACGTGCCCGAGCCACGTCCCGTCGCCTTCACCGAGGCGCCGCAGGAAACCGCCGGCCTCGCCGTAGCTGCAGCCGTGCTCGCGCAGGCCAGGCAGCGCCGCGAGCAAGCTCTCGACGAACGTCTCGCCGAGGCGCGCGGTCGGCCAGTGCTCGAGCTCGCCGAGGTCGAGCGTCAGCCGGATGACCGGAAAGTGAGCGTAGAGGCTCGGCCCGATGTAGACCGACGTCGCGAGG
>JADLBP010000090.1 GCA_020847695.1 Planctomycetota bacterium
CAGGCGTCGGGCTCGGTCGTCACGCGCAAGGGCGACGCGCTCCGCCAACCGATCGCGTTCTATTCGGGGACGCTGCGTGTGCCGGGCGACGTCGACGTCGCGCTCGGAGGATTCGAGGTGCGCGGGTCCGTCGCCGGCCCCGGCGTGATCACGTTGATCGACGGGACGGGCGCGCGAGCGAGCGTCCGAGTGCACGCCGACGAGAACGGCGACTTCCGCAGCTCGCTGCACGACTTCGACGCCCTCTTGCCGACGCCGGTGGTTCCGCGGTTCGTGCTAGAGCTCTCGAACGACGGCAGCGACACGCCGGCGAAGTGGGGGCCGATCGCGACGAGCGTCGACTTGCCGTGCCCGCCGACGAGCGACTGGCTGCAGAAAGAGCTGCACGCCGAGCTCGACTGGATCTTCCGCCTCTGGCTCGAGCGCGGGCTCGATCGCGAAGGTCCGCGCGAGACGTCGTTCACGTGCAACATGCTCGACGTCGTCACCGGCGCGAAGCTGGTCACCGTCGAAGCCGTCAGCCAGCCGCAGCCGCTCTACGAGCTGATGCTCGACGCGTGGGTGATCGACCACGATCCTGCGTGGGGCGCGGCGCTCGAGCGCTACGTCGAGGAGTTCCTGACGCTCGGCATCCAGCCCGACACCGGCATCCCGCGTCAGTACGATTGCGTGCGCGACGAGCCGCTCGACCGCAACGCGCTGGAGATCGCGAAGGCCTTCCACTTCCTGCTCGACCTCGCGGAGAAGGGGCCGGAGGAGTTCCGCGAGCGCGCGCTCGCCGCCGGGAAGGAGCTCGGCGAGACCGTGCTCGCGAAAGGCGTGCTCCCCGACGGCTCGATCGCGCCGATCTACGTGCCCGCGGACGCGTCGCCGCGCACCGATGCGCCTCCGTTGCGCCGGCTCGACGTCGCCGCCGAGCTCGCGCGGCTCTCGAAGCTCACCGGCGACCCGCGCTTCGCCGCCGCCGCGCGCCGCGCGATCGCGGAGATCGAGTTCACCAACCACTGGCCCGGCGAATGGGATCGCATCGACCCGGGCTTCGACGACAGTTTCGGCCACTACGGCGCGCGCGCGGTGACGATGCTCGAGGCGTTCCCCGACGATCCCGTGTTCCGCCGCGTCGTCGCGAGCGGCTGGCGGGTGTACGGGCCGCTCTGGAGCGAGGCGTTGCGTTTCGGCGGCTCGATGGCGGCCGACCAAGTGCGGTGTTGGGATCTGCTCGAGCGCTACATGCGCCTCGAGCCCGCCGGCTCGACCGCGCGCGCCGAGTTCCGGCGCACGCTCGCGCTCGCGGTCCGCGCTCACTTCAAGGGCGAGCAGTACGGCAACGGCGCGTGGGGCGACGTGACGTACCAGGACTTCGATCCGAAGATCGGTCTGTCGGTCGGCGATCTGCCGGGCGCGCCCGCGAACTTGTTGTGGGGCCTCGGGATCGCGCATCGACGCGAGCTCGCGCTCGACGACGCGAGCCTCGGCCGCGCCGCGTTCGCGCCGCGTCAGGTCGAAGCGATGTTCCTCGCCGTGTTCCTGTCGACGCGCGACGCCTACAAGCGCCCGTACGGCTACCTCTCGACGCAGCGCGAGCGCACCGGTGCGAACCCCGGCGCCGGCGAGCTGCGCGTCGCGCGCGGTCTGATCGAGATGCTCGCGACGCTCTGACGCCCCGGCGGCCGAACGAGCACGCCGACGCGCGCTCGCAGAGCGTCCCGCGATCGATCGGTTTCGTCGCGGACGACTAGCCGGCGAGCGCCGACAACGGCTGCGCGGCGAGCTCGAGCGCGCGGCCGGCGAGTTGGTCGAGAGGGAGCACCTGCTCGACGCCACCGCGCTCGATCGCGACCTTCGGCATGCCGAAGACGACGCACGAGGCTTCGGCCTGGGCGAGCGTGCGCGCGCCCGCCTGACGCATCCGCAGCATCCCGTTCGCGCCGTCGTCGCCCATGCCGGTCATGATCACGCCGACCGCGCGTGCGCCGAGCGCTTGAGCGCACGAGTCGAACATCACGTCGACCGACGGCTTGTGGTGGTTGATCGGCGGCTCGTCGACGATGCGCACGATGCAGCCGGCGCCGTCCTTGACGACCTTCATGTGGAACGCGCCCGGTGCGATCAGCACGCGGCCCGGCAGGCAGCGATCGCGGTCCTGGGCTTCCTTCACGCGCACCTGGCAGACTTCGTTCAGGCGCCCCGCGAACGCCTGCGTGAACTTCTCCGGCATGTGCTGCACGACGACGACCGAAGGCGCCTCGGCGGGGAACGCGGTCAGGAACTCCTTGAGCGCTTCCGTGCCGCCGGTGGACGCGCCGACGCAGATCACGCGCTCGGTCGCGCCGATGCGCAGCGCCGCGGTCGCCGCGATCGGCTTCGCAGGAGTGCGCGGTGCACCGACGCGCGACATGCGCGCGCCGGCTGCGGCCTTGACCTTGGAGATCACTTCGGCGCGCAGTTGGGGGAGCAGATCGCGCACGTCGCTCTTCGGCTTCGCGATGTAGTCGACCGCGCCGAGCTCGAGTGCCCGCAACGTCTCCGCGCAGCCCGCCTCGGTCAGCGACGAGCACATCACCACCGGCATCGGTCGGCCCTTCATCACCTTCTCGAGGAAGGTCAGGCCGTCCATGCGCGGCATCTCGACGTCCAACGTCATCACGTCGGGCTTGAGCTCCATGATCTTGTCGCGCGCGACGTACGGATCGGGAGCGGTCGCGACGACCTCGATGCCCGGGTCGCTCGCGAGGATCTGCGAGACGAGCTGGCGCACGAGCGCCGAGTCGTCGACGACGAGCACGCGGATCTTGTCTGCCATCGGATCGCTCCTCGCGGTTCAGAACAGCGTGATGTCGCCGTACTTCGGCGGTTCCTCGCGCTTGACGGCTTCCTTCTCGACGAGCTTCTCGGCGACGGACGCGCGCGGCAGGTGCTTGACCTTCGCCTTGCCGGTGTCGGTCTCGAACACGACGATGCGCGGATCCTTGCCGCCGAGGTCGGAGGCGACGATCCGGAAGCCTTCGTCTTGGCAGAAGCGCTTGACGAACGCCATGTTGCGCTGCGGCACCGAGTCGGGGGTTTCCTTGACGCCGAGTACGTGGCCCGCGCCGAAGACCTTCGCGACGAAGCGACGGCGATCCGCGCCGAGCATCATCAGCTCGCCGATCAGCACGTCCATCGCGTGCACGCCGAAGCGCGTCGGCTCGAAGGACATCGCTTCCTCGCTGCTGTCGGGCAACAGGAAGTGGTTCATGCCGCCGATCTGCGTCTTCGGGTCCCACAGGCAGACCGCGACGCACGATCCGAGCAAGGTGCGGATCTCCGCAGGCTCTTTCGATGCGCGCACGTCACCCACGTAGATCGTGTGGCGCAGGCGCGGTTGTGCGTCGGAGGAGTTCACTTCTGCTTCATCTCCAGCACGCGGCGCACGACGTCGCGGAGTTGATCGGGTTGGAACGGCTTGCAGATCCAGCCGGTCGCGCCCGCGTCGCGGCCCTTCTGCTTCATCGCCGCGTCGGTCACCGTCGTCAGGATCAGGATCGGTACGCGCGTCTTCGTCGTCTGGGCGCGGAACGTGCGCACGAACGTGATGCCGTCCATCTCGGGCATGTTGACGTCGGTGATGATCAGGTCCGGCAGCATCGTCTGGAGCGCGTCGAGCGCTTGCTTGCCGTCCGGTGCCTCGGTGACGGAGTAACCGCCGTTCACCAGGGCTTCTCGCACCAGTGAACGCACGGTGCGAGAGTCGTCGACGATCAGTACGGTGGCGCTCATGCCTCGGTTCCGGATGGGTTGCGCGCGCCCGCCTTCGAGGGCAAGGGGGCGACGACGCGGCGGTAGATGGTCTTGCCTTCGTGGACGAGCTCATCGGCGCGTCCGTGGATGCTCTCGGAGTGACCGATGATCAGGTGGCCGCCCGGCGCGAGATGCTCGAGGAAGCGGCCGACCAAGGTCTTCTGCGTCGGTTGATCGAAGTAGATCATCGCATTGCGGCAGAAGATCACGTCGAACGGCGCGGGCACGCCCCATGCGCCGTCCATGAAGTTGAGGCGCTGGAACGTCACCAGCGAGCGCGTCGACTGCTTGACGCGCACCAAGCCTTGCTTGTCGCCGGTGCCGCGCAGGAAGTGGCGCTTCAGGATGCTCTGCGGGACGTCGGCGACGCGCTCGTCGGCGTAGATCGCGTTCGCCGCGCGGCGCAGGACGTCGCTGTTCAGGTCGGTCGCGTGGATCGCGATCGGCCAACGCGATGCATCGGCGCCGAGCGCATCGAGCAGCGTGATCGCGATCGAGTACGGCTCCTCGCCGGTCGAGCACGCCGCGCTCCAGATGCGCAGCCTGCGATCACCGCTCTGCGCCGCCGCGGCCTGCTTCGCGGGCAACCAACGCTCGCGCAGGAAGTCGAAGTGGTGCTGCTCGCGGAAGAAGTCGGTCTTGTTCGTCGTGACCGCGTTCAAGAACAGATCGAGCTCGGAACCGCTCGGATCGCCTTCCTCGAGCAGTTTCAGGTACTGCATGAAGCTCGTGAACCCGAGCGCGCGCAGGCGCCGGTTGAGCCGATTCTGCAGCAGGATCTGCTTCTGGTCGCCGAGCGAGATGCCGCAGCGCGCGTAGATGTAGTCGCGGAACGCCGCGTACTCCGTCGGCGTGATCTCGATCACGCCGAAGAGCGCGTGCGACTGGCCCGCGTCGGTGGTCATGACGTCGGTTCGCTCAGGCCGCGAGAGCGGGACCGCCGAGGTCGCCTTGCCCGAAGAGCTTCTCGAGGTCGAGCAGCACGACGAGCTTCTCCTTCACGCGTGCGATGCCGCGCGCATAGCGCGCATCGTCCTGCACGCCGAGCTCGGGCGACGCTTGGATCTCGCTCTGCTGGAGGTCGAGCACGTCCGACACCGCGTCGACGATCAGGCCCGCGACCTTCGCGCCGACCTTGACGACGACGATCACGGTGAAGCGGTTCTTCTCGATCTCGGCGAGCCCGAGCTTCGCGCGCAGGTCGACGACCGGGACGATCGTGCCGCGCAGGTTCATCACGCCCTTGACGTAGTTCGGCGTGTTGGGCACCGGAGTGACCGCGGTGTACCCGCGGATCTCCTGCACCATCAGGATCTCGACGCCGTATTCCTCCTGACCCAGCATGAAGGTCAGGTACTGGCTGTTCTCGGTCGCGGCGTGGGCCGTGGGGATTGCGTTCATGGATCTGCTCACATCTCGATGAAGCCGTCGTCGGACTCGGAGCTCGCCGCGACCGCCGCGGCGGGTTCCGATCGACGAGTGGGGGACGGAACCGAGGCGCGCGGCGCGGGCTGCGGGCGCTTCGGCATCGGCGCGGGGGCGGACGAGCGCGGCGTCGGGGCGCGCACGCCGGAGTCGTTCAGGCGGAAGCGATCGACCAGCGCTTGCAAGCGCTTCGCTTGGTCCGCGAGAGTCGAGGCGCTGGACGCGAGCTCGCCGGTTTGCGACGCGGTCGCTTGCACCGTCTGGTCCATTTGCGTGACCGCGCGGTTGACCTGCTCGACGCCGATCGACTGCTCCTGCGACGCCGAGGCGATCTCCGCGATGATCTGGTTGACGCGCTTGACCGAGCCGACGATCTCCTCGAGCGAGCGGCCGGAGCGATCGACGAGCTCGGTGCCCTTCTCGATCTTGCCGACCGACTCCTCGATCAGGGTCTTGATCTCCTTCGCGGCCTGGGCGCTGCGTTGCGCGAGGTTGCGGACCTCGGACGCGACGACCGCGAACCCGCGGCCTTGCTCGCCGGCGCGCGCGGCCTCGACCGCGGCGTTCAGCGCGAGCAGGTTGGTCTGGAACGCGATCTCGTCGATCGTGCTCGTGATCGCGGCGATGCGCTTCGAGGACTCGCTGATCTCGCGGATCGAGGCGACGGCTTCGCCGACGACGGCTCCGCCGCGCTCCGCGGTCTGCTGGGACGAGCTCGCGAGCTGCGATGCCTGCTTCGCGCTGTCCGCGTTCTGCTTGACCGTGCCGGTGATCTCCTCGAGCGAAGCGGCGGTCTCTTCGAGCGCCGACGCCTGGTTCTGCGAGCCGTCGGAGAGTCGTCGCGAGCCGTCCGAGATCGCACCGGCGACCGACGCGAGCTCGCTCGCCTCGCCGCGCACCTCGGTGAGCGCGTTCTGCACGCTTTCGAGCGCTTGGTTCAACGACGCGGCCATCTCGGCCATCTGAGCGTCGCCTTGCGCCGCCATCCGCGGCGTGAAGTCGCGCTCGGCGACGCGGCGCAGCAGCGCGATCGCGTTGGTCAGCGGCACCGAGATCCCGCGCGCGGCCCACGTGCCGAAGAGCGCGAGTCCGATCGCGAGCGCGGTGCCGACGCCGAGCAGTGTCGCGATCAGCGTGCTCGCGGTGGCGAAGCGCTCCGCGGCCGCCTGTTCGTGTTCCACCGCCGCGCCCTCGAGCTGGTCGCCGAGCTCGCCGAGACTCGACTCCAGGCGTTTGAACGCCGTGTCGAACTCGAGCATCGCCTGATCGGCCCGCTCGGGGTGCGTGTACGCCGTCTCGACGATGCTCTCCGCGGCGGCGATGTAGGCGGTCAGGTCGGGCCCGACCGCGGTCAGCGCCGCGCGTTCGCCGTCGCTCATCTCGAGCGCGTCGAGTTCCGCCATCGCGCTGCGGAAGTCCGAAGCGTGCTCCGACACGTCCGCTTGGATCTGGTCGCGGGTCGCGCCGCGCCCCGTGGCGCCGAGCAACGCCGCCAACGCGTCCGCGCGGAGCGCGTCGTGGCACATGTCGCCCTGCATCAGGTTGCGGACGGCGCTCAGATCGTTCGTGGCGCGCTCGGAGTCCGAGTGCAAGTTACCGACGACCCAGAACGCGGTCGCGGCGATCGCGACGGCGAGCACGGATCCGGCGGTCGAGAGGAAGAGCAGCCGATTGCGAATCGAGTTCGACATGGGTGGAGAGTCAGTACGTGGCGACCGGAGTGCGATTGCGAGCGAGCTCGATCAGCCCAGGCACGTCGACGATCAGCGCAACTCGACCGTCGCCCAGGATCGTCGCGCCCGAGATGCCGTCGGCGCGCCGGAAGTTGGTCTCGAGGTTCTTGACGACGACCTGTTGTTGCCCGAGCAGCTCGTCGACCATCAGCGCCGCGAGGCGCCCTTCGTTCTCGACGATCATCACGATCGCTTGGGTTGGATCGGTGTTCGTCGGCGTGATGTCGAAGAGCTCGTACATGCGCACGATCGGCAGCACGCTCTCGCGGATCGTCACCATCTCGGCGACACCGGCCGGCGCGTGCAGCGAGCCCTTGCTCGGGCGCACCGATTCGGTGATCGCGACCAGCGGCACGATGTAGATCTGCTCGCCGACGCGCAGCACCTGACCGTCCATGATCGCGAGCGTCAGCGGGAGCTTGATCTGGAACAGCGTGCCCTTGCCCTGCGTGCTCTTGATCAGGATCGCGCCGCCGAGCGCTTCGACGATGCGCTCGACGAGCAATGACGCAGCACGCCGCTGATCGGCCAGCTCGCGATCGACCGCGGCGCGATGTCCGTCGACCAGGTGTTGACGACCCTCGACGCGCAGCACGGCTCGCGTCTCCCGTTCGGCCGCCAAGCGATCGCATTCGGCTACCTGACCGAGGCGCAAGCGAGCGCGCTGCTCCGCGAGCAATCGCAGCACGGGCTGCCGCTCGGCGAAATCCTGGTCCGGCGAGGCGTCTTCGATCGACGCACGTTGTCGCGCGCGCTACGCGAGTACTTGCTCGCGCTCGGCCGTGAAGCCGACGCGTCAAAGCTCCCGGCGTAGCGCGGGGGTCCCGGCGTAGCGCCGGCCGAACGCTCACTCGATCGGCGCGGGGTTGCGCTGCTCCGGCAGCGTGATGCCGTACTTGCGCATCCGGCGCCAGAGCGTCGTGCGGCTGATGCCGAGCTCCTTCGCCGCTTGGTCGAGGTGGCCCGGGTGGCGATTGACGGCGCGCAGCACGAGCTGATACTCGCGATCGCCGAGTTGGTCGGCCATCGGCGCGGCCGCGGGCGTCATGCCGGGTTTCGCTTGGCGGAAGCTGCGTTCGACCAGCTCGGATGTCAGCGTGCCGTCGAGGCTGTTGCGCGCGGCGTGAGCGAGCATCGAGAAGAACTCGCTGACGTTGCCGGGGAAGTCGTACTCCGCGAGCGGTTTCAGCGCGTCCACCGCGATGCGCAGCGTCTGTCCGAGGTCCAGCGCGTAGCCGTCCGTGAACGCCGTCGCGAGCCCGGGCAGGTCCTCGGTGCGTTGGCGCAGCGGCGGCAGGGCGATCGAGAGCGCTTGGTCGAGCTCGCCGAGCGAATCGACGAGCTTGCCCTGCTCGACGAGGTCGCCGACCGAGCCGGAGACCGAGAACGTGACGCGCGTCTCGAGCGGCACGCTCTCCACGCCGTCGACCGGCGTGTAGCTGTGCTCACGCAACGCGGCGACCACGCGACCTTGGAACTCGTGCGGCAGGCTCTCGAACTCCGCGAGGTGCAGCGAGCCGCCGCGGCAGCGATCGAGCTGGCCGCGGTAGACGCGCCGGCCGTTCTTCACCAGACCGAAGATCTCGGTCGCGAGGTCGGCGTGGAATGGGTTCGCGCAGTTGACGACGCCGATCGGGGCTTCGCGGCGCTTGCTCGTGTAGTGCAGCGTGCGCGCGAGGAAGCGCCGGCCGACGCCGGTCTCGCCGCAGAAGAACACCGGCTCGGATTGGTCGGCGACGCGGCGCACCGCGGAGATCACCGCGCGCATCCGAGTCGAGAACGCGACCACGTTGTGGATCTCGTAGCGAGACCGCAGCTCGCTCTGCAGCGAATGCAACTCGGCCTCCAGCCGACGCCGCTGCAGGATCGCGCGGATCCGCGCGACGACTTCCTTCGGCTTCAACGGCTTGATCAGGTAGTCCGCGGCGCCGAGCGCCATCGCGTCGATCTCACCGTCCAGGCTCGCGTAACCGGTCATCAACACCACATCGGTCGCCGGGTACGCGCGATGCACGTGGCGGAGGAACTCGAAACCGTCCATCCCGGGCATGCGGATGTCGCAGAGCACGAGCTCGTGCGGATCGCGGGCGAGCAGGTCGAGCGCGGGTTTCGCCGCCGAGGCGCCGGCGACTTGGAAACCTTCGCGCGTCAGCACTTCGCTGAGGACCTCGAGAACGATGGGTTCGTCGTCGACGACGAGGATGCGGTCGAGCATGGGGAGGGGCGACTCCCCTGAACCGGCTCCACCGAGTTCCTGATGGCAACGCGAGAATGTGCCCTCGGTGGTCCCGCTCCGGGAGGTCGTTTGGGGTGTGGAGACCGTCCGAGATTATCACGCTCACGCGATCGCCCGTTCAAGAGTGAACGGTCGGTCACGAAGGTTTTCAGGCGGTCGGATTCGCGAGCAGCGCGGCCGCCAACCACGTCTTCGCGTCGGGCGAAGGCGATGCGAGCAGCTCGCGCGGCGAGCGCAGCACCAGCTCCAACTCTTCGTCGGCGTCGTGCGGCCGTCGGTCGCCGCCGACCGGTGAAAGGCCCCGCGCGTGGAAGACGGTCATGCGCTCGGAGCAAAACCCCGGCGCGGCGAAGAACTCGGCGAGCTTGCGCCAATCCGCCGCGCGGTAGCCGGTCTCCTCCTCGAGCTCGCGGCGCGCGGCGAGCAGCGGATCCTCACCGGCCTCGAGCCGGCCCGCGGGCAGCTCGACCAGCCAATCGCCGATCGCGTGGCGGTACTGACGGACCAACACCAGTCGTCCGTCGTCGAGCTCCGCCGCGATCGCGACCGCGCCAGGATGATCGACGATCGTCAGGTCCTGGCGCAGACCCGACGGCAGGCTGAGCACCTCGCGGCGCAGCTCGAAGATGCGCGTCGAGTGCAGCAGCTCGCTCGAGATCAGGTGGATGTCGGGATGGCGGTTCATCGCGAGTCGAAAGCGCCGAGCTTAGGCGCCCACGAAGCAGGCCGCCAGCCGCGCGGCGAGCGCGCGGGCGGTCGAGCGAGGTCGAACCCGTCCGCGGCGCGGCCAGTCGTTGCCGCGGAACGCCGGAACGATGCCGCCGCGCGCTCGATTCCGCGCGGGTTCCGCGCGGTGGCGCGAGGGTTCAGCGCGATGGGGCGCAGTGTGGACTGCCGCGGCGGAACGTCAATCCTCGCGCGCGCGGCGCGGGCGACGCGACTCGGTCGTCGGATCGATTTCCGCGGCGCGTTCGAGTCCGGCGACGAACGCATAGACGGAATTCGCGAGATCCGCGCGGCCGAATTGATTGCACTTCTCGGCGAACTTCTTCAGTCGCGTCGCGACGCGCGGGACGTCTTTGAGCACCGGTCCGTCGGGCCGTTGTTTTTCCTCCGCTCGCGTGCGCAAGAGCTCGATCTGGGCTTGGAGCTCGGCGATGCGTTCTTCGTCGGTGCGGCGGTTGTAAGCGCGTTTGGCGTTCATCGAGGTCGAGATTCGTGCAGCGCGAGCGGCGGGGATCCGGGACCCGGATACAGGTCCAGTCGGGGCTCAAAAGCGCGAGCGGGGAGACGGGGAGCGCGTCTCGGTTGCTTTCGGGGCTTCCGGGGGCGCCGAAAGCTCACCGCGAGCCGCGCAGGATACCGCCGCTCTCGCCGTGGTTACATCGCCGATCCTGCAAGACTCGTGTGCCGCGTTGCCGCCGTTTCGGGCGGGCGTTAGACTCTTCGCCCTCATTGCGGCGGACGGTGACCGCGCGGGGTCCTACCGCGTCGCGTCCGGTTCCAAGACCGCTACCAACCCGGGGGCTCTCGTGCACGAAGACGTCGAACGCATCCTCTTCAACGAGCAGCAGATCGTGACGGGGATCGACCGGGTCGCCGAAGAGGTGACGCGAGCCTACCGCGGACGGGATTTCACGGTCGTCAGCGTGCTCAAGGGCTCGTGCGTGTTCGCGTCCGACCTGATCCGGCGCATCCCGATCCCGCTCGAGCTCGCTTTCGTCAGCGCGGCGAGCTACGGCTCGGGCACCGAGAGCGGCGACCTCTCGCTCAACTTCTTTCCCGCCGAGAGCGAGATCAGCGGTCGCAACCTGCTCTTGGTCGACGACATCCTCGACACCGGACGCACGCTGTCGCGCCTGGTCGAGGAGCTGCGCCGGCGCGGCGCGGCCGAGGTGAAGAGCTGCGTGTTCCTCGACAAGCCCGCGCGCCGCGCGGTCGACTTTCGTTCCGACTTCCGGGTGTTCGAGGTCGACGACCTCTTCGTCGTCGGCTACGGCCTCGATTTCGCCGGTCGCTATCGCAATCTGCCGTTCGTCGGCGCGTTGAAGAAGGAGTGCTACACGCGCTCCGCTTCCGCGGGTGCGCGTTGAATCCGACGAAGTCCGGAGCCCTCGCATTGGTCCAGCACCTCGCAGTCGAGCCCGAGCAATCGGGCATGCAGCTCGACGAGTTCCTGGCGCGTGCGTTCCCGGAGGTCAAGAAGAGCTTCCTGCGCGGCGCGGTGCGCGCGGGGCGCGTCTCGATCAACGGCGAGCCCGTCTACGCGTCGCATCGACTGCGCGAGAACGACGTGATCGGGCTCGAGCTCGACGAGGACGAGCTCGCCGAGCACGAGCAATCGGTGGTCGAGCTCGAGGAGCCGCTGGTGCTCCTCCGCGAGGACGAGCACGTGATCGCGATCGACAAGCCGTCCGGCCTCGCGGTCGAGCCCGAACGCGACGTGATGCGCCCGAGCCTGCTCGGCGGTTTGGTCGAGCTCTCGCGCTCGCGCGGCGCCGGCATCGCGGGCCGCGGCGAGTTCCGGCCGCGCCTGGTCCACCGGCTCGACAAGGAGACCAGCGGCGTCGTGCTCTTCGCGAAGACGCTCGAAGCCGAGCAGAAGCTCCGCGAGGGCTTCGACGGCGGCACGATCCGCAAGGAGTACCTCGCGTTGGTCGAGGGCGAGCATCCGCTGCTCGACGGCGAGTCCGCGGTGATCGACTACCCGATCGGCGGCGACCGGCGCAAGAGCGGCCTGATGTGCGTCACCGACGAAGGCAAGCCCGCGCGCACCGAGATCTCGGTCGCCGAGCGTTTCCGCGGCTACACGTTGCTCCGCGCGCGGCCGCTGACCGGCCGGACACACCAGATCCGCGTCCACCTCTCGCACGAGGGTTTTCCGCTCGCCGTCGATCCGTTCTACGGTCGCCAGCGCGCACTGCTGCTCTCCCAGCTCAAGAACGACTATCGCAAGAAGCGCGGCGAAGAAGAGCGTCCGCTGATCGATCGCACCACGTTGCACGCGGCGGCGATCGAATACGAAGGCGTCGACGGCGCGCGCGTGCGCGTCGAAGCGCCGCTCCCCAAGGACTTTTCGCGCGCGCTGAAGCAGCTCGCCAAGGTACGACCGCACCGCCGATGAGGATCAAACAGCGTCTCGAAGACTTCCGCGTGCGCGAGCTCCTGCGGCCCGACTACGTCACCGCGACCGGCGAGTGGCGCGTCTATCGCGTCACGAAGAAGAAGATGACCTCGATGGAGGCCGCCACCGCGCTCGCGCGCGAAGCCGGCGTCTCGGCGAGCGAGGTGTCGATGGCGGGCTTCAAGGACCGCCAGGGCATCACCGTGCAGCACATGACCGTGCGGCGCGGCCGCGAGGTGCTGGTCGCCGCGCGCGACATCAAGATCGAGGCGATCGGTTTCGCCGAGAGCGAGCTCACGAGCCACGACAGCGAAGGCAACGCGTTCGAGGTCGTCGTGCGCGGGCTCGATCGCGTCGACCTCGAGACGCTGCGCGCGAACGTGCAGCCCGTGCGCGACGAAGGCGTGATCAACTACTTCGACGAGCAGCGCTTCGGCAACCTGCGCCACGGCCAGGGCTGGATCGCGCTCGACCTGTTGCAGGGAGAGCACGAGAAGGCGCTGAAGATGCTGATCGGCACGCCGTCGGTCGCCGACGACCCGAAGACCAAGGCGTTCCGCACCGCGCTCCATCATGCGTGGGGCGATTGGGCCGCGTGCCGCGACATCGCCGGCCGTTTCGGCCAGCACCATTCGGTCTTCGAGTACTTGAAGAAGAACCCCGACGACTTCGCGGGCTCGTTCTTCCACCTCGCGTCGCGCCTGCGGTTGATCCACCTCTACGCGTACCAATCGCACCTCTGGAACCGTGCGGTCGCCAACTTGGTGCGCGCGCGCACCGAGCGCGGCGAGCGCTTGGTCGTCGACTCCGAGGAAGGTCCGCTGCTCTATCCGGTGTCGAGCGCGAAGCTCGCCGACCTCGGCGCGACGTTCCGCCTGCCCGGTCCGGGTCTCGAGGACGTGACGCACGCCGAGCAGCGCCGCGCGCTCGAAGAGGTGCTCGCGCGCGACAAGGTCGCCGCGTCGGATTTCGACATCCGCGGCGTCAGTGGCTTCCAATTGAAGGGTGAGGACCGCGCGCTGTTCGTCCAACCGGGCCACCTGCGCGTGCGTCCCGCGGAGCCCGACCAGGAGAACCCGCCGTACTCGTCGGTCAAGTTGCGGTTCGACCTGCCGCGCGGCGCGTACGCGACGCTGGTCGTCCGGCGCTTGCTCGCGCGTCCGCTCAGCGAGCGCGACGTCTCCGAGGGCGAGCTCGGCGAGATCGCGCCGCCGGAGCTCGGGCCCGCGCCGCGCGAGCGCGACGACTTCGGTCGCGGCTACGGCAATCGCTCGGAAGCACCGCGCGGTTTCCATCGCGACGGCGGCGATCGGGCGTATCGCCCGCGCTCCGAGGACGGCGGCGAGCGC
>JADLBP010000091.1 GCA_020847695.1 Planctomycetota bacterium
ACGACCCGACGTACTCGTACCAACGCGAGCCGAGCGGTCAATTCGAGCTCTCGGTCGACCTGAAGGCCACCGGCGAAGGCACGCGGCTCTTCTATCGCTCCGGAAGCGACTACCCCGCCGACGTCGAAGTCGTGCGCGCGTGGGGCTTCGTCGAGTGAGCTAGTCGCGCGCGCCGAGGACGAGCTCGACCTTCGTCGTCACGCCCGCCTCGACCTTGCAGCGGCCGAGCAGCGGATAACCGCCATCGACCAGATTGCCGTCGAGCGTGTAGTCGCCCGGCGCGAGCCCGATCTCGCGGAAACGTCCGTCGGATTCGCTCTCGAACCAACGGAAGAAGCCGGTCGCGCCCGCCGTGCCGGTGTAGAGGCGCATCCCGAGCGCGAGCGGCTCGCCGGTCTTGCCGTCGACGACTCGACCCTCGATCGCGCCGCCGGGGACGAAGACGAAATCGCGCTCGAAGCGTGCGCGGCCGTCGAGCGGCACCTCGACGTCCCACCACGAGCGACCGTCGACGCACGCGTACGTCGTGTCGGAGAACGTCAGGCCGACCAGGACGTGCGCGGTCTCGTCGTCCGAATGCCACACACGCGCGCCGCACTCCGCGAGCGAGAGCTCGAACCGCCCGTCCTGGTCGGTGCGCGTCGCCGCGCACGCCCAGCGCGTCGCGAGCCCGCCGTGCGGCGTCACGGTGATCCCGGGCAGACCGCGGCCCTCGGCGTCGACGATCCGTCCACCGAGCGATGGCAGGTGCGTTGGCTCTGCGATCGATGCCGGGTTCGTGCAGGAGCTCGCCAGGGTCAACGCGAGAGCGAACGGCGTGAGGCGCATGCGATCGGCCGGACGGCGCGGGTTCGGGATCCGTGGCGCGCCGCGACCGAGACGAGGTTAGCACGCCGCCATGTCCGCTAGAGTGTCGCGCGATGAAGGCGACGAGCCCGTCCGATCTGCTGGCGCGCGACGCGCGCGTCGCGTGGCACCCCTACACGCAACACGGGCTCGAGCAGGAGTTCCTGGCGGTCGTCGGCGCGCGTGGATCGGTGCTCGAGCTCGCCGACGGGCGCGAGATCGTCGATGCGATCTCGTCGTGGTGGACGTGCTTGCACGGTCACGGTCGACCGGAGCTCGTCGCGGCGCTGCGCGACCAAGCGGCGCGCCTCGACCACGTGCTCTTCGCCGGAGCGACGCACGAGCCGGCGGTGAGCCTCGCCGAGCGATTGCTCGAGCTCGCTCCGCCCGGACTCGCGCGCGTCTTCTACTCCGACGACGGCTCGACGGCGGTCGAGGTCGCGCTGAAGATCGCGCTGCAGAGCGCGTGGAATCGCGGCGAGCGACAGCGGCGCGTCTTCGTCGCGCTCGAAGGCGCGTACCACGGCGACACGTTCGGTGCGATGTCGATCGGCGAGCGCGAGCCCTTCTTCGGCGCGTTCGGCGACCTGCTGTTCGACGTCGAGCACGCCGCGGTCGAGCTCGGCGCGGTCGAGGCCGCGCTCGCGAAGCTCGGCCCGCGCGCGGCCGGCGTAGTGGTCGAGCCGCTGGTGCAAGGCGCCGCCGGCATGCGGATGCACTCGAACGAGTTCCTGCGCGGCGTGCGTGCCGCGTGCGACGCCGCGCGCGTGCCGCTGATCGCGGACGAGGTGATGACCGGCTTCGGACGCACCGGCGCGCTCTTCGCGTGCGAGCGAGCCGGCGTCGCGCCCGATCTGATGTGCATCGCGAAGGGCCTGACCGGCGGGATGCTGCCGCTCGCCGCGACGCTCGCGTCCGCGGAGCTGTTCGAGGCGTTCCGCTCGAGCGAGCGCTCGAAGGCGCTCTTCCACGGCCACAGCTTCACCGCCAATCCGCTCGGTTGCGCGGTCGCGTTGGCGTCGCTCGACCTGGTGCGCGCGCACGGCGTGCCGGCGCGGCTCGACGCGATCGGACAGCGCATCGAGCGACGACTCGCGAGCTCGCGACTCGGCCTCGCCGTCCGGCGCGTCGGCGGAATCGTCGCGTTCGACCTCCCCGGCGACGCGAGCTACGGCTCGCAACGCTCGGTCGCGCTGCGCCGTCGCGCGCTCGAGCTCGGCGTGCTGCTGCGCCCGCTCGGCAACGTCGTGTACGCGCTGCCGCCCGCCTCGACCGATGACACCCAATGCGACCGCATCGCCGACGCGATGGCGGCGCTCGCCACGCCATGAGCATCGACAAGGTCAACCTGGCCCAAGCGTTCGCGCGTTTCGACGACGCGTGGAGCCCGAAGGTCGCCGGCGACGTCAACGAGTTCCAGGTCAAGCTCGTCAAGCTGCGCGGCGAGTTCGTGTGGCATCACCACGAGCGCGAGGACGAGCTCTTCCTGGTGGTGAAGGGCCGCCTGCGGATGCAGTTCCGCGACCGCACCGTCGTCGTCGAGCCCGGCGAGCTGATCGTCGTGCCGCACGGCGTCGAGCACTGCCCGGCGACCGACGGCGAGTGCCACGTGCTGCTGCTCGAGCCCAAGAGCACGCTGAACACCGGCAACGTCGCGAACGAGCGCACGGTCGAGAAGCTCGAGCGCCTGGATTGAGCCGCGCGCACTAGACTGATCCGATGTCGATCGCGCGCCGAGTCCTGACCGTGCTGCTCGCCGTCGTCGCCGCGTGCGATTCGTCGTCGCGGCCGCGCGCGCACGGTCCGAACGTGATCCTGATCTGCATGGACACCGTCCGCGCGGACCACGTCGGTTGGAACGGTTACACCAAGCACGCGACGACGCCGCGGCTCGATCGGCTCGCCGCCGAAGCGCTGGTGTTCGCCGACGCGACCGCGACCGCGGGCTCGACGCGCCCCTCGGTGCCGTCGTTCCTGACCGGGACGTATCCGCTGCAACACGGGCTCTACGGCCGCGAAGGCGATCACGTCGCGCCGCTCGCCGACGAAGCGAACACGCTCGCGGAAGCCTTCGACGCGGCCGGCTGGCACACCGGTGCGTTCGTCTACAACCCGCAGCTCGCGCGCGGCAACGGCTTCGAGCAGGGTTTCCGGACCTGGCAGGACCAACAGGCCGACGCGCAGTCGATCCGCACGCGCGCCGAGGCGTGGCTCGACGAGCTCCCCGACGACGAGCCCTTCTTCCTCTACCTCCACTTCCTCGACGCGCACTGGCCGTATCCGATCCCCGAGGCGTACGCGACCAAGTTCGCCGACGCCGCGGCGGTCGCGCCGTTCCAAGGCCCGGATTCGTGGGCGTTGATCACCGCGATCGGCACCCAAGAGCGTCCGACGAGCGAGGCCGAGCTCGACGGGCTGCGCGCGCTCTACGACGGCGGCATCCGCTACATCGACGATCAGCTCGCGCTCTTCTTCGACGAGCTCGAGCGCGACGGCGAATGGAAGGACACCGTCGTGTGCGTGCTCGCCGATCACGGCGAGGAGTTCATGGAGCACGGGCGGATCGGGCACGGTCACGGGCTCTGGGAGAACCTGCTGCGCGTGCCGTGGATCGTGCGCGTCCCCGGCGCGGCTCCGGAGCGCGTCGACGTGCCGGTCAGCCTGGTCGACGTCTTTCCGACGCTGCTCTCCGCCGCGGGGGTGCCGGTGCCGAGCACGAACGAGGGCATCGATCGACTGCACGACCGCACGACGCGCACGCCGATCTTCGCCGAGCTCAAGGAGGAGCAGAGCTATCAGCAGGCGTTGCGCAGCGGCGAGCACAAGCTCGTGCGCCGCCTGCGCCGCGCCGCCGGCCCCGATCCGAACTCGCCGTTCAAGCGCGAGGAGATCGCCGAGATGGTCCGCCACGGAACCGGGCCGGCGCCGCGCGTGTTCGACCTCGCGGAGGATCCCGGCGAGCACGACGCGAAGCAGGGGCACGAGCTCGCGCCCGAGCTCGAGAAGGCGCTCGACGGCTTCGGCAAGGAGCTCCTGAAGCGCGTGCGGTATCGAGAAGGCGAACGGCGCGAGCTGGACGCGGCCGAAGTCGAGCGCCTGCGCCAGCTCGGCTACTGATTCGTCAGCGCTTCGGAGCGCGCGTCGAGACCTTCCAGCCGACCTTCAACGGCTCGGTATCGCGCGTGTGGCTCACGTCGAGCGTGAAGACGACCTTCGACGTCTGCTCGTCGCACTCGAGCACCTCGGCGAAGTCGTAGCCGCGCGCCTCGGTCATCCAGAACAGCATCCCCGGTCGCACGCCCTGCGCGCGGCCGACGTTGAGCAACGCGTTCATCGCGCGCGCCTGTTTCGCGTTCGCCTCGCCTTCGGGCGCGAAGACCTGGATCAGCTCCGACGCGATCGGTTCGGCGAGCAGCCACTCGGTGTACGCGTCGGGGACGATCGGCAAACCGTTCGGCTCCGCGCGCGAACCTTCGTCGAGCCGGTGCGCGAAGCGCGGCTTCGGCCCTTCGCGTCCCGCGTTGACCGCGTTGCAGAACGCCTGCATCTCCGACTTCGCGATCAGATAGCGGCGCGCGCCCCACCGCACCGGGAAGAGATCGGGGTCGAGCGGCGCGAGCTCGTGGATCCCGAACGTGCGCGGCACGTTCTGCGCCGGGTCGATCGCGGGCTCGATCTGGATGCGCGACGGCTTGACCGAGAGCACGGCGCCATGGTTGAGGTCGCTCGGCGAGCCCGGCGAGACGCGGAAGTACGCGAAGCCGCTGTTCGGCGCGATCGAAAGTCGCGCGCTCTCCCCGCCGACATCGTCCCAACCGTAGACGCCCGCCCACGCATGGTCGCGCAGGTCGGAAAGCTCCTTCTGGATGCGCGACAGGCGCTCCAGGGCCAGCGGCCGTTCGCTCTCCCGCAAGCGCGACGTCGTCGGCCGGAGATCGCCGGGGGTTTCGATCGGGTCGTCGCGCGTCGCCGCCCGCGGATCGCGCGACGACGGCGCGTTCAAGACGATGATCGCGACGAGGACCAGCAGCAGGAGCGCTGCGATGGCATGTTTCCAGGTGGGCACGGGCGGAGCTCGAACGAACTAGCGTATCACCCACCCTTGGCGCGGGCGGAGCGAGCGCAACGCGCCGCGAAAGACTTTCCGTGCGTTGCGGGTTCGTCATCGCGCGGTGAGGGCGAGCGCTCGGCGCTTTCGGCTCCCTGGCGAGCGCAAGACCGCCGCGCGCGGACGAACCCAACGTGCGAGAGCGACTCCGAAGCGGCGGTCGGCCGTGCCGCGAGTCCGACGCTCGCCGCGGCGGTCGGTTTCGTGAGCTCGACCCGCAACCGCGGAGAGGTGCGTCGGTCGAAGCTTCCGAGCGCGGCGCTCAGCGCCCCGTCGGGGTGCACGGACGTTGCGCGTATTCCGGTGCTTGGCCTCGGGCGCGCGGCGCGCGCGCCCGGGGCGGGTGCTCCGGCGTCGGCTGTGTCTTCGAACCTGTTCTCGAAAGGGAGGACCGTGATGCAACTGCCTGTCTCGACTTCGATCGTATTGGCGCTCTGCGCGTTGCTCGGACGACCGCTCGTCTCGGCGACGGACTCGGCAAGCGCCGGCGTCCCGCCGTGGACCGAACCTTCGCTGTCGCTGATCACCTGGGCTTGCGGCGAGAAGTCGTGCAACTGCACGGACTCGGAGGCGACTCTCTCGATCTGCGACACCGACTCGGTCACGGTGACCTTGGGCGGCTCGCCCTTGACGGTCGCCACGGGGCACACCAGCTCGTCCTGCGCCTCGCAGAAGGTGCCCGGCGGCACCTGCATCTGGAAGTGCTACAAGATCGCGTGCACGAGCTTCCTCGGGTTCTGGAGCTGCTCGGCGACCGGAGCCGACGCTTTGAAGAACGGACCCGCGGGCTCGGGTGACTGCCCGCCGCGCTGACGCCGAAGGAATCCGACGCGGCGCGGACACGCCGCGTCGGATGGATCGACTTCGATGAATCGACTTCGAATCGGCCTCGGCCTCGTCGCGATCGGTGCGCTGCTCGCGTGGCTCGCGCTGCGCTCGCCGCCGCCCGAGTCGGCCGCGCCCGCCGCCGGAGAGCGCCCGGCCATCAGCGCGACCGCCTCGGCCCGCGCGGGCGACGCTCCCAGCAGCGGCGACGCGTCCGCCGACACCGACGACTTCGCGCGACCGGAAACCGTCCCGACACCCCCGGCGCAGCGCGTCGGCGCGGTGCCGAGCGCCTCGACCGGCGCGCTGGAGCTCGCACTCGACCTCGGTTGCACGCCGATCACGACGCCGAGCCTCCGCGTGCTCGCCCCCGACGGCGGTGAACTGCGAGGCGCGGCCCGCGGCGACCACCAGCGCTGGCCGTTGCCGGCGCCCGGCGAGTACGTCGCGATCTGCGAGGGCGACGCGTGGGAAACGCTGACGCAGACCGTGCGCGTCGAACCCGGGCAGGATCAGGTGCGCGCGACGCTTCGGCCGCAGGCTCGAAACGGTGTGCGCGGTCGCGTCGTCGAGCGCGGCTCGTCGGAGCCCGTGCGGACCTTCCGCGTCTGGTTCACCACCCGTCGCAGCACTCCGAACGGCGTCGAGTTCACCTCGGAGTCGTTGCCGTACGAGCTCTCGAGCTCCGACGGTTCCTTCTGTCTCGCCGGGCTCGACGTCGAGGGCCCCGAGCTGCGCGTGCGCGTCGACGCCGGCGCCCGCGGCGACGCCGTCGGTGAGTGGTTGCCCTTCGACGGCTCGTACTGGCTCGAGGATCTCGTGCTCGAAGTCGCCGACCTGAGCGCCACGACCGCGACGCTGACCGGCCGCGTGGTCGCGGCTTCGGATCGAAAGCCGATCGGCAGCGCGTTGGTCCGCGTGCTCGACGCCGCGCAGTCGCCGGCCGACGCCTGGTCGATCGACGGCGGCTTCCAAATCAGCGCCAGCGGTTTCGAGGAGCAGTTCGACCGCTTCCCCGCTCGGTTCGAGACCCGCAGCGCGGCGGACGGCTCGTTCGCGATCGAGCACACCCCGCCGCGCGTCGCGCGGGTGCTCGTGATCGCGTCGGGACTGCGCCCGCAGCTGTCGGACGCGCTCGAACTCGCCGCCGGCTCACGCGTCGGACCGCTCGAGTTCGCGCTCGAACGCGGGGCGAGCGTGATCGGGCGAGTCGCGACGCCCGATCTCGCCGCGTTGCGCGTCCCGCGGCTGGCGTGGCTCTCGGGAACCGGGCCCCGGACGTTGGCGCGGGTTTCCGACTCGGGCGAGTTCCGCTTCGACGGGCTGGCGGACGGCGTCTACCGCCTGGAGCTCTGCGAGCGGGTCGACGACGGGTTCACTCCGGTCGTCGCCTCGCGAACCCTCGAGATCGTCGACCAACGGGACCTCGAGATCGACCTCCCGCTCGGACTGGGCGTCACCGGTGGCAGCCTGCTCGGACGCGCGCATCTACCGACCGGCGAGAGGTTCGACCTCCTGCGCGCCGTCGTGCTCGACGAACACGGCGCGATCGCCGCGGAGGCGTCCGCGCCGATCGGCGCCGACGGCGCGTTCGAGCTCCTGGACCTCCCGCCGGGTCCGAAGCTCCTGTTGATCGCCGGCCTGAGCTCCGACCGCTCGCGCGCGGCGGCAGCGGCGGTCACCGTCGTGATCCGAGGCGGCGAGCGCGCGACCGCGGAACTCGACCTCCGCCGCGTTGCCGTCGCTTGCCGCGTCGAACGCGTCGGGGGTCGCGTGCACGAGGAACGGCTCGCGGCGACGGCACTCGAAACCGATCCCGCGCGCTTCGCGGAACTCGTGCCCGAGCTGCTCGGCCTGCTGCAAACGGACACGAACGGAGAGGTGCGGCTGTTCGGACTTCCGCGAGGCAAGTACTCGCTCGCGGCGGCCGGACTCCAGCCGGTGCGGTTCGAGATCGGCGACGAGGCGCCGCTGCGGCTGGAGCTCGTCGTGCGCTGACTATTGCCGCGGGCGTCGGCTCAGCTCTTCGCGCGCCACGCCGAGACGGCGAAGACGACCCAGCCCAGGATCATCGCGACGCCGCCGATCGGCGTGATCGCGCCGAGCCAACTCGGAGCGCCGAGCGTCAGCCCGTACAGCGACCCCGCGAAGATCAGCGTCCCCGCGAGCATCAGCCCCGCGGCGATCCCGCGTCCCCCGAAGCGCGCTTGGTACAGGCCGAAACCGACCAACGCGAGCGAGTGCAGCGCGTGGTAGAGCACGCCGGTCCGCCAGACCTCGAGCATCTCCGGCGTGACGAGCTTCTTCAGCCCGTGCGCGCCGAACGCGCCGGCTCCGACCGCGGCGCCGCCGAGCAACGCACCGATCGCGATCCATCGATTGGGACTCATGACTCCTCCTTGCCGGACTCCAGGGCGCCGGCGATGTCGGCGCCGAAACCGGTCGTGTTCGCGAGCTCGCCGCGCGCGAGCGTGCGCAGCCGTTGTTCGACGTCGTGGGCGCGGCCGACGCGTTCGCGGACGAGCTGCTCGATCCGCTTCTCCAGCTTGCGCTGCGCGAGCCCGTGCAACTCGAGCGACTCCCACTCGCTCTCCGGGATCAAGCCCTCGACCAACCGCGCGACGCCGGCCGGCAGGCGCCGGATCGTCGCGTGGATGCGGTCGTCCTCGTGCTCGCGAGCGGCTCGCGCTCGCCAGGTCAGGCCGACGACGACCTGCGTGAAGCCGAGCGCCCAGATCGCGATCGTCGCGGGGAAGTCGAGGCCTTCGGTGGCGGGGATCGCGAGCTCGTCGGCGGTGAAACTGCCGATCGGGATGCGCGTGAACGGCGCGAGGAACTCGAACGGCAACTTCGAGAGCACAGGGACCTCGAGCGTGCCGACTTGGAACTCGCCGAGACTCGCTTGGTACGTCAACCACAGCCGGAAGAAGAGCATCGCGGCGAGCGCGAGCACCGCCTGCGGCGTGACGAAGAGCCCGGGTGCCGAGCGTGCGCGCGCGAAGAACCACGTCAGCATCGCGAGCTCGACGAAGAGCCAAGGCCCGGCGGGCACGAGCACGCCGCCGACCAGGAACGCAACGCCGAACAGCGACGCGAGCGTGCCCCACCACGAGATCGCGTCGCGCGGCAACGTCGCGCGGCGCGAGACCAACGCGGTCGCGAGCAACGCGACGAACAGCCCCATCGCGAACCCCGCGTAGCCGGTGCCGTGGACGCGGCGCAAGCCGTCGAGCTGCACGCCGAGCAGCACGCCGCCCGCGGCGATCATCGCGGACGAGAGCGCGAGCTCGAGCTCGTTCGAGCGCCCGCGCGGGACGGTGTGGAGCTCGTCGCTCACGAACCGCAGCTCCCGTCGATCTCCGGGTAGAGCCGTGCGGCGTCCTCGGCGAGCCCGACGAGGAAATCGGACTCCTGCAACAGGAGCGCGAACGCGCGCGGCGAGTGCTCGGCGAGCGCCCGACCGAAATCGGTCGCTGCGGCGGCCCGCGCGCGCGTCAACGAGTCGGCGAAGACGCGTGCATGCGACGCTGCGGCCTCGTCGGTGCCGAAGAACGGCGCGTCGACGGCCGCGGAGGTGATGCGAGCCCAGAGAGCGAACGCGACGCGGGTCGGCTCCGCGAGCAGCGGATCGCGCGAGCTGGTCGGAGCCCACGTCGAGAGCCAGGTCTCGAGCAGCCTCGCGAGCTCGGTCGCATCCGTGGAGCTGTCGAGCACGCCGACCTTCCACGCGGTCCGGCGCGCGAGCTCGAAGATCAGCGAGAGCGACGTCAGCGCCTCCTCGGCCTTCCCGTGCGTCAGCTCACCGATCAACAGCGCGGTCTCCGCGCCGTCGGGAGTGGCCAGCCAATCGGCGAACCGCGGGCAATCGCGGATCTCGAACGGACGCCGGAAGCAGCGCTCCCAGCGCTCGCGCCGCTCCGGCTCGATCCAGAGCCAGCGTGCGTCGATCCGCGTCGCCGCCGAGCGCGACAACAACTGCATCGGCTCGGGGATGGTCGGCGTCGCGAGCTCCGGCGCGCTGCGCTCGCCGCCGCGCAAACCGATGCTGCGGACGAACACGGCGAGCGTCAGCAGGCACGCCCCGAAGACGACCCACATCCGCAAGATCCACCGCGCACCGTTCGCAACCATGTCACTCGTCCGAGTCGGAAGAGTGTCGCGCGCCGCGAAGCCCGATCAAGCGTCGAACCGGGAACTACCGAGCCGGGAGCGCGCCTCGGCATGCGAGGAGGCGCGCGCCCGGCCGGAGGCGGAGCCGAGGCTCCGCGTCGACGTTCCGCTGCGGCGTGTCAGCGTTGCTGCAGCATGATTCGCTGGCGCAGGCAGTCGCGCAGCTCGCGCTCGAGCTCGCCGCGACGGCTCTCGACCGCCGCGAACTCGCCTTCGCGACGCAGGATCTCGAGCTCGGCGCGCAGGCACTCGATGCGACGCAACTCGTCGATGCGGCGATCGCAGGGATCGGTTTGCGCGAGGCGCGCGACGATCAGATCGCGGCTCTTGGTGACCAGAGCGACGAACTCGTCGAACTCGGGGTCCTTCAGCTCGCGCGCGAGCTCTCGGCTCTCGTCCAGCAAGCGCTCGAGCGAATCGCCGCTCGCATGCGCCGACAGTCGCAAGAACTCCGCGAACTGCGCGACCAGGATCGAGCGGCGGTAGCCCGGGCTCGTCTGCTGGTACGAACCCGCGACGCTCTTCTTGGTCACCGGGTGCGCGCTCTCGTGCGCCTCCTCGGACGCACCCTCGCCGTGAGGGTCCTTCCAACGCAATCGCACGGTCGCGAGCGGGCCGTCGCCGAGTCCAGCGCCGGGCACCAGCTCGTACAGCGCGACCACTTGGTGGCCCGCGCCGACCTCGCCCGCGTCGACCTTGTCGTTGCGAAAGTCCTTGTCGGCGATCGCGCGGTTCTCGTAGCCGAGCAGGCGATAGCGCTGCACTTGCGCGAGATCGAACTCGACCTGCACCTTGACGTCGCGCGCGATCGGTTGGAACGCGCCGGTGAAGTTGTCGACCAGCGCGCGCTTCGCTTCCGCCGCGTCGTCGACGTAGTTGCACAAGCCGTCGCCCTTGTCGGCGAGCTGCTCGAGCAGCGTGTCGTTGTGATTGTTCATCCCGACACCGATCGTGTTCAGGTAGATGCCGGCACGCCGCTGCTCGGAGACGCGCGCGGTCATCGCGGCGGGATCGGTGACGCCGACGTTCGCGACGCCGTCGGTCAAGAGCACGACGCGGTTCTGCGCGTTGGCGTCGAGATGCGCGAGCGCCTGGTCGTAGCCGAGCCGCAGGCCTGCGTCGGTGTTCGTGCCGCTCTCGGGCGCGAGCGGCTGCAACGCCTGCTCGATCGCGAGACGATTCTTGGCCGACGTCATCGGCAGCACGAGCCGCGCGTCGTTCGAGAAGACGACGATCGACACCGCGTCGCGGGCGTCGAGCTGCGTCACCAGCAACCGCAGCGAGTCCTTCACTAGCTCGAGGCGATTTTGCTCCTCCATCGAGCCCGAGACGTCGATCACGAACGTCAGCGCGACCGGCGTGCGCTCGCTCTTCAGGATCTCCTTGCCGCGGATCGCGACGCGGAGCATCAGCGCATCCGCGGTCGGGCCGAACAGGGACGGTGCGACCTCGGTCTCGATCGCGAACGTCGCCTTCTCCGGCGGCCGCACGTCGCCCTTGAAGTAGTTGAGGAACTCCTCGGTGCGCACCGCGTGCTTTTCGGGCAGGTACCCGGAGACGAGGTAGTTGCGCGCGAGCGCGTAGCTCGCCGTGTCGACGTCGACCGAGAAGGTCGAGAGGCGGTCGATCGTCGGGTACTCGTAGCCGTTGTCGCCCCAGAAACGGAAGAACATGTCGCGCGGCCGCTCGTTCGGCCGACGACGGCAATCGGCGAGGATCGCGTCGATGCGCGCTTCGAGCGTCTTCGGGTCGGGCACCAGGACGAACGAGTTGTCCAGGACGGTCACCTGGCTCCCGCGTTCGCTCGCCAGATCCACGGGCTCGATGCGTTCGCGGCGAACGAGCTCTTCGCCGAGCTCCGCTGACTTCTCCGACTCGGTCGCGGGCAGTTGCTTGTCGTCCGCGGCGACCTTCTCGAGGCCGCGCGTCGCATCGCCTCCGGCGCCGGGCTCGTTCGCGGCTCGACCGCCGCGCGCCTGGCCCGCCTTCAGGCCGGCGCCGAGCGAAGTCGCGGTGGAATCACCCGACACGTCGCGCTTCAGCTCGCCGAGCAACTGCCGCTCATCCGACTGGACCGCCTTGGCGGCGAGCTCGTTCGCGTCGAACTCGCGCAGGTCGACGTCGACAGCGCCTCCAGAACGAGCGACGACGATCGCGCCCGGCGTCGCCGGACTGCCCGAGCCTGCGGTTTGCTGCTCGATCGACTTGAACGCGCGATACTCCGCCTCGCCGCGTCCCTGGTCCGTGGTCGACGTGAAGCCGACGAAGCGATCCGTGGCAGGATCGACGGCGTCCTTCGCCTTCGCGAGCGCGGTGGTCTCCTCCGGCGCGATCCGGCCCGCGCCCGCCTCGCCGCGCTCCCCAGCGGTCGCTCCCGGGCTCCGCGCGGGCGCCGCAGGCCGAGCCACGGCACCGTTCACGGCTTCGGCGTCGAAGCCAAGCGAGGTGGACTCGGACTTCGGCGCGAAGTCGTCGATGCCGAGGTAGCCGAGAGCCCGAAGCTCCTTGTGCTCGACCGAATCGAGCCGCGCGACTTCGTCGTCGCGCTCGGGCGGTTGCTCGCGCGGCGCGACGTCCTCGTTCCGCACGTCGCGGCGCCCTTCGTACACGCGCGACGCGATCCAACCGATCGAACCGATCGCGAGCACCGACGCAGCTATCCGAAACGCCGGGCGCGAGTGCCAGGGACGCGGTCGACGGCGCGCGAGCGCGTTCTCGAGCTCGCGCTCTGCGACCGGCGACAGACGCTCGCCATCGGAGAGCGAGCCTTGAACCAGCCCGATCGTCGCCTCCAGGCGCGCGCGTTCGGCGCGCAGCTCGGGCGACGTCTCGAGCGCGCGCTCGACCTCGGCGCGCTCGTCCGCGCTCGCTTCGCCGAGGACCACCGCGCAGAGCAGTTGGTGCAGGCGATCACCCTCGTTCGGGGTTCCGCGGGCTTCGAAATCGTTCGTGTCGGCGTTCATGGCTCCACCTCAACCGTTCGCACGCGACGCACGCACCACGCTGCTCGCCCCGGCCGGCGCAGGAGCGTCGACCAAAGGCGCGAGCGAAGCGGACAACGCCTTCAGACCTTCACTGACCAGCCAGCCGACCGTTCCGATCTTCTTGCCGGTGATCTCGGCGATCTCCTTGTAGGAGCGTTCGCCGAGCAGCCGCAGCACGAGCACCTCGCGTTGATCGGCGGGGAGCTTCGCGAGCTCGCGTTCCACGGCGGCGCGCGTGTCGAGTTGTTCGGCGAGATCGCCGCCCGACCGCCCGTCGCGTGAGACGTCGTAGCTCGCGACCGATTCTTCGCGAGCGCGTCGCCGCGTTTCCGACCTGAGCGTGTCCATGCACAAATTCCGCGTCACTTTGTGCAGCCAGGAGCGCAGGTGTGCTCGCTCGAGCAACTCGTTCCCGCGCGCCTCCTCGGGCATCGCCGGCGGCTTCTCGAGCAGTCGCAGGAACGCTTCCTGCACCACGTCCTCGTACGCTCCACCTTCACCGAGCAGCGCCCTTGCGTGACGCAAGAGCACCGCCTGATGGCGATCGAGCAAGGTCGTCAGTGCCGTCGAGTTCCCCCGTTCGAGGGCCGCGAGCAACGTGCCGTCGGAGGCTTGGTCCATGGCTGCGTGCGGGTCTTGGAACGCCGACTCGAGTCGGGATCTTGGCAGAAAACCCGAAGCGAAGGGACGAGCGAGCTGGAAACCGCTTCCATCGGAGCGCGAACGCGGTCAAACGCTCGCACGCCGTTGCGGAGCGACCGCGCTCGGCCGATGATCCGCGCCCCGTGAGCAAGCACTTCGATCCCAACGCCGCCGCCGCGCCCGACAGCGGCATCTTCGGGCTCTCCTCGAACCTCGACGAAGCCGCCGTGCACGTGCTGCCGGTGTCGTTCGACGCGACCGCTTCGTACCGCAAGGGCGCGTGGAAGGGGCCCGACGCGGTCTTTCGCGCGTCGAAGCAGGTCGACCTCTTCGACCTCGCGACCGGGCGGCCGTACGAGGCGGGC
>JADLBP010000092.1 GCA_020847695.1 Planctomycetota bacterium
GAAGCGCGACCTCCGTCGGGAGGTACGTACGATCCAGCGCGGAATCGGCCGGCTCGAACGCCTCTCGCCGCGGGCCGATCGCGGGATCCGCGAGCGGGTGCGCGAGCTCGGGCTGCGCGTCGCGCGCGTCCGACTGCGGCGTCTCCGTCGGACCGACGCGCTCGGTCGCGACGCTGCGCGACTCGAGCCACACCACCGCGAACAGTCCGACGGCGAGCGCGAGCGCAAGAGCGACGAGGAAGAGTCGCGACCTCACCCCCTCAGCCTAGCGTCGGCCGCGGGCCGCGCTCGCGACCGGCTCAGAACGGCGCTTCGTCGGCGTCGAGCGTCTCCGCGGGGCCGCCGCCCGACTCGCGCGCGTAGTTGCCGTAGCCGCCGGAGCCGCCGCCCGACGCGCCTTCGTCCGAGCTGACCTCGCGCGCACCGCCGCCGCCCGCCGCGCCGACGAACTGCCAATCGTCGCCGACGACGTAGAGCTTCGAGCGCTTCTCGCCCGACTGTTTGTCGTCCCACTGGTCGAGTCGCAGCGAGCCCTCGATGAACGCGGTCTTGCCCTTGTCGTGGTACTTGGCGAACGCTTCACCGCGCTTGCCGAAGAACGTGATGTCGACGAAGGTCGCCTCTTCCTTCCACTCGCCGGTTTGATCCTTGAACCGCCGGTTGACCGCCAACCCGAACTTGCAGATCGCGGTGCCGCCCTGGGTGTAACGCACCTCGGGCTTGCGGGTCAGGTTGCCCATCAAGATCACTTTGTTGAAGCTCGCCATCTTTGCGTTCCTAGGGGTGCGTTGCCGGGGTTCTTCGCGGACTCGCGCGCGACGCGCAGTCTAGCCGCCGGAGCCTGGCGCGCGAAGGGCGAGCTCGCGTGGACAGGCCGCGCTCGCAGCCGTACGATCCGAGCTCCCCCCAAGGAGCATGCATGAGCGCGCAGAGTCCGAACTCCGGTCGTGAACGTCGCCGCTTCCCGCGAGCCCAGATCGAGGGCATGGTCACGCTCGCCCTCAAGACGGGCACGTTCAACGCGAAGCTGCGCGACATCAGCCGAGCGGGCGTCAGCTTCTACCTCGATCGCTCCGTGCCCCTGATGACGTTGCTCGAGCTCACGCTCGACCTGCCCGGCGCGCCCGCGCCGGTGCGCGCGCGCGGCGCGGTCGTGCGCTGCGAACGGATCGGTCCGTCGGTCGAGCACTGGGAGGTCGCGGTCTTCCTGCACGAGACGCTGGAGGCCGACCGCCGCGCGATCGACGCGTTCGTCGCGGCGCGCGCGAGCAACAAGATCGCGCACACCGCCGCCTCGCACGGCGAGTGACCACACGCGCGCGGCGAGGCGCGGGAGAACACACGCGGCCGACCGTCGGGGGACGGCCGGCCGCGCTCGCGTCGGGTGGGACCCGCTCGAAGCCCTGACGGATCAGGGTTGGATCACGAAGTGGATGCCGGCGGTCAGGCCGGTGTTGTTCGGCGCGGTGAAGCCCGGGTCGCGCGACCAGAACTGACCGTCGACCGATTGGCCGGCGACCAGGTTCGGATCGGTGCCGGTCGCGATGTACGCGTTGAAGTCGATGCCGTACGTGCCGGTGCAGTCGGCCGTCGGCGCCGCGCTGCCGCCCGAGCCTTGGATCGACGTGCGCTTGATCGGCGGCTTGATGCAGAGCGTGCCGCCCTGGAACGAACCGGCCTGTTGACCGTTGATGCCGTAGAAGAAGAGACCGGACTTGTTGTTGAGCACGTCGGCCGCGCCGATCGTGAAGCCGGAGCCCGCGCTCGCGCTCGCCAGGCCGGTCGAGACGATCACCGGCGTGCAGCCCAGGCTGTTGGTCTTCGCGGTGCAGTACTGCGTGCCCGCGCCGGGTCCGGTCGCGAGCTTCGCGACGAACGCCTTCGCGCCGGTCGGCGTCGACGCATAGCCGGCGATCGTGTTGCCGTCGCCCGAGCAGCCGATCGCGGACCACAACGTCCAGCCGGTGGTGTTGACGCCCTGCGCGGTGAGCAGGTCCTGGAGCTTGACCATGCCGAGGCCCGGCCGCCAGATCACCGCGCGGCGGACGCTGATCGGACCGAACGGACCGCTGTAGCCGACCAGCGTCGTGCCAAGGTCGTCGACGTCGGCGGAGCTCGCTTGGTCCGAAGGCAGGAACGAGCCGAGCGAGTACGGCCCGTTCTGTTGCGTCCAGCGCATCACCTTCTGCCCGATGCTCCCGACGAGCACCTTGCCGTCGTAGCTCGCGCCCTCGACCGCTCCGGGATTCGCGCTGAGCACGATCGGAGCCCCCGGCGTCGTCCAGTAGGCCGGCCGGCGCGTGCCGTTGATCGGGCTGTCGTCCCAACCGCCGACGATCGTGCCGTCGCCGGAGACGGCGTTCGCGCGGCTCGACGCGCCGCTCGAACCGAGATCGACGATGCCGCCCGATTGCGTCCAGCGGAACGCGTGCGCGGAGCCGGCGTTGATCCAGCCGAGGCCGACGATCGTCTGGCCGTCGTCGGAGATGCCCCACGCGCTCGACACGTCGGTGCCGCTCGAGCCGCCGAGGCCGCCGATCGACGTCCACGCGCCGCCGGTCCAGTACGCGGCCGTCGAGAAGCCTCCGAAGACCTCCGAGCCCGAGATCCGCGAGCCGTCGCCGCTGACGCGGATCTGGATCGGCGTGCCGCCGATCGCGACGTAGCCGTTGACCGCGTCCCACTTGAAGCCGGCGCTGGTGCCGAGGTTCAGGCCGACGACAGTCGACGCGTCGCGCGAGACGCCGTAGCCGAAGTCGAAGGTGGTGCCGAGGGCTTGCAACGAGGCTTGCGCCGAGGCGGGAACGGCGACGCCCGCGAGGGCGGCGAAGCCGATGGCGAATCCGAGGAACGCTTGCTTCATGGGAGATCGTGCGACGCGAGGACGAGGTGAGTGCGCCGGGAGCGACGCGAGAGAACCCCGATGCTCGCACGCTTCGCGCGCGCGCGCCATCGCTCCGACAGCGCAGACCGAACCGCGCGTCCGCGACTCAGTCGCGCGGCACGCGCGCCTCGAGCACCCGTGGAATGCGCGCGAGATCGAGGTGCACCCGTGCCTCCAATCCGGCGGAGCGCGCGAGCTCGAGCGCCGCGGCGGACTGACGATGACCGAGCTCGACGAAGAGCGCTCCGCCGCCCACGATCAGCTCGCGCGCGTCGGCGATCAGCCTGCGCACCCAGTGATCGGGATCGCCCTCGGGCGCGAACAGCGCGAGCTCGGGCTCGTGATCGCGCACTTCCGCGGCGAGCGCCGCGCGTTCGTCGCGGCCCACGTACGGCGGGTTCGAGACCAACACGTCGAAGCGTTCGCCCGCCGCGGCGCGCAGCGCGCTCGGCGCGTCGCCCTCGACGAACGTGACGCTCGCGCCGAGCCGTTCGGCGTTCGCGCGCGCGACCGCGAGCGCGGCGGACGACACGTCGAGCGCCCACACCGACGCGCCGGCGAGCTCGAGCGCGAGCGTGATCGCGAGGCAGCCGCTGCCGGTGCCGAAGTCGCCGACCCTCGGCGGCGCCGCGAGCGTGCGCGCGAACGCTCGGGCGTGGTCGACGACGAGCTCGGTCTCGGGCCGTGGGATCAGCACCGCGGAACTGACCGCGACGCGACGGCCGTAGAACTCGCGCGCACCGAGGATGTACGCGGTCGGCTCGCGCTTCGAACGGCGCACGAGGAACTCGCGGCCGCGAGCGAGCTCAGCGTCGTCGATCGGACGATCGAGCGCGAGGAACAGGTGCAAGCGATCGAGCCCGAGCGCGTGCGCGACCAGCAGCTCGGCTTCGAGCCGCGCGTCGGGCACGTCCTTCTTGGCGAGGAACTCGCGCGCGCGAGCGAGCATCTCGCCGGCGGTGCGCGGTCGTTCCTTCGCTTCGCTCATCGGATCACAGGTTCTTCAGGCGCTCTTCGAGCTCGGCTTGCTCGAGCGCGCCGAGGATCGGACCGAGCTTGCCCGAGAGCACCTGCTCGAGCGAGTAGTTCTCGCCGAGCCGGTGATCGGTGACCCGGTTCTGCGGCCAGTTGTAGGTCCGGACGCGCTCCGACCGGTCGCCCGAGCCGACCATCGACTTGCGCATCGCCGAGCGTTCGGCGTGCAGCTTCGCGCGCTCGAACTCGAAGAGCCGCGTGCGCAGCATCCGCATCGCGCGCGCCTTGTTCTTGTGCTGCGACTTCTCGTCCTGGCACACGACCACCGTGTTGGTCGGCAAGTGCGTGATCCGCACCGCGGATTCGGTCTTGTTGACGTGCTGGCCGCCCGCGCCGCCCGCGCGCATCGTGTCGATGCGCAAGTCGTCGGGCCGGATCTGCACGTCGACTTCTTCGGCCTCGGGCAGCACCGCGACGGTCGCCGCCGACGTGTGGATGCGGCCCTGCGCCTCGGTCTCGGGAACGCGCTGCACACGATGGCCGCCGGACTCGAAGCGGAGCTTCGACCACGCGCCCTCGCCCTCGACGGCGAAGATCACCTCGCGGTAGCCGCCCATGTCCGAAGGCGACACGTCGAACACCTCGTGGCGCCAGCCCTGCGCGTCGAAGAACTTGACGTACAGGCGATACAGATCGGCGGCGAACAGCGCGGCTTCCTCGCCTCCGGTGCCCGCGCGGATCTCGAAGATCACCTTGCTGCGGCGATCGTCGGCGTCGGTGACCAGCGCGCGCTTGATCTCGTCGTCGAGCGCGGGCTCCTCGCGTTCGACGGCTTCGAGCTCCTCTTTCGCGAGCGCGGCGTACTCGGGGTCGGCGAGCAGCTTCTCCGCGTCGGCGCGGCGCTGGACGAGCGCGCGCAGGCGCTCGTGGAGCTGATGGTAGATCTCCAGCGTGCCGCGCTCGCGCAAGAGCCCCGTCAGCTTCTTGGGATCGGCGGCGAAGTCGGGCTGCGAAAGGTGGTCGGTCAGCTCGGCGTAGCGCCGAGCTTCCTTCGCGAGCCTTTCGACGATGGCGGGAGCGAACTGCATGGTCGTTCAACTCCGCCGCGGACGTCCCGGTTCGTGCGTCGGCGCCGCGCGGATCGAAGCGAGGCGCGCGGAGCTCGCGAGCGAGTCGCCCGGGAGCACGAACGCGGGAGCGTCGAGCTAACCCGCCGAGTCCTTCGACGCGGCCTTGGCGGCCTTCGCGGCGGTCGACTTCGCGTACTTCTTCTGGAAGTGCTCGATGCGGCCGGCGGTGTCGACGAACTTCTGCTTGCCCGAGTAGAAGGGGTGGCAGACCGAGCAGATTTCGATGCGCAGTTCCTTGACGGTCGCGCGAGTGTGGAACTCGTTGCCGCAGCCGCAGTGGACCTTGCAGTCGAAGTACTTCGGGTGGATGTCCTTCTTCATACTCGTGAGCTCCGTGTAGCGGTCGACGTGTCCCGACGGTCGCGTTCGGACGCGGGGCGTCGCACCAAAGGGCCGAAGAGAGTATCCGCGGCCGCCGAGCCCATCAAGGGCCGACCCAGCCCGCCCGGCGCAGCAGCGCCAGCGTCAACCCGACCGGCAGGCCCACGACGTTGTCGAAACCGCCCTCCTCGAGGCCGACGACGAACCGGTCGGCGGACTCCTGGATCGCGTACCCCCCCGCCTTGTCGCGCCACTCGCCGGACGCCACGTAGGCGTCGACGTCCGCGGTGGAGAGCTCGCGCATCCGCACCCACGTGCGTTCGACGTCGCGGAACGGCGCGAGGTCGGCCGCGCGGACGACGCAGACGCCGGTCAGCACCGCGTGGCGGGTGCCCGAGAGCCAACCGAGCATCTCGCGCTCCTCGCGCTCGTCCTCGGCCTTGCCGAGCAGCCGCCAACCGTCGCCCGCGGGCACCGCGACGATCGTGTCGGAGCCGATCACGAACGCGGGCTCGCCGCGCAGGCGCTCGGCGATCGCGCGCGCCTTGCGCTGCGCGAGCTCGAGCGCCGCATCGCGCGGATCGTCGAAGCCCGACAGCGTCTCGTCGACGTCCGCGGGCTCGATCGAGAACGCGAGCCCGGCGGCCGCGAGCAACTCGCGCCGCCGCGGCGACGCCGAAGCCAGCACGACGCGCGGCGCGCCCATCCTCGCAGAGTCCGTCCCGGCAACCGCGCTAGCGGCGGCCGTTCTTCGCCTTCGAAGCCTTCGCCTTCGCGGCGGGTTTCGCCGCCGGCTTCGCCTTCGGCGCCGACTTGGCCTTGGCCGCGGCGGCCTTCTTCTCGGCAGCCTTCTTCTCCGCCGCCTTGCGCGCCGCTTCCTTCTTCTCCGCGGCGGCCTTCTCGGCCGCTTTCTTCGCGGCGAGCTTCGCTTGCGCAGCCTTGAGCTCGGCAGCCTTCTTCTCGGCGGCCTTCTTCTCCGCGAGCGCCTTCTTCTCGGCCGCCTTCTTCTCGGCGAGCGCCTTCTTCTCCGCGGCGCGCGCGTCGGCGAGCTTCTTCTTCGCGGCGAGCTTCTCGGCCTCCTTCTGGGCGGCGAGTCGCTTGGCCTCGGCGTCGGCCTTGCGCTTGACTTCGAGCTCGGCGGCCTTCTTCGCGGCCTCGAGCTTCGCCTTCGCCTTGGCTTCCGTCTCGCGCTTCTTCGCCTCGATGCGAGCGAGGCGCTCGGTCTCGCGCCGCTTGCGCGCGTCCGCGGCCGCGCGCTTCTGCGCGACGCGCTCTTCCTCGCGGCGACGCTTCTCGTCTTCCTTCTTGCGCTTCTCCTCGTCCTTCTTGGCGAGGATCGCGCGGCGAGCTTCGTCGCGCACGCGCTGTTGTTCGAGGCGCTTCTGCTGGACCTGCCACTCGCGGAACGCCTTCTTGCCGTAGCGACAATCGTCGACCAACGGGCAGGCGTAGCACGCGGGCTTGCGCGCATCGCACCAGCGCGAGCCGACCTCGCCGAAGCGCAGCAGGAAGTCGACCTCGCGGCCGTCCGGCACCAGCGGGTCGATCGCCGCGCGCATCTTCTTCGACGACGAGTTGCGGGCGATCAGCCCGAGGCGATCGAGCACGCGCACGAGCCCCTGGGTGACCGGCACTTCCTTCTCGGCGGACGCGAGCCACATCAGCCAATGCGCGGTGCCGAGCCCGATGTACGGCAGAATCGAGACGAAGCGCGCGGCGGATTGCTGGTCGTCGCGGAGGAACTCGAGCTCGAGCCCGTGGCTGCGCTGGAAGACCTCCTGGAGGTACTCCTTGGTCGCGCGCGCGGCGTCGAGCTTGAGCTTCTCCGGGATGTCGAGGTGGCTGCAGATCTCCTGCGCTTGCGCGACGCGCAGCTCGTTCCAGTCGGAGTAGTTGGCGCGCAACGCCGCGACGACGGTCGCGGCGTGGGCGGGCTCGAGCGTGCGCCGCAGGATCGCGTAGAGCCCCTGCTCCAGCAGGTTGGCGCTCTCGAGCTTTTCTGGAGCGGGCCAACCGGTCGAGACCTTGTCGAGCAGCTTGAGGGTCTGGTCGGACTTCTTGGACACGTGCAGCGGTCGTTGGGAGGAGTTGAGAAAGTCACCGACCCGAGGGATCACCGGCAGCACCAGGGATCACGGGCGGAGCGGACCTCGACGCGGGGACAGTCGGCGAGCGGACGCGGCGAACCTGAGGTCGCGGGCGACTCGCCGAACGGCACACGGGCGCGACGCGCGCGCTCCGTGGACCGGGCTCAATCCTTCTTTTCAGCCGGCTGCGCCTTCGCAGCCTTCTTCGCGGCGACGCGCGTCTTCAGGCGCGCGGCCTTCAGCGTCGCGCGGGCGTTCTTCGCGGCGAGGCGCGCCTGACGCGACTTGGTGTCGGCCTTGCGGCCGCTCCGGTCGCGCTTGACGTGCTCGCGCTTGGCTTCGCCTTCGTAGACGCCGATGCGGCGGAAGATCGAGTGCACCGTCTCGCTGACCTTGGCGCCCTTGATGACCCAGAAGCGAGCGCGCTCGATGTCGAGCTTGAGCTGGTGCTCCTTGCGCGGCATCAGCGGATCGTAGTGGCCCAGGTTCTCCAGGGAGCGTCCGTCACGCGGGTTGCGCTCGTCGGTGACGTGGATGCGGTAGGCGGGGCGGTTCAAACGCCCCATGCGCTTCATGCGGATGACGACGGCCATGGGTTGGTCGCGTACTCGTACGGGTTCGAGGACTAGGAGGTTGCGGGTCGCGCCCGAATATAGGGGCGAAGAGCTTACCAGGAGAGGCGGGCTCACTCCACCCTGGAGACCGATCGCGGGCCCGCCGACTCCGCCGGAAGCGCGCGGCGACCGAAAACGGTCTCGAATCAGCGCCGGCCGCGCTTGCGGCGCGCCTTCTTGTCCTTCTTGCTCTCGACCTTGCCGCCGCGGTTCGGCGACGACCCGACCGAGCGCTGGCCCATCATCCCGCGCAGCTCGTCGAGCGACGGCTGGCCCTTGCCCCCGCCTCCGAACAGGCTGCCGAGGCCGCTGCCGAGCGATCCGAGCCCGCTCCCGAGCGACCCGAGGCCGCCGAGCAGTCCGCCGCCCCCGCCGCCGCCCGCGGCGAGCTCGCCGGTCGGCGACATGTCGCGCAGCGCGCTGCGCTTGGCGTCGGCACCCATCTTCGCGCCGAGACCGAGGCGGTTCATCTCCTTCAGCATCTGCTTCATGCCCTTGAAGCCCTTGAGGAGCTCGTTGACCGCGTCGACGTCCTGGCCGGCGCCGCGCGCGATCCGCCGGCGGCGCGACATCTCGAGGATCTCGGGGTGCAGGCGCTCGCGCGGCGTCATCGAGGTGAAGAGCGCTTCCATGCGCACCATGCGCTTGTCGTCGACGTCGAGCTTGTCGACCATCTGCCCGACGCCCGGCAGCATCCCGAGCACCTTCTTCATCGGCCCGAGCTTCTTGATCATCCTGAGCTGCGCGAGCATGTCCTCGAGCGTGAACTCGCCGAGGACCATCTTCTCGTAGCTCGCGCGCGCTTCTTCCTCGCTGATGTTGGTCGCCGCGGACTCGACGAGCCCGACGACGTCGCCCATCCCGAGGATGCGGCCCGCCATGCGCTCGGGGTGGAACCAGTCGAGGTCCTCGAGCTTCTCGCCGGTGCCGATGAAGAGGATCGGCCGGCTGGTGACGTGCTTGATCGAGAGCGCCGCGCCGCCGCGCGCGTCGCCGTCGAGCTTGGTCAGGATCACGCCGGTCAGCGCGAGCCGTTCGTGGAACGCTTGCGCGGAACGCACCGCGTCCTGACCGGTCATCGCGTCGACGACCAGCAACTGCGCGTGCGGGCTGGTGCGGCGCGCGATCTCCGCGACCTCCGCCATCATCTCCTCGTCGACGTGGAGGCGGCCGGCGGTGTCGAGGATGACGACGTCCGCGCCGGTGCGCTTCGCTTCCTCGACGCCGCGCGCGCAGACTTCGGCGGGACCGACGCCCGCGACGTGGAAGACCGGCAGCGACAGGCGCGCGCCGAGCACCTTGAGCTGCTCGACCGCGGCGGGACGCTTGACGTCGGCGGCGACCAGCAGCGGCCGCTTCTTGTGCTTCTCGCGCAAGAGCTTCGCGAGCTTGCCGCAGGTGGTCGTCTTGCCGGCGCCCTGGAGGCCGGCCATCAGGATGATCGTCGGCCCGGACTTCGCGAACTCGAGCTGGGCACCTTCCGGCCCCATCAGGTCGACGAGCTCGCGGTGACAAGCGTGGACGAACTGCTGGCCGGGCTCGACGCCGGGGAGCTTCTCCGCGCCGAGCACGCGGGCCTTGACGCGCTCGGTGAACTCGCGGGCGACCTTGAAGTTGACGTCCGCCTCGAGCAGCGCGGTCCGAACCTGGCCGAGCGCCTCGTCGATGTTGTCGGGCGTGATCTCCTTCTTGTCCTTGAAGAACGAGAAGGCGGAGGAGAGTCGCTGGGTCAGGCTTTCGAACATGAGGAGGATCTCGCGGGCCGCTGCTTATAAACGACCGCGAGGCCGTTGTCGCGCGTGTCGGCCGCCGGGCGGGTCGCCGCGCGCTCTGCGCCCTTCGCGACGCCGACGACGAGCGTGCTTCCCCGGGGTCGCGAGCCCACGGACGTCAGGTCACGCCTCGAAGCGCGCCACGAGGCGCCACCGAGCCGCGCGTCACTTCAACTCGATGCGCGTCGTCGGATTCGACGACTCGGCGAGCACCACGAAGTCCGCGGCGGCGGCGAGGCCCTGGTCGGTCTTCGCGGTGACGCGGTAGGACCCCGCGGGCAGCATCGGGCCGAACGCGAACGGATTCATGACGTTCCACCCGCGCGCGAGCACGTTGCGCAGCACGGTCGTTCCGTCGGGCTTCGAGACGACGAGCTCGAGCTCGCCGGCCGCTCCCGCCGGGAACGCGATCTCGAACGTGTGCAACCAACCGGGTTCGAGCGAGAGCACGACCTCGCGCTCCGCGGCGAGGTCGACCGTCCGCTCGCCTTCGGCGAGACCCGCCCCCCACCAATGGATGCCGTAGGTGCCGACGGTCAGTCGGTCGATCGACACGAACTCGCTCGTGCCCGGCGCCAGGTTCCGGCCGATCATCGAGCCCTCGCGTCGCAGATAGAGGCTCGGCTCGAGCTCCGCGCCGATCCTGGAGCGATCGATCCGCACTCGCAGGCTCGCGTCCGGCCCGAGACGCAGCGCGCCGACGTCGCGCTCCTCGCCGCTGCCGAGCTCGAACGCCTCCGCGACGTGCACGACGTCGTCGCCGCGGAACACGACGACGCGGTACGTCTCCTTCGGCAGGCCGTCGAAGCGGAACTCGCCCTGCGAGTACTCCGTCGCGAAGTACGTCAGTCCGTCCGACGCGCTCAGGCCGACGCCGGTCCCTTCGGCGACCTGCCCGTCGGCGCCGACGACCCGCCCGCGCACCGAGCCCTTCGGTTGCTGCTCCGGCGCGACGCGCTCCGCGCGCAGCTCGAGCGGCGCGCCGTCGGGCCAGACGTCCTCGCGGAAGAGCGGCGCGATCGCTCCGCCGTCGGCCCAGAGCTGCACGTCGATGCGATGGGCCTCGACCGTCAGGTTGTGGAACACGAACTCGCCCGTCTCGTCGGTGTAGGCCGTGCGCGTTTGCGTCGGATCGCTCGGCTTCGCATCGACGAACGTGTCCTTCATCGGCGTGCCGTCCGCGTAGATCACGCGGCCCCGGATCGTCGGCCCGGGCGCGAGCACCGGATCCCACGCGAGCACTTCGCCCGCGCGAGGCTGTAGCACGATCTCGGCGCGGAGCTCCCGTTGATCGACGTGCTGGTCGTCGCCGCGCGGCGAGCTCGCGTACACGTGGACCTCGTCCGGCCACAACGGACCGAGTCGGTAGCGACCTTCGGCATCCGACGACGTCGTCGGCGAGCCGAATGCGTTGCGTTCGTCGTACTGCCCCATCCCGAGGTAGCGCGGCGACACCGCCGCGTCGAACGCGCGCACGAACGCGCCCGCGACCGGCCGGCCCTCCGCGTCGCGCACCGTGCCTTGCAGCTCGCCACCGCGCACGAGCTCGACCTGCACCTCGCTCGTCCGACCCCTTTCGATCGATGCGGTGGTGGTCGCGAGCGCGAACCCCGGCGCGCAGACATGCAGCGGCCACGTGCCGGCATCGACGCCCTCGAAGCGAAAGCGACCTTCAAAATCGCACGGCAGCGCTCGCGGACCGAGCGCCTCGGCCATCGTGCCGTCGAACCGTGGCGTCCAACGCTCGATCCGCACCAACGCGACCCAGGCGAACGGCACCGGCGCGCCACCCGCCTGCACGACCTGCCCGATCAGATCGCCGCCTTCCTTCGTGAGCTCGAGCTCGAGTCGGAACGGCGGCTCGCCGGTCGCGAGCTCGAGGTCCTCGGGCTCCGACGGCGCGAAGCCCGCGGCGAGCGCGACGAGCGAGAGCCGGCGCGGCACGTCGCGGAGCTCGAACCCGCCGTCGGGGCCCGAGCGAGCGAGACGGTCGACGCTCAACCAATCGCTGCCGCCCGAAGCGAGCACGATCTCGGCGCCCGCGAGCCCGACGCCTCGCGGGTCGACGACGCGACCTTGGACCGCGACGCCGGGCTCGAGCGCGAGCTCGACCTCGCGCACGTCGTCGCCGTGCGTCGCCGGTGCGACGGGGCCGACCTCGGTGCCCCGATCGGCGCGGACGAACAGCGGCTCGTTCGGCGCGCGCGCGAACCGCGCGACTCCGCCGCCATCGCTCTCTAGCAGGCCCTCGCCGCCGAGCGGCCGGCGCGTCGCGGCACTGAAGATGCGCACGCCGACCTTCGACGCCGGCGTGCCGTCGCTCCAACGCACGGTGACGCGCAGCTCGCTCGTCCCCGGCGCGCTCGGCGCCGCGACGGCCGGCGCGTCGCCGGCCGAACGTCGCGCTTCGTCGCTGGTCGCGGCGAGCGAGAGCTCGCGCTCGCCGCGCGACGGAAGCTCGCCGCGCGCGTCGGCGACCTGCGCGGGCTCCGAGCTCGCCGGCGGCGCCGAGGAGAGCGTGTACCAGAGCCCGAGCAGGGCGACGAGCACGGCGATCGACGACGCGACCTTCTTCAGCATGACGAAGAGCCCCGCGAAACCGGCGGCCGCGCTCGGCGCGGTCGTCGAAGGGAGGAGGAGAGCGAGCCCAGGAAGCCCGCGGCCGTAGCGCCGCTCGAGGCGTTCACGCAGCTCTGCGAGACCGCGCGCGAGCTGCGTCTTGATCGTCTTCACCGGCACGCCGAGCGCGTGCGCGATCTCGGTCGGCGTGCGATCCTCGATGAAACGGAGGTACACGACGCGCTGGTAGGGCTCGCGCAACGCGCGCACGGCGGCGTTGAGCTCGCTCTGCAGCTCGAGCTGGAGCGCGATGTCCTCGGCGCTCGGGGCGACCGGGTCGGGCTCGGTCGCGAGCTCGTGGCGCTCCCTCCGCTCCGCGCGTCGCGCGTGGTCGATCGAGCGGCGCCGCAGCGTCGCGGCGAGCCAGCGCCAGCTCAACGTCGGCGGCGGTGCGAGCAGCGCGCGCAGCAACGTGTCCTGCACGAGGTCGTCGCGCGCGTCCTCGCGCCGCGCGAGCCCGGCGGAGAGCCGACGCAGCGCGAGCACGTGCTCGCCCCACGGCGGAGGCATCGCGACCGAATCGACCTCGGGGGAATCCATGGCGTGACGGGTTGCGTCCCCAAGAGAGCGCCGGCGGAGCCCGAGGGACCTCGAGATTCTCGCCTTTTCGCCGATGGCGCGGCGCGCCGACCGCGAGCTACAGGCGCCCGGCGCGCACTCCGATCGTCGGCGGCATGGGCAAGCGCCTCGTCGGCGCGATCGATGCGATCGCGTTCGGCGAGGCGTGCGTCGTGTCCGGCGCCGATGGCCGGGACGTCGGGCTCGCGACCTACTGACGCGCCTTCGCGCGCGCCGGCTTCGCCGCGGCCTTCGGGGTCGGTGCGACCGCGGCCTTCGCGACCGGAGTCACGGCGGCTTTCGCGCCCGAACCCATCGCGGCTTTCGCGCCCGGGCCCATCGCGGCTTTCGCCGCGGGCACCACCGTCTTCGCGGTCGGCGGCTCGTCGGTGCCCGCCGGTTCGCGGTCGTCGACGCGCTTGATCTCGGCGCCGAGCGCGCGCAAGCGTTCCTCGATTCGCTCGTAGCCGCGATCGATGTGGTACACGCGGTGGACCTCGGTCGTTCCCTTCGCGACCAATCCGGCGAGCACCAACGCCGCCGACGCGCGCAGGTCGCTCGCCATCACCGGCGCGCCCGAGAGCGGCGCGGGGCCGAGCACGATCGCGCTCGCGCCCTGGCGACGGATCGTCGCGCCGAGACGCATCATCTCCGCGACGTGCATGTAGCGGTCGGAGTAGATCGTCTCGGTGATCACGCTCATGCCGTTCGCGAGCGTCATCAGCGCCATCCACTGCGCCTGCAGGTCGGTCGGGAACGCCGGGTACGGCAGCGTCGTCACGTCGGTCGGCTGCGGAGCGCGCGCCCGGTCGCGGACGTCGTACGGGACGCTCGCGATCCAATCGGGGCCCTGTTGGAACGGCACGCGCGCTTCGCCGAGGCGTTCGAGCAACACGGTCAGGTGGTCGGGCCGGCAATTCTCGACGCGCACCGCGCCGCCGGTCATCGCGCCGGCGATCAGGTACGTGCCCGCCTCGATACGATCGGGGATCACCGAGTGCGTCGCGCCGCCGAGCCGCTCGACGCCGTCGATCACGATCCGCGGCGAGCCGAGCCCGCTGATCTTCGCGCCCATCTTGTTCAGGCAATCGCCGAGATCGACGACCTCGGGCTCGCACGCCGCGCCGTGGATCACCGTGCGGCCGCGCGCGAGCGTCGCCGCCATCATCACGTTCGCCGTGCCGAGCACGGTCGAGCCCTGCGGCCCGCCGAGGTACATCTCGTCGCCGCGCAAGCCGCCCTTCGGCGCTTCGGCGACGACGTAGCCGTGCTCGGTCTCGATCTTCGCGCCGAGCGCGCGCAGCCCCTTCAAGTGGAGGTCGATCGGGCGCACGCCGATCACGCAGCCGCCGGGCTGGCTGACGACCGCGCGTCCGTGGCGCGCGAGCAACGGTCCGAGCACCGAGATCGAGCCGCGCATCTTGCGCACGTGGTCCCAGCTCGCGCAGTCGGCCGGCGTGTCCGCGGATTGCACGAGCACCGCGCCGTCGGAACGACGGGTCGCCGTCGAGCCGAGATCGCGCAGGACGTCGAGCATCGACTCGACGTCCGAGAGCCGGGGCGCGTTGGGGATCACCAACGGCTCGTCGGACAACAACGACGCCGCGAGCACCGGCAGCACCGCGTTCTTCGAACCGCACACGCGCACCTTGCCGCGCAAGGTGCGCCCTCCTTCGATCACGAATTTGTCCATCGCATCTCCTCCGAACGTCGCCGAATCCGCGCGTCCTCTTTCATGCAAAACACGCGCGTGCGTTCCAAGCGCGAGATGGAGATTCGTGAGCGCCTACGGAGATCGGCTGTCAGCGCGCGAGCATCGGACCGAGCCGTCGTCCGCCGACGACGTGCAGATGGATGTGACCGACCTCTTGACCTCCGTCGTGGCGCGTGTTCGCGATCAGGCGGAAGCCGCGGTCGAGACCTTGGAGGCGCGCGACCTCGGCGGCGCCGAGCAGGAGCTCGCCCGCGAGCTCGCGATCGTCGAGCTCGAACAGCGACTCGACGTGCGCCTTGGGCACCACCAGGACGTGGACCGGCGCGGCGGGTCGGATGTCGCGGAACGCGAGCACGCGCTCGCTCTCGAACACCCGCTCCGCCGGCAGCTCGCCGGCGACGATGCGACAGAACACGCAGCTCATGGGACGGCCTCGCGAAGGGACGCGCCACGCTAGCGTCGCCGCGGGCCCGCCGAGGGGCCGATTTGACGCCCCCGGGCGCTCACGGCTAGGATCCCGCGCTCGAATCCTCGCTCGGAGGGGTTCTGGCCCCCGTCTACCGTCCCGACCGAGCGGCTTCGCGGTCACGAACGACCACGCTCTCATCCATGTCGACCGACTACGCTTCCTACGGCGCCGATCCGGAAGTTCCCGAAGTCACCCCGCTCGCGGCCACAGCGTCCGAGGCTCTCCCCGAAGAGCCCGAAGACCTCCCGGAGCCCGAGGAACCCGACTTCGACATCAAGTCCGCGGCGATTCCGAGCTTCCAAGCTCTCCAACAAGCGCGCGCGGCGGTCTTCCGCAACGTGCGCACGCTCGAGAGCTTCAAGCGCGTCGTCGAAACGCTCTCCGACGCGGGGGACGAAGGCCGCCGCAAGGGCCTCGGTCTCTGGATCGCCGGTGAATGGCAACGCGCGTCCGACCAACTCGCGAAGTACGACGACGTCGTCGCGAACTTCACGCGCGCGAACTCGCTGATGGCGGCCGAGCGCTACAAGGACGCGCTGCCGATCCTCGAGAAGCTGACCAACGCGTATCCCGAGGAGCCCAAGCCGCGCGGCGGGATGCTCGAGGCCAAGCTCGAGATCGACCTCGCGACCGGCGACTCCGACAAGGCGCTCGCCAACCTGCGCGGCGGGCTGGAGAAGGCGCCGAAGAGTTTCGCCGCGAGCGCCGAGGGCCACTACCTGATCGGTCGCGTCGCCGAGCTCGAGCGCAAGTGGGAGCTCGCGATCGACGAGTACGAAGCCGCGCGCGACGTCGATCCCACCCACCGCGGCGCGCTCTTCCGCTCTGGCTACTTGTGCGAGCGCTACGGCCTCGAGGCGGAGGCGCTCGAGTCCTACCGCCAGCTCGCGACGCTGCGCCCGATCGACTTGCGCACGCTGATCAACCTCGGCCTGCTCTACGAGGACCTCGGTCGCGACAACCAAGCGGCCGCCTGCTACGAGACCGTCCGCAAGAACCTGCCCGCCGATCGCCGCATCCGACTCTTCGTCGAGGATGCGCGCGAAGGCATGAGCATGTACTACGACGAGGATCTGGAGCGGAAGGAAGACCGCCTGAACCAGATCCTGCGCACGCCGATCACCGACTTCGAGCTGTCGGTCCGCGCGCGCAACTGCCTCAACAAGATGAACATCCTGACGCTCGGCGACCTGGTGCGTCGCACCGAGCAGGAGCTGCTCTCCTACAAGAACTTCGGCGAGACCTCGCTGAACGAGATCAAGCAGATCCTCTCCTCGAAGAACCTTCGGTTGGGCATGGCCCATCACGAAGCCGTGGCTTCGATCGAAGCGGCCGTTCGCCCGAAGGCGACCGGCGAGAACGCCGACGTGCTCAATAGGCCCGTTGCAGACCTCGACCTCTCGATCCGCGCCCGGCGCGCCGTCGAGAACCTGGGATGCATGACCGTCGGCGATGTCATCCAGCACGGCGAGGACGAGCTCTTGTCGATGCCCAACTTCGGTCAAACCTCTCTCGCGGAGCTCAAGCGGAAGCTCTCCGAGATGGGCCTGGTCCTCACGGAGAAGAAGAAGGAGTAGCGGTGTACGAGTACCTCGAGGGCCAAGTTGCCGGCCGCAGCGCCGCGCGACTGGTGCTCGACGTGCACGGCATCGGCTTCGACCTCGCGGTACCGCTCGGTTCGGCGTTCCCCGCGAGCGGCGTGACGCGCGTGTGGACCCACTACGTCGTCCGCGAGGACGCGCAGTTGCTCTACGGCTTCCCCGACCGGCCGGCGCGCGATCTCTTCCGAGCGCTGCTCGAGGTGCGCGGCGTCGGCCCCGCGGTCGCGCTCGCATTGCTCTCCGGCCTGTCGCGCGACGACCTGGTCCGCGCGATCGTCGCGGGCGACGCAAAGCGGCTGTGCGCGGTCAAGGGCATCGGCAAGCGCACCGCCGACCAGATCCTGCTCGACCTCGGCGAGCGCGCGCACGAGCTCGCGGCCGAGCTCGGCGTCGTCGTCGGCAACGCGGTCGTCGAAGTGACGCCGCCCGAGCCGCCGCGCGAGATCCAGGACGCAATCGCGGCGCTGGTCTCGATCGGTTACGGCGAGAGCGAAGCGCGCGTCGCGATCGAGAAGGCGCGCAAGAAGACCAAGAGCACGACGCTCGAGGCGTTGGTGCGCGCGGCACTGCAAGGCTGACGCATGGCGCCCGCGAACCGCAACCCGCGTGTCCTGGTCTGCGACGAGCTCGCGTCGGAAGCCAACGAGATCTTCCGTCGTCATGGCTGCGAGCTCGAAACCCGCCTCGGGCTCGACGAGGCGGCGTTGATCCACGCCGTCGTCGGTTTCGACGCGGTGGTCGTGCGCTCCGCGACGCGGATCACCAAGGCGGTGATCGCCGCCGCCGATCGCCTGCGCGTGATCGGCCGCGCCGGGGTCGGGGTCGACAACATCGACTGCGACGCGGCGACCGCGCGCGGCGTCGTCGTGATGAACACGCCGGACGGCAACACGCTCTCGGCGGCCGAGCTCGCGCTCGCACACCTCTTCGCGCTCGCCCGCAACCTCCCGCGCGCCGATCGCGCGGCGCGCAGCGGCTGGAAGAAGAAGGGCCTGATGGGCACCGAGCTGACCGGCAAGACGCTCGGCGTGATCGGGCTCGGCCGCATCGGCGGCGCGGTCGCCGAGCGTGCGATCGGCCTGAAGCTGCGCGTGCTCGCGTACGACCCGTTCCTCGCGCAGGCGACCGAGAGTCCGGTGCGCGGGGTCGAGCTCGCGACGCTGGAACAACTGCTCGCGGCGTCCGACTTCGTGACGCTGCACGTCCCGCTCAACGAGCACACGCGCCACCTGCTGTCCCGCGAGCGCCTCGCCGCGCTCAAGCCCGGCGCGCGGGTGATCAATGCCGCGCGCGGCGGACTGATCGACGAAGCGGCGCTGATCGAGGCGCTCGACCGCGGCCACGTCCGCGGCGCGGCGCTCGACGTGCTCGAGGAAGAGCCGCCGAGCGCGACGAACCCGATGCTCGCGCGCGACGACGTCATCCTGTCGCCCCACCTCGGAGCGTCGTCGGACGAAGCGCAGCGCAACGTCGCGATCGACATCGCCGAGCAGATCGTCGGCTTCCTCGTCGACGGCGTCGCGAAGAACGCGGTCAACGCGCCGACGGCGGACGCGGCGACGCTGCGGCGGCTCGCCCCGTACCTGAAGCTCGCCGAGCGCGCGGCGAGCTTCCTCGCCCAACGCCTCGACGAACCGCTCGCGCGTCTCGAGCTCGAGCTCGGCGGCGAGTTCGCGACGTTCGATCCGAGCCACGCGCGCTTGGCGGTCCAAGTCGGAGCGCTCCGTCCGTCGCTCGGCGACGCGGTCAACTTCGTCAGCGCGCCGCGGCTCGCGCGCGAGCGCGGGCTCGAGCTCCTGCACGCCCCCGAGCGCGGCGCGGAACGCCCGGCGCTCGCGCTGGTCGCCGTCGGTCGCAGCGGGCGCCGCCACCGCGTCGCCGGCGACGTGTTCGCGGGCACGCCGAAGTTCACCGAGCTCGATGCCCTGCGGATCGACCTCGAGCCGGAGGGCGCGCTGCTGGTCACCCGCCACGCGGACCTGCCCGGCGTCGTCGGCACGGTCGGCACGCTGTTCGGCCGCCACGCGGTCAACATCCGGCGCATCGAGCTCGGGCCGATCGGCGACGGCGAGGCGCTCGGCCTGTGGTCGCTCTACGCCGTGCCGTCCGACGCCGCGGTCGCCGAGCTCGCGGCGCTGCCCGCGCTGCGCTCGGTCGCGCTGGTGCGCTTCTAGCTCGCAGCGGCTTGGGCTCGCGAGCGAGCGCTCGCTACGCTCTGCGCGTGCAGGACCCCGCGCCGGACGCTCCCCCGCCCTACCGCACGGTCGTGTTCGATTGCGATTCGACGCTGTCGGCGATCGAAGGCATCGACGAGCTCGCGGGCGAGCGCCGCGCCGAGATCGCGGCGCTGACCGAGAGCGCGATGGCCGGCGACACGAAGCTCGAGGACGTGTACGGCCTGCGGCTCGCGCGCCTGCGGCCGTCGCGCGACGAGCTCGAAGCGCTCGGCCGCCTGTACGTCGCGCGCGCCGTGCCCGAGGCGCGCGAACTCTGCGCGGCGCTGCGGTCGCTCGGGAAGCGCGTGGTGATCGTCAGCGGCGGGATCCGTGCCGCGGTGCTCGCGCTCGCGCGCTCGCTGGACCTCGACGAACGCGACGTCTTCGCCGTCGAGGTCTTCCACGACGCCAACGGCGCGTACACCGGCTTCGACGAGCGCTCGCCGCTCGCGACGCACGACGGCAAGCGCGCGCTGGTCGAACGCCTCGCCGCCGAGAGCGACCGCGAGCCGCACGCGCGCGGCCGAGGCGTCGTGTGCGTCGGCGACGGCATCACCGACCTCGTCGGCGCGCGCGCGGCGCGCCGCTTCGTCGCTTACGGCGGCGTCGTCCGCCGCGAGAGCGTGTTCGCGCTCGCGCGCTCGCGCTGCGCCGCTCCGACGTTCGCCGCGCTGCTGCCGCTGCTCGTCGATGCCGAGGAGCTCGCGATGCTGCGCTCCCTGTCCGCCCACCGACGGCTCCTCGCCGTCTTCGATTCCCTCGACCCGCGAGGTTCGTGATGCTCTGGATCCCCGGTCCCACCGAAGTCCGTCCCGAGATCCTGGCCGAGTGCGCGCGGCCTCAGATCAGCCACCGCGGCAAGGAGATGGACGCGCTCAGCGCGCGGATCGATCCCCACCTCGGCCTCGCGTTCGGGCTCGCGGAGTCGAGCACCGCGCAGGTCGCGGTGCACACCTGCAGCGGGACCGGGCTGATGGAGGCCGCGCTGCACGGCGTCGGGCCGCGGACGCTGCACCTCGTCAACGGGGCGTTCTCGAAGCGCTGGCACGAGGTCGCGCTGGCGCTCGGCAAGTCGGCGACCAAGCTCGAGGCGCCGCTCGGCGAGACGGTCGCGCCCGAGACCGTCGCACGCGCGCTCGCCGAACGAGGACCGTTCGACGCGGTCACGCTGACCGTCAATGAGACCGCGACCGGCGTGCGCACGCCGATCGCGTCGCTCGCTCGGGTGCTGCGCGACACGCCCGAGGTGCTCTTCCTCGCCGACCTGGTCAGCTACCTCGGCGGCGCGCCGGTCGACTTCGACGTGCACGGCCTCGACTTCGCGTTCGCGAGCTCACAGAAGGCGCTGTCGCTGCCGCCCGGCATCGCGGTGTGCTGCGCGTCGGCGCGCTACCTCGAGCGAGCCCGCAACTCGAAGCGCGCGAGCTTCTACCTCGACCCGATCCGGATCGTCGACGGCCACCGCGAGCGCGCGACGCTCGCGACGCCTTGCCTGCCGCTCTACTTCGCGCTCGCGCGCCAGCTCGAGGACATCAGCGCCGGCGCGACGCTGCCGCCGTCCGAACGCGGGCGAAGCGGAGCCGACGCGTGGAACGCACGCTTCGCGAAGCACGTGCGCATGCAAGCGCAGACCGTCGCATGGGCACACGGCCACGGCCTCCGGCTGCTGCCGGAGCCCGAGCTCGCCTCTCCGACGGTTTCTTGCCTGCGCCGAGGCGCGCTCGACGTCGAGAAGCTGACCAAAGCTCTCGCGAAGCGCGGCGAGCTGATCTCGAACGGCTACGGCGACCTCAAAGGTCACACGTTCCGCATCGGCCACATGGGCGACCACGACGAGGCGTCGCTCGCGCGCCTGCTCGCCGCGATCGACGAGCTCTGGCCGACCGTGCTCGCCTGAGGGCCTGGACGTCGAGCTTCAGCGCTCGAACAAGCCTTCGCGGCGCGCCAACGTGCGCGCGAGCTCCCGGATGCGCTCCGGAGGCAGCCGGTGCAGCTCCTGGACCAGCACGCGCGTCGGATCGAGCTCCGGCCAGCGCGCCGGATCGCACTCGAGATCGGCGTCGAGCAACGCGAGCCAATCCGCGAGCAACCGTCGATACGCCGCCGCGTGCGGAGTCAGCCCTTCGGAGCCGGCCTCGGCCGCCGCGAGCACGTCCGCGAGCGGGAGACGCGGATCGGCCGACTCGCACAGCGCGATCAACTGCGCGCGGTACTCGAGCCGCTCCGCGATCGCCTCCGGCGAGAAGAAGTGGCGCGCCAAGAAACCCAGCGCTCGCCCCCAGTGCGCTGTCAACGGGAAGAAGCGCGTGCGATCGCAGAGGTGCCCTTCCTCGTGGATCGCGGTGACCGCGACGAGGTCGTCGAGATCGACCAGGCCGGGTCGCCGCAGCGCCGCCTCGACGACCGGACCGCGCGCTCGATCGCGCAGGACGGCGAGGCGCACGCGCTCGGCTTCGCCGAGCAGGACGTCGATCGAGCGCCGCTCGGCGCGGTAGAGCTCGCGCAGGTTCGGCGGCGCCTCGATCGGCAGGCCCCGCACCGAGAGCGCTCGCTCCGCGCGCCCGATCCGGTCCGCGTGCTCGTCGCCCATGAATTCGCGCTCGAGCGCGAGCCACGCGTCGCGCTCGCGGCGCACGACGTCGATGTCGATCCAATAGCCTTCGTGCAACGCCGCGCCGGAGATCGCCGCGCCGGCGCGCGCCGCACTGCTCTTCAGGTCCGCGGTCTCGCACCACGCGATCGTGCCGCGCCAAGGCACGCCGAGCCGCTCGCCGGCGAGCTCCTCGATCCAGAGCCGAGGCAACAGCGTCCCGTCCGGCGGCGAGCCCATCAGCTTGCCGAAGATGCCGAAGCGCCCGATGCGATCGAGCGCGGCGGCGAGCCCACCGACCGCGTCGCCCGCCGGTCCGAGGCCCTGACGTTCATCGAGCTCCGACAGCCGCGGCCCCGGATGCACGAGCGATCCGAACGCGCCGTACGCGATCCGCGGCGAGCGCGCGAGCTCGCGGGCCTTGCGCGCGACTGCCTCGCGATCCGCCGGGCCGTCGAGGCGCGCGAACAGCGGCGCGGCGGCGCGCAACAGGCTCTCCAGGCTCGCGACCGACGCGCGGTCCTCGCGCCGGCGCCGTTCGTCGGGACCGAACAGCGCGCGCAGTCCGCGGATCAGGTCGATGCCGGCGGACGCGCGCTCGTCGAGCGCCAGTGCGGCTTCCAGGTCGTACTCGGTCAGCGCGTTCGCGACCGAGCGCGCTTCGCGGAACCAGCCGGCGGCGAGCGTCGCGTTGCCGAGCTCGACCAGCACCGCGTGGCTCGCGGTGCGGGTCGTCCCGGCGGCGCGCGCGGCGCGCACGACCTCCGCGATGCGCGGATCGCGCGGGAGCCCGTCGGTCGAGAGCACGACCCGCGGCAGGTCGGCGAGCCACTCGTCCACGCCTCGCGTGAACTGACCCGCGGCGAAACGCGCGACGCGCAGCAGCGGCCCGTCGGCGGCGCTCTTCGCGCCGGCGTCGCGAGCGCGCTCGAGCAACGCGAGCGCCAACGCCAGCGGATTCGCGCGGTCCTCGAGCATCAGCACCGCGCGCCAGCGGTCCCGCGCGGGCGAAGAGCGCGCCGCGAGCGCGAGCGAGAGCTCGAGCGCTCCCGTCGAATCCTGGATCGGCGAGAACCGCAGCCGCGTCACCAGCGTGTCGATCTCGGCGTCGGTCAGGTCCTCTTCGCGCAGGAGCTCCAGGGCGCGCCGCGCGCCGCGCTTCGAGCGCGGATCGAAGAGCAGACCGAGCTGGATGCCGATCGATTGCAGCTCGAGCTCCAAGCGATCGGTCGGCTCGAGCGCCGGATCGTCGATCAAGGGCGCGAGCACGTCGAGCGCGTCGACCGAACGATCGTCCTGATCGAGGTAGCGCGCGAGCGCGGCGCCGAAGCACACGCGCTCCCAAGCTTCACGGGCGCATGCGAGCGCGCGCTCACCGTGGCGCACCGCGAGCGACCAGTCGCCTTGCGCCGCCGCGGTCCACGCGAGCCCGTGCCAGCCCCACGCGAAGCCCGGATCGCGCTGGACCGCCTGCTCGAACCGACGCGTGCCCGCGGTGCCCTCGAGCCGGCCGGCGAGGTAGAGCTCGCGCGGATCGTTCGGTCGCTCGGCGAGCGCGCGGCGGTGGCCGTCGAGCGCTTCCAGGCCGCGCAGCTCGCTGCGCAGGAGCTCGTCCAGGAACCGTTGGGGCGCGACCCACTCGGGTGCGAGATCGCGCGCGCGCGTCGCTTCCTCCAACGCCGCCAGCCGGCCCTCCTCGTCATCGCGGCGCGCGTGCACGCGTGCGCGGGCGAAAGCGGCGGACGCTTCGCTCGACACCGGCTCCAGCGCTCCGTCCAGGACACGGCACGCAGAGAGACAGCAGAGCAGCACGAGCCACGGCAGGCTTGTCGCGCCGGAGAGCAAGGAGGAGACTCTGCGCATGCGACGTGGACTCGTGGGGCTGGTATGCGCGGTCGCGCTCCTTAGCGCCGCCGCGTCGGGGCACAACTCTATCGGCTGGAACGCGCCGACTCCAAAGGCGCAGAAGAAGGCGGTCGCGGCTCGGTTCGCGCCCTTCGTCGGCACGCTGGAGGAGGCCCGCAAGGAGGCGGCGGAGCGCAACGTGCCCTTGGTCGTGTTCGCGGTGCTGGTCGAGGAGGAAGCGAGCGAGCGCTTCGCGAAGACGTTGCCCGCCGACCCGGCGGTCGCAACAGCGCTCGACGGCACGGTGCTCGTGATCGCGAACGCGGGCGAGCACCCGGCGAGGAAGCTCGAGGAGACCGTCGACGGCAAGAAGACCTCGCGCGACGTGTGCTCGGTGTTCCTGACGCCGACCTGCGCCGATCACCAACGCAATTGGGATCCGGTCTTCTTCGCGTTCAACGAGGACGGCGCGTTGCGCTGTCCGCAGGTGATGCTGGTCGCGCCCGACGGCAAGGTCTCGCGGCGCCTGATGCCCGGCGACGTGCCGAAGCCGAGCCAGATCGCCAGCGCGGTCGCCGGCGTGCGGGAGAAGCTCGGCGCCGGACTCTCGCGCGAGGAACTCGACACCGTCAAGGCGGCGCAAGCAGCCGCGCGCAAGGCGATCGAGCGCGACGACCATCCGGAGGCCTGGCGCGCGTGGAGCGCGGTGATCGCGGTCAACCCCGCGACGAAGTACGCCGAGGAAGCGCGCGCCGGAGCCGCGCAGGCGCTCGCCGGCATCGCGACCGAGCGCGACGCGGCGCTCGAGCTCGTCAAGGGCGATCAGGTCTTGGTCGGCTACGCGCAGCTCGTCTCGCTCGCCGAACGCTGCAAGGGACTGCCGAACGAGAAGGAGCTCGCCAAGGCGGTCGCGCAGGCGGAGAGCCTGCCCACGAAACGCGACGTGATCGCCGCGTACAAGAAGGGACTCGCCGCCGAAGCGCTTTGGAAGGAGTTCGAGGAGCTCTCCGCCGCGAACCAGAAGCGCAAGGCGGAGACCAAGCTGCGCCTGTTGATCCGCAAGTACTGGGACACGGAAGCCGGCAAGCGCGCGCGCAAGGCGTATCCGGAGATCGCCGCGGACGAGGACTCGAAGGGCGGCTGAGACGCGAGCGCGCCGCCGCCGACGTCAGTCGTAGAGGAACGCTTCGAGCACGGCGTCGCCGCCGGTCTCGCGGTCCGCGCGCTCCTCGAAGCGCATCTGCGCGAGCCGCGGGCCGAGCGTCTCACCGCGACCGCCGCTGACGTTGCCGGTGTAGACGCGCACCTGGTCGACGAAGCCGTGGTCGAGGTAGCGCGAGAGCAGGATCGGACCGGACTCGAGCAACACGCGGCGCACGCCGAGCTGCCACAGGTACGCCTGCACGTCCCAGAGCGACACGTGATCGTTGTCGTCGACGTGCAGGCCGACGAGCTTCGCGCCCGCCGCTTCCAACAAGCGATAGCGCTCCGCGTTCGTGCCCGCCTGGTAGAGGATGTGCAGACCGCCGAGGCCTTCGTGCGGTTCCTTGGGCTGGAACAGGCGCGCGTTCGGCGGCGTGCGCAGCACGCTGTCGAGCACCACGCGGATCGGCGGCTTGGACGGGTCGCCCGGCGGGCGCACCGAGAAGCGCGGATCGTCGGCGAGCACCGTCGAGATGCCGGTGACGATCGCGTCGACCCGACCGCGCAGCACGTGCACTTCGTCGAGCGACGCCGGGCCGCTGATCCAACGGCCACCGCCGACTTCCGCGGGCGGGATCAGGTGACCGGAACGCGTCTGCGCCCACTTCGCGATCGTCCACGGACGCGGACGGCGCATGCGATCGGGCGAGGTCCATTGCACGAAGTGCGGGGTGACGCGATCGAGCGTCGAGACGCCTTCGAAGAGATCGACCTGCAAGCCCGCTTCACGCAGGCGCTGGATGCCGGCGCCGCGCGAACGCGGATCGGGATCGACCGCGCCGACGATCACGCGTCGGATCCCCGAACGCAGGATCGCCTCGGTGCACGCGGGCTGCTTGCCGACCGACGAGCACGGCTCGAGCGTCACGGCGAGCGTCGTCCACTCGTCCTGCGGCACGCCGCTCTCCGCCGCGAGGGCGAGCGCTTCGACCTCGGCGTGCGGGCCGCCCCACACGCGGTGGAAGCCGCGAGACAGCACGCGATCGCCGGCGAGCACCGCGGCGCCGACGCACGGGTTCGGCGCGACCTCGAAGCGCTGGGCGTGCGCCTCCTGGCCCAAGCTCTCGAAGAGCGTGGTCAGCAGGGTTTCGTCGAGGGCGGTTTGGGTGGCTCGCATCCAGTTGCTCGTTCTCGGGCGCTCCACACTAGCTCGCTTGTGTCGACGGCCCAAGAGCCGCTTCCGCACGCGCGCTCGAGGGTCGTCGCCGAAGACTACCCCGTCCGTTCGCCCGAGGTCGAGTTCCGTCGCGATCGACCGCCCGCGCGGCTTGGATGAATGGGCCGATCTGCGCATCGACCGCTGGGACCGTCCAGGAAAAGACCGGGTCGACTTTTCGTCCGCGAACTAGCCAGGCACACTACGCGCTTCCCTCCCCGCTCCTCGAAACCCACCCAAAGCCATGACCAAGGCCCCTATTCGAGTCGCCGTCACCGGCGCTGCCGGCCAAATCGGCTACGCGCTCCTCCCCCGCATCGCGTCCGGCGCGATGTTCGGTCCCGATCAACCCGTGATCCTGCAGCTGCTCGAGCTGCCCATCGACAAGGTGATGCAAGCCTTGAAGGGCGTCGCGATGGAGCTCGAGGACTGCGCGTTCCCGCTGCTCCGCGGCATCGTCTGCTCGAGCGACACCAAGGTCGCGTTCAAGGACGCCAACTGGTGCTTGCTCGTCGGCTCGAAGCCGCGCGGCCCGGGCATGGAGCGCAACGACCTGATCCGCGAGAACGGTCCGATCTTCGTCGGCCAGGGCCAAGCGATCGCCGAAGTCGCGGCGAAGGACGTCCGCGTCGCGGTCGTCGGCAACCCGTGCAACACCAACGCGCTGATCGCGATGCACTCGGCGAAGGGCGTGCCCAAGGAGCGCTTCACCGCGATGACGCGCCTCGACCAGAACCGCGCGATGTCGCAGCTCGCGACCAAGGCCGGGGTGCACAGCACCGACGTCACCCAGGCGCTGATCTGGGGCAACCACAGCGCGACGCAGGTCCCCGACTACGTCAACACTTTGATCAAGGGCAAGCCCGCCAACGAAGTGATCAAGGACGAAGCGTGGCTCAAGGGCGAGTTCTTCAAGACCGTCCAACAGCGCGGCGCGGCGATCATCGCGGCGCGGGGCTCGTCGAGCGCGTTCTCGGCGGCGAGCGCGCTGGTCGATCACGTCCACGACCTGCACTTCGCGACGCCTCCGGGCGAGTGGCGCTCGGTCTGCGTCGTCAGCGACGGCTCGTACGGCGTGCCCGTCGGGCTGATCAGCTCGTTCCCGGTCACCTCCGACGGCAAGGGCGGCTGGAAGATCGTCCAGGGTCTCCCGCTCGATCCGTTCGTGAAGGAGAAGATCGCCGCGACCGTCAAGGAACTCGAAGGCGAGCGCGCGGTCGTCGCCGACCTCTTGAAGTGATCCGATGGACGCGCGCGCGCACTACCGGCGCCTGTTCGCCTACGAAGCGTGGGCGAACCGCGAGGTGCTGACGAGCCTGGCGCGCGCGACCGAGGTTCCGCCGAAGGCGCTCGGGAGGCTGTCACACCTCCTGAGCGCCGGAGGTCTCTGGCTCGAACGCCTGCGCGGGCTGCCGCAGACGGCGCCGGTGTGGCCGACGCCGGAGCTCGTGCGCTGCGCGGAGGAGCACGCGCGGCTCGCGCGCGAATGGGGCGCGTTCGTCGAGGCGCTCGACGACTCGGTGCTCGCGCGCGAGGTGAAGTACGTCAACACCAAGGGTGAGCCTTGGTCCAGTCGGGTCGGCGACGTGCTCGATCACGTGTTGGCGCACTCGGCGTACCACCGCGGCCAGATCGCGAGCGACCTGCGCTCCGCCGGGCTGGTGCCCGCGACGACCGATCTGATCCACGCCGCGCGCAACGGCCTGATCTGAGCGCGTCAGTTCGCCGGCACGAGCTTCAGCTCGAGGATCCGGTCCGCGAGGAAGCGACCGATCATGTCCGAGCCCTTGTCGGTCGGGTGGACTTCATGTTGGAACAGGTCGTCGGGCTTCTTGCCGGCGGCGAGCTGGTCCGCGAGCGCGTCCTCGAGGTGCTTCGCCGTGTCGACTAGCGGCACCCCTTCGGAGCTCGCGACCTCACGCAGGATCTCGCGGCAACGCAGTAGTCCCGCCTTCTGCGCTTGGTACGACGACGCGGGCTCGATGTCGCTGAAGCGCATCGCTTGTGTCGAGAGCAACACCTGAGACCCATGCTCGCGCGCGACCGAGACGATGCTCTTCAGGTTGCGCCGGAAGTTCGCGAAGCCGCGCTCGGCGTCGGTCGGCTGCGCGTAGTCGTCTGCGTACTTCCCGAAGTCGACGATCACGTACGAGCCGAGGTTCCCCTGCTTCGTGAGCCAGTCCGTTCCGTAGCGACGCCAGGTCAGGTACAGACGACTCGATTCGGCGAGCTCGTCGATCGCCGACTTGCGCACCACGGGCCAAACCGTGCGCCAGTGCTGATTGTCGTTCCGGCAACCCGGGTACAGCGCGCAGCGCATGTCGTTGATCGACTCGTAGACGAGCACCAGATCCGGTTCGAAGTCGACGAGCCTGAGCTCGAGGTTGATCAGCATCTCGAACGTCGAGTAACCGCGACAGCCGCCGTTGATCACTTCGACCTTGCGCGCGAGTCCGGCCTCGTTGAGGTACTTCTCCATCCGCACCGACCACACAGCGTCGTCTCGTGACTCGCTCTGCCCATAGACCGACGACCCGCCGATCGTGACGATCCGGAACGTGCCCTGCGGCTTGGCATACGTCGTCTCGCGACCTCGGAAGCCGAGCGAGTTGTGCGAGACCTGCTGGGCGTACGACGGCGTCGGCTCGTGCCTGTAGTTCGGTTTCGGTGCGTACGCGAGATACGGGTGAGCCTGGACGTTCGCTTCGAGCACCTGTGCGCCGATCGGATCGAGCGCTTCGGGGCGTAGCGCAGCCACCCAACCGGAGCGCGCGACGAGCTCGAAGATCGCGACGAACGCGAGGAGCGAGAAGAACGAGATCAGACAACCGCGCTTCATCCGCCTAGCGTCGCGTGTCGCACGCGCGCGGACAAGGGGCGACGCCCTTGGCCCGCGATTTGTGAAAGGACCGACGCTCCGTGACAACCCGCTCGGCACCCGCGAAGCAACCCGCTCGCGCCGAACGCCCTGCAACGCCCCGCGAACGCGGAGGACGGAAGCAGGCGAACGGCGCGTGCGCCGGAAGCGATCCGCGGCGGGCTGTGCGGGATCGGCTCAATCCGGCGCAAGTGGCGCGCGGACCGGCTCGGACAGCCCAAGACCCTCCCAAAGGCCCACCCGATGTTGCTCCCGATCCTCGTCTCGGTCCTCCCGGTCTTCAGCGAGCCCGCGACGTCGTCCGGCCCCGCGAGCACCGATCTCCTGCGCTTCGTGCCGCGCGACGCGCTCTTGGTCGCGCACACCGCGCCGCTCGACACGCTGCGCGCCGACGTCCGCGCCAACGCATGGTGGCAACTCGCCACGGACCCGACGTTCGCGTCGCTGTGGCAGCACGTCGAAGCGCAGAACGCCGAGCTCGCCTCTCAGCTCGACGGCCTCGACCCGCGAGTGCTCTGCGAGTCGATCCACGGCCAAACCGCGATGTTCGTCGCCAGCGACGCGACGCTCGATCACGCGACCATCGGTTTCCTCGTCGAGCCGGGAGCCGACGCGACGGGCTTCGATGCGTTCGTCTCCGCCGTGCGCACGAAGGTCAGTGTGCACCTGCGCGCCGAGCAGGACTCGCACGCCGGGATCACGTACGAGCTCTGGGGTTCGAAGTCCTCGGACACCGACGTTGCCACGGGAGACGATCCGTCGGGTGTCGCCTTCGTGCGCTGCGGCGGCGTCGCGGCGCTGCTCGTCGACGAGGATGCCTCCGAGTTGCGCGCCGCTGCGCACGGTCTGATCGACCGCGTGCAGGCGGGCGGCGTCGAGCCGAGCATGGCGACGCACCCCGGACTGCTCGAAGCCCGCGGCCAAGCGCACGGCCAAGCTCGCGCCGAGTTCTTCCTCGACCTCGCACCGATCGGACGCAAGGCGCTCGCGGAAGCCGGCTCCGACGACGCGGGCGGCCGCTGGGTGCGCGAGCTCGGCCTCGCCGACATGCGCTGGGTCCATGCGCGCGCGGACTTCGGCTCCGGCGAGAACCTCGACCTCGAGGTCGCGGTCAAGCTGTCGCCGACCGGCGCGCTGACCTCGTGGCTCAGCGCGCTGCACGTGCCGAGCTCGAAGCTCCACGCGAAGATCCCCGCGGACGCCGTCGGTCTCTCGCTCGCCGGCTTCGACGTCCACGGTCTGTGGAACGACGTCTGGGCGACGTTCGGCCGCGTCGACGAGCAGGAACAAGCGTCCGCGCAGCGCCAGCTCGCCCAGGTCTCGCAAGCGATGGGCGGCCTCGATTTCGAGCGCGACGTCATCAGCCAGTTCAGCGGCGAGTTCGCCTCGTTCACGCTCGAAGTCCCGAAGGAAGAGGCCGCCGCGGTGCTCGGCATGGGCATGTTCGGGGGCGTGACCGAGGCCCAGCTCGACGGGCTCCCGTCGCTCGGCGAGGTCTTCGTGATCGGCGTGCGCGATCCGCTCGCGCTCGAAGGCACTCTGGAGGAGCTCTTCGGCTTGATCGGCATCGGCGAACTGATCGCGAGCGATGACGTCGAAGGCCAAGAGGTCTACTACGCGGAGCTCGGCGACTCCGCGCGCATGTCGTGGTGGTTCGGCAACGACTGCGTCGCGCTCTCCGCCTACCCGACCGCGCTGCGCAAGACGGTCGTCCACGCCGGCAAGACCGGTGCGCCGTCCGCGGCCACCGACCCGCGCTTCGCCAAGGCGCTCGCGGAGAACTCCGACGCGTGCTCGCTGTCGATCGCGAGCACGCCGACGATGATCAAGTCGGTCGGCGGAGTCGTGCAGTACCTGATGTCGATGGAGGACGCCGCGCTCGCCGGCGCCGTTTCCGCGGTCGATTGGAAGGCGTTGGTCGACCGCTACGTGAAGGGCACGACCACCTGCACGGTTCGCCACCAAGGCGGCGAGCTGCGCATGCACCTGCGCACGCGCTGAGGAGTCAGACTCTCTTCGCGAACAAACCGAACGAGGTCGCGTCGGTGGGCTCGAGCTCGAGCACGGTGCCGATCGACGCGTCCTCGCCGGCGAAGCTGATCGGTAGGTTGTGGAACGAGCGCGCGACGAGGAGTCCGCGCTCGTTCTTGCCTTCGACGAAGGCCTGCACGCGCTTGCCGATCCACCCTTGGAGCCGCAGCAGCTGCGTGCGCTCGGCGGTGCGCAGCAGGCGTTGGTTGCGCTCGGTCTTCGTCGCTTCGGGCACGTCGTCGACCAGCGCTTCGCCTGCATGCGTGTCCGGCCGCGGGCTGTACTTGAACACGTAGTTCTGGACGTAGGCCTGCTCGGCGAGCCAACGCTCGCTCGCCTCGAAGTCCTCGTCGGTCTCGCCCGGGAATCCGACGATCCAGTCGGTGCCGAGCTCGATGTCGGGCACCGCGTCGCGCAGCAGGCTCAACCGATCGCGATACAGCTCGGTCGTGTAGCCGCGCTTCATCGCGCGCAGGATGCGATCCGAGCCCGACTGCACGGGGAGCGGAAAGAAGCGATCGACCTTCGGGCACTCGGCGATCGCGCGCGCGAGCGCCGGCGTGACGTAGGCCGCGTGCCCTGTGATCATCCGGATGCGCACGAGCCCGTCGAGCTGCTGCAGGCGGTAGAGGACGTCGGCGAGGCTCGGCCGCCCCTGGCGCCCGAGGTGCTTGGGCTCGTTCGGGCCGGGAGCCGCGAGATCCTCGCCGTAGCTGTTGATCGTCTGCCCGAGCAGCGTGATCACCTGCGCACCTTGCGCCACCATCCAACGCGCTTCGGCCTCGAGTTCGTCGAGCGGACGGCTGAGCACGCGCCCGCGCGTCTTGGGCACGACGCAGAACGTGCAGTTCAGGTCGCAGCCGCGCATCACGGCGAGGTAGCCGAGCCGTCCGCCGGTGTACGGCTCACCTTCGCGATCGTCGTCGGGTTGCTCGCCGAGCGAGAGCGCGATCACGCGCGCCTTCTTCGGCGCGAGACCGTTCGCGCGACGCTGCCGCAGCTCGGCGACCATGTCCGGCAAGTTGTGGAACGCGCGGGTACCGACGACCAGATCGACGTGGCCCGCCCGCCGGAAGATCTCCTCGCCGACGCGCTGCGCCATGCAGCCGAGCACGCCGATGACGAGCTCGGGGCGGGTCTCCTTGCGACGCTTCAGCTCGCCGATCCAGGAGAACACGCGCTCCTCCGCGTGATCGCGCACCGAGCAGGTGTTGAAGAGCAGCACGTCCGCTTCGTCCGCTTCGCCGACGATCCGATAGCCGTGGCGTTGGAAGCGGCCCTCGACCAGCAGCGAGTCGTACTTGTTCATCTGGCAGCCGAACGTGACCACGTGCACCTTGGGTGCCGTGGCATCGACGTCCGCGTTCGTGCCGGAACGGGATTGGACTCGCGGAAGGCTCATCGGGGGACGGAGGGCGGAGGATTCTGACAGCTCGCGCTCGCCCCCGCCACCGCGGGGCGCTCGGCGACCGCGCGTCGCGCCCGGCGCAGCCGTTGCGGCGGCCGCCGCGGGCCCCTAGGCTCGCCGCGATGAGCGAATTCCTCCAAGACCGCTACGCGCCGAACAATCGCTGCTTCGGTTGCGGCCCTGCGAACGAGAAGGGCCTGCGCATCAAGAGCCGCGTCGAGGGCTCGGTCGTCGTCTGCGACTGGATGCCGGAGCCCCACCACGAGGCGTTCACCGGCATGCTAAACGGCGGCATCCTCGGCGCGCTGCTCGACTGCCATTCGAACTGGACCGCCGCGTGGCACCTCATGCGGCAGGCGGGCGCGAATGAACCGCCTTCGACGGTCACCGCGGAGTTCCACGTCAAGCTGAAGCGTCCGACGCCGTCGACGTTGCCCGTGCGCCTCGAAGCGCGCGTCGTCGAGTCGACCGCCGACCGAGCGACGATCGAAGCCACCGTCGAGTCCTCCGGCGTGGTCACCGCGACCTGCCGCGGGGTCTTCGTCGCAGTGCAAGAAGGGCATCCGGCCTACCATCGCTGGTGAGCGAAACGGCACGAGCGTTGCCTTCCGCTCCTCCGTCGCGGCCTCGACCGCCGCATCGCGAGGAGTTCCCCATGCGCCACGTGCCCCACGCTTCGAAGTTCGCCGTTCTCGTGCTCGCCGCGTTCGCGGCCGGTTGCCACGGCGAGGATTGCCACGGTTGCGGCTACGAAGGCGATCCCTTCGTCTACGAGGACGAGCCGAACGACCAGGCCTGCTGCGCGAACGACTTCGGCACGCTCGCGCCGTACGAGTCGCTCGCGATCCGCGGCAGCCTGCCCGCCTCCGTCCCGGACTTCTTCGACGGTTTTGCGTTCCACTCCGCGCAAGCGATCGACGTGCGCGTCGAGCTGGTCAGCGACGACCCGCACGCCGACTTCGACCTCTGCATCTACGATCCGCTGATCGGCGACTACGTCGCGTGCTTCGAGACCGGCGCGCACCCCGAGGTAGGGCTCTTCTCCGTGCTCGAAGCCGGCCGCGAGTTCCACGTGGTGGTGACCCCCTACAGCGGCACCGGCGGCTACACGCTGTACGTCGACGCGTTCCCGATCTCGCTCGCAGCGCCGGCGACGGAGGGCGGCGCGATCACCGCCGAGCAGCAAGCGGGCGAGCGCCGCGAGCGCGCGCACGACCTCGCCGACTACCACCCCGAAGTCGCGGTCAGCGCGCCCGCGGTCGAGCGGCTCGAGCTCGCCGGCTACACCGAGCTGATCGAGGTCGACGACCGAGGCGAGGTCCGCCGAACCCGGCTCCCGATCGTCCGCCCCACCGCACGGTGAGCGCCGCTCCTGGACGCCCCTTCCGGGCGCCGCCCCTCTTCGGAGGGTCGGCGCCCGGAGCCATTTTTCGGGAAGAAGCCCGCGGAAGCGCCGTCCAAGGGCGCGCATGAAGCTTTCCCTGATCGCCGTCGGCGCGCTCGGCTGCCTCGCCTACTTCGGGAACCTGATCCCGGGGGTGGGCGGCACCGAGTCGCGCGCGACGGACGCACAGGTCGCCTACTTCGCGAGCGGCAAGCCCAAGAGCTCGGTGACCTGGATCGACGGCCGACGGCACGGTCCGGCGGAAGGCTGGTACGCCGACGGCACCCTGCGCGAGAGCGGTGAGTACGTCGAGGGTGAGCGCTCCGGACGTTGGAGCTTCTGGCGTGAGGACGGCTCGCTCGACCCCGCGCAGAGCGGTGTGTACGAGCACGGTCGCAAGGTCGCCGACTGACCGCGGACGCTCAGGAAAGCGCCGACTCGTAGCGGCGGAACGACGCCCGCCACGCGCGGAACACGCCGAGTCCTAGCAGGACGAGCCACGCGGAGTGCGCCGCCGCTTCCAGCGGGCCGATGCGCCCGAGCACCATCGCCGCCGGGAAGTGCGTCAAGACACCGACCGGCACGACCAGCAGCAAGAACTGCTTCACGCGTCTCCCGAAGACGTCGAGCGGCCGCTCGATCGGACCGAGGAAGAGCTCGTACGCGAACATCCCGAGGTCGGAGTTCACCAGGTAGAACTCCGCGATCGAGAAGAGCACGGTGACGACGACTCGCGCCCACCAGCACAGCGCGATCGCCCACGGCAAGATCAGCCACGTGCGCGGCTCGGCGAGGATCCCCGCGCTGTGGAGAGCCCACACCAGATACCCCGCCGCGATCGCGCCGTTGACGCAGGCCTCGAGCGAGAAGCTCTGGAAGAAGTAGAGGAAGATCGGCGACGCCGGTCGCACGCGGATCGGATCGAGGTTGCCGTCCTTCAGGTCTCGTCCGAAGTGCCAGGACTTCCCCATCCACGCCATCCAGAGTGCGTCGGAGACGAACAGGAACGACAGGAAGACCCGCAGCTCCGGCAAGGACCAACCGGCTAGCGACTGGGTGTGCAGCATCAGCATCTCGAACACCGAGACGTGCGTCGCATACCAGACGGTGTCCATCACGATCTGCGAGACGAACTCGACGCGGAACTGGGTCTTGCGCGCGACGCCCATGCGCGCGAACTGACGCCCGATCCGCAAGTGCTGCACGAAGCTCATGGCGACGCCTACATCCCGCTGCCCGAGTACCGCCGCATCCCGCGCGACCACACGTACGAGATCGCGAGGTGCAACCCGAGGATCCACGCCGCGACGATGCAGAGCCCGATCCAGAAGTCGTGGCTCGACTGCTTGCCGATCCAGATCTCGATCGGGCCGGTGACCAGCCAGTACGGGTAGAGACAGCGGAAGAAGTCCGCCGCGGCCTCCGGCATCAGCGTCACCGGCACGAGCACGCCGGCGACGAACACGACGATGAAGCGAGCCATCACCATCAGCGTCCACACGACGTCGAGCCAGAACGCGAAGAGCTGCAGCAGGTAGATCGATTGGTAGTACGCGTAGCTCGCGCCGAGCACGAGCACCAACGCTTGCGCGGCGGCGATCGGTCGCTCCGGGAACGGCCAGATCTTCGGCGCGACCAACGCACCGACGAGGAAGAGCGCCGCGGCGATCGTCGACTGGAGGACGACGTGCTCGACGAACCGCGCGACGAACAGCCGGCCGACTCGCACCGGCATGATCAGGTACTTCGTCAACGTGCCGTTGAAGATCTGATCGGCGAGGTCGAGCGAGCGCTCGTTGAACATCAAGCGCTGGAGCACCGCAACCAGGATCATGTACCGCGCGAGCTCCTCGAAGCGATACGTGCCGACGCGCTCGACGCCGTCCTGCCGGAAGATCGCCCAGAACACCGCGATCATCACCAGCGGACGGCCGATGTTCCGGAATACCTCGCGCACGAGGAATCCGACGCGAAACGCGAGCTGCTTGCGCAGCTCGTAGACCGCGGTCCGCGCGACCAGACGCAGATCGCGTCGCCAACCGGCGACGTGGACGGACGACGCGCTCACGGGTTCGGGGTCGCTCCGCTGGCGACGCTGGCGACCGGCGCGGCTCCCCGGACGTCGAGCGAGCGAGCTCGGAAGACGTCGCGCACCAGATCCTCGAGCGGCACGCGCTCGACCGAGAGGTCGCGCACCTGGAACAGATCGAAGAGGTGCTGCACGAAGCGCTGCGCGCTCGACGCGGGCACCGAGAAGACGATCGAGAGCGGTCCGTGGCGCACCAGGCGGGCACCGAACGGCGCGAGCTCCGCCGCGAGGTCCGGCGTCCACGCGCGCGAGCCCGGCTCGAGGTGCAGCTCGATCGCGCGCTCGCCGACGATGCGCTGCTGGAGCTCGACCAGATCGCCGTCGAAGAGCATGCGACCCGCGTCGAGGATCACCAGCCGCCGACACGTCGACTCGATGTCCTCCATGTCGTGGCTGGTCAGCACCACCGTCGCGCCTTCGCGTCGATTGGTCTCGATCAGGAACTGGCGGATCGTCTCGCGCGACACGAGATCGAGCCCGATCGTCGGTTCATCGAGGAACACGATCTCCGGCTCGTGCACGAACGCACCGATGATCTCCATCTTCATGCGCTGGCCGAGCGAGAGGTGGCGGAGCTGCACGTCGAGTCGATCGGCGACTTCCAGGCGCTCCGCGAAGCTGCGCGCGCGGGCGAGCATCCGCGCCGGATGCACTTCGTAGATCTCCGCGAGCAAGTGGAACGAGTCCAGCGCGGGCAGGTCCCACCAAAGCTGAGACCGCTGCCCCATCACCAACGCGAGCTTGCGTTTCTGGCCGTCGGTCAAGTGGAAGCTCGGCACACCGAGCACGGTCGAGCGTCCGCTCGATCCGGCGACGATCCCGGTCAGCAGCTTGACCAGCGTCGTCTTGCCCGCGCCGTTCGAACCGATCAGCCCGACGAACTCGCCGCGGCGGATCGTCAGGTCGATGTCGACGAGCGCGCGGATCTCCAGGTACTCCCGGCGGAAGAAGTTCGCGAGCATCCCGCGGAACCCGGGCTTGCGGCGGTAGGTCCGGAACACCTTGCCGAGCTTCTCGGCCTCGAGCACCACGTCGGCTTCCATCGACGGGGATTGTGTCGGTTGCACGCGCTCGCCACAACGCCGAGGCGTCGAGTCGCGGCGAGGATCGTCGTGCGCTCGCTCGCGCTCGCGACCGGCGCCGGGCAAACTGGACGCGACGATGAACGAGGCGCTCGAACGCGCGCTGCACCGGCGCTTGCTCTTCACGTTCACCACCGGCCGCAGCGGGACCGACTACCTCGCCCGCGCGCTCGGGTCGTTCGCGCGCGTCCACGCGGAACACGAGCCAAAGCCGACGTTCGCGAGCGCTTGGCGCACGGTGCTCGCCCACCCCGAGACCGCGCGCGAGTTCTGGCTCGAGCACAAGCTCCCGCGCATCGCCCGCAGCCACGCGCCGATCTACGCGGAGACCAGCCACCTCGCGTGCAAGGGCTTCCTCGAGAGCCTGATCGAGCTCGGCGCGCTCCCGACCGTGCTGCACCTCGTGCGGCCGTCGCGCGACGTCGCACGGTCGCTCTGGACGCTCGGCACGGTCCCTGGGCGCACGTTCAAGGGCGTCAAGTACTACCACTCACCCGACGATCCGCGCGTCCTGCTCGCGACCGGCGGCGCGCACCGCACATGGCACGACTACCAGCTCTGCTACTGGTACTGCCTCGAGACCGAAGCGCGCGCGCAGCGCTTCCGGGCGCGTTTCGAACCGCTCGGCGTGCGCGTCGAGCGCGTCGCAATCGCCCAACTGACCGACGCCGCCGGCATCCGCCGTCTAGGCGATGCTCTCGACCTCGGCTCGTTCTCGACGCGCGGTCGGATCAAGCTGCTCGGCCTCACCGGTCGCGCGACCAATCGCAAGCTCGCCGCGAAGCGCCCGGTCGCGCTTCCGGACGACGAACTCGCGCGGCTCGAAGGCGAAGTCGAGCGCGCCGTCGCGTCGGCGGCGGGTCAGTCGACTTCGAAGTAGTAGACTCCGCGCTGGCCGGACGTCTCCTCCACCGCGACGCGCAGGCGCGTGACGAACACGTCGGGGAAACGCTCGCCGAGCAGTCGCTGCAGCTCGCCCGCGATCCACGCGGCGAGGTTCTCCGAGCTCGTGTTGTTGATCGGCAACACGATCACGTCCTCGCGCGGAACGACGTAGCGTCGCTCTTGGTAGCGGACCTCGACGGCGTCGTCGCCGGCGGGCTCGCAGCGCAACACCGGATGCAGACCGGGCACCAGGAAGTGCTCGTCGAGCCCGTCGCAGAGCTCGCGCACCAGCGGCTTGACCATCTTGAAGTCGAGCACGAGCCCGTGGTGCGAGAGCCCGGCTTCGATCTCGACGAACACGCGGTAGTTGTGCCCGTGCAGTCGCTCCGCGCTGCCGTCGGGGAAGATCAGGAAGTGCGCCGCCGAGAACTTGAAGTTCTCCTTGGCGAGATCGATCGACCAACGCTGTGCCATGCGGAGAGCGTATAGGCGCGATGCCCGCGAGCACAAGCTCGCCCGCCGCGCGCCCGCGCTACGAGCCGAGATTGCTCGAGCCGACGCGCACCACCGGCGTGACGCCGACCGGGTCGGGCACGAACGCGTCGCCCCACGCGTCGACTTGGAAATCGGTCGACGCCGGCAGGAATCCGTTGGTCACCAACGTCGAGTAGATCGACGCATAGTTGGCCGACAACGGCTGCGTGATCTGGTACACGCCGTTGTAGAGCACGATCGCCTGGTTGATCACCTTGAGGCGCTCCAGCGTCACCTCGCGGCGGATCCACGTGACGTTGAGCTCGATCGAGATGTCGTCGTCGCTGCCGAACACCGCGTCGTCGCCGGCGCTGGCGGTGGTCAGCACGTCGCCGCTGGTCGTCAAGCGATAGCTGCGCGACCACGCATCGACCTCGTAGCTCGAGAGGCCCGAGATCGGATCGATCAGCTCACCGGGCAGGTACGGCCCGGCCCAGCCGGCAACCGTCGGATCGACCGACAGCGCGGCGAGCGACGTCGGGAACGTCGACGTGTCGCGGAAGTACTCACCGCAGGCCTGCGAGAGCACCGAGAGCTCCTCCCGCGTCGACTTGCGCATCTGGTAGCCGAGCACCGTGCTGACCGCGGGCACCGCCGCGGCGGCCAGGATTGCCATGATCGTCACGGCGATCACCAGCTCGAGCAACGTGAAGGCGGAACGGGACGCGTGCGAGGACTTGGGATGCATGGTTCTCACCCGATCTTGTCGTAGAGGGAGAAGATGGGCATCAGGGCGGCCATCAGGATGAACGCCACCACGAGCGCCGCGCTGAGCATCATCGCGGGCTCGAGGAAGGCGAGGAAGCGCTTCACGGCGCGCGGGATCTCGTCGTCGTAGTACTCGACGAGGCGGCTCAAGCAGCGATCGAGCTCGCCGCTCTTCTCGCCGACGCTGACCATCTGCACGAGCAGCGGGTCGACCAGGCGCTCGCGCTCGAGCGCCTGCGTGATCGTCTCGCCGCGCCGAACGGCGTTCGCGGCGCGCGTGAAGGCGCTCGCCAGCGCGGCGTTGCCGCAGGTCTGCCCCGCGACGTTCAGGACCTTGTACACGTCGCACCCTGCGTCCTGCAGGATGCTCGCGGTCGACGCGAAGCGCGAAGTCGCGATCTTGCTCGCGATCTCGCCGAACTTCGGGACGCGGAGCACGGTGCGGTGGAGGAGCTCGCGCGAGCGAGGCCGCTTCGACGCGACGACGAAGCCCGTGACGCCGGCGACGACGAGCGCGAGCAGCACGATCCAGTTGTCGGTCATGAAGTCGGAGACCGCGAGCAACGTGCGAGTCTCCGCGGGCAACGAAGCGCGCCCTCCGGGGAACAGCCCGACGATCTTCGGCAACACGAAGTAGATCAACACCAACACGAGCCCGGTCAACGCCACCGCGAGGATCGCGGGATAGATCAGCGCTTGCAGCGTGGTCGCTCGCATGCCCTTCGACCATTCGAGGTAGCGCGCGAGCCGCGCGAGCACCGTGTCGAGCGCTCCCGCCGACTCGCCGGCGCGCACGGACGCCCGGTACACGTCCGGGAACGAGTCGGCGTGCCGGTCCATCGCCTCGGAGAGGCTCGAACCGCTCTGGACGCCGTTGACCAGGTCCTCGACGAGCATCCGCGCCTCGGCCGACCGCATGCGCGGCCCGATGCCCTGCAGTCCTTCGACCAACCGCACGCCCGCGCCGAGCACGGTCGAGAGCTGCGTCGTCAGCGAGAGCAACTCACCCGACGGCAGCCGACACCGCTTCCCGCTCTCGTTCGCGGCGACGCGCCGCGCGCTGAGCAACGTGAGACCGCGGGCCTCGAGCTCGCGATCGAGCTCGAGCTCGTTCGCCGCCCACGAACGCCCTTCGATGCGACGCCCGTCGAGCGCGGAAGCCTCGTACTCAAACGTCCGCACGCTCGCTCCTCGAGAAGCGATGGCTGCGGTTGACGCGCAGGATCTCGGCGACGGTGGTCACGCCGGCGCGCACCTTCGCGCGACCGTCGTCGGCCATCGTCTTGAAGCCGGCTTCGTCGGCGAGCCGGCGCAGCGCCAGCAGATCCGCGCCGCGCCGCAGCAGCTCCGCCATCTCGTCGTTCGGCAGGAAGAGCTCGCAGATCGCGGCGCGACCGGCGAAACCGGTCTCGTTGCACCGCGAACAACCGGCGCCGCGCTTCGCCTCGCCCGGCTCTCCCTCGAGGAACTCGAGCTCGGACTTGGAGAGCTCGACCGGGCGCGCGCAGAAGCTGCAGTTCCGACGCACGAGGCGTTGGGCGAACACGCCGATCAACGCGTCCTCGATCAAGTACGGCTCGATGCCGAGGTCGACCAAGCGCGGGATCGCGCCGATCGACGAGTTCGTGTGCAGCGTCGAGAAGACCAGGTGGCCGGTCATCGACGCCTTGATCGCCATGTCGGCGGTCTCCTGGTCGCGGATCTCGCCGACCAGGATCACGTCGGGGTCCTGGCGCAAGAGCGCGCGCAGGCCTTCCTTGAACCCGAAGCCGATCGCCGGATCGACCTGGCTCTGCCGCAACAGCGGCATGCGGTACTCGATCGGGTCCTCGATCGTCGCGACGTTGCGGTGCATCGCATCGATCGTCGACAGCAGCGCGTAGAGCGTCGTCGTCTTGCCCGAACCGGTCGGCCCGGTGACCAGGAAGAGCCCGTGCGAGCGCTCGCCGATCTTCGAAAGCAGCTTCTGTTGGTCCTCGCGCACGCCGAGCTCGCCGAGCTTCAACGCGACGCCGCCGCGATCGAGGATCCGGCACACGACGTTCTCGCCGTCGGCGACCGGCATCACCGAGACGCGCAGGTCGACGCTGCGACCGTCCTCCGAGAGCCGCAAACGCCCGTCCTGCGGCCGGCGACGCTCGGCGATGTCCAGGTTCGCGAGCACCTTGATCCGCGAGATCACCGCGTCGGTCACCTCGCGCGGCAGGTTCTCGCCCTGCAGCAGGATGCCGTCGAGTCGGTAGCGGACTCGCGTGACCTTCTCCTCGGGCTCGAGGTGGATGTCGGTCGCGCCGCGGTGCAACCCGTCGAGCAGCAACGCCTGCGTCGCGCGCTCGACCGGGAACTCGCGTTGCACGCTGACGCGCGAGCCGTCGAAGTCCGCGAAGAGCTGCGCGAGCTGGCCGTCGCGCTTCGGCATGTGCACGCGCAACAACCGATGGATCTCGGCATCGGTGGTGACCAGGATCGCGAGCGGATACGGGAACCGCGCGCGGACCGCCGCCGACTTCTCGGGATTGTCCGGATCGGACATCATCACGACCAGCGAGCCGTTCTCCATCCGCAGCGGGAAGCACCCGGCCGCGCGGACGAACTCGGCGTCGATCGACGCGACGACCAGCGGATCGGGCTCCACCTCGTGCGCTTGCTTGAACTCGAGCCCGAGGTCCTCGGCGAGCAGACGAGCGACGTGCTCCTCGCCGACGAACCCGAGCGAGATCAGGATCTCGCCGAGCGGTCGGTACGCGCGCCGCTGCTCGGAGAGCGCGACCTCGAGCTGCGCCTGGCTGATCAGCCCGCGCTCGATCAGTCGGTCGCCGAGACGTCCCTTGGTCGCCTTCATCGGATCACTTCGCCGGGCCCATGCCGGACTCGCGCACGCGCTCGACCCACGAGTTCCGGTAGGCGTCCGCGAGCCCGCTCGCCTCGCGCGGATCGACGATCCGCGGCGTCAGGAAGACCAGGAGCTCGCGCTTGTCGACCTGGTCCTCGTCGCCGCGGAACAGGCGGCCCACCAACGGCAAGTCCATCAGGCCGGGAACGCCGCTGTCGATCTCCGCGCGCCGATCCTGCATCAGGCCGCCGAGCACGATCGTGCCGCGGTCCTGCACCTGGAACTCGCTCGCGAGATGTCGCTTGTCGATCACCGGGATGTCGTTGAAGTACTCGACGACCTCCGAGAACGTCTGGTCGAGCTTGATGTGCACGACGCCGCCCTCCTGGATCGTCGGGCGCACGGTCATCTTGATGCCCGCTTCCTTGAACTGGACTTCCTCGACCACCGATGAGCCGACGCCCGCGGTCGTGCCGGTGGTCGTGCTGGTCACGTTGACGTACGGCACCTCGCGCACGACCTCGATCGACGCTTCGGTGTTGGTGACCGCGAGCACGCGCGGCGTGCTGACCGTGTTGACGCCGGCGTAGCGCGACAGGAGCTCGAGCGCTGCGTTGACGTCGCCGTCGCCGTCGTCGAACGTCAGCGAGAACGACTCGTCGGCGGCACCGAGCTCTTGCAGGAAGTTGAGCGTTCCGTCGCTGACGTGGAAGAGCACGTCGCCGAACATGCCGACCTGGAACTTGTCGCCGAGCGTGACCTCGAGCACCTTGACCTCGATCAGCACCTGACGCTCCAGCCGATCGGCGTCGGCGAGGTACCTGGCGGCGAGCTCGCAGTCGTCGTGCGTACCTCGGACCACGATCAGGTTCTGCGCCGGCTCGACGACGATGCGCGCGGTGGTGTCGAGCAGCTCCTTGAGCTTCAGCTCGGCATCCGCCGCGTCGATCGACTGCACGTAGAACGTGCGCCGCTCGAGGCGACTCCCACCGCAGGCTTCGACCCAGAACACGCCTTTCGGCGACTCGCGCAGGCAGAGCCCGTTACGCCCGAGCAGCACCTCCGCCGCCTCGTCGAGCGTCGCGTTGCGCAGCGAGACGTCGATCCGCCGATCGGCGTCGGGCTCGAGGTAGATCGACACGCCCGCGGTCTCCGCGAGGTGGAACATCGCCTGCGAGAGGTTCGCTCCGCGCCAGTCGAACGTGAAGCGCGCGTCGCCGCCGAGCTTCGCGGGCTCCGGCTCGTTCTCGGGGAGCTCGCTCTCCGCGCGCTCGGTCCGTTGCGTCGCCGGCAAAGAGAGCTCCGGGCGCTCCTCGAGCGCCGAGAGCGCGATCGTCTGCGCCGGAGCCTCGGGGTCGGCGATGCGCTCGGGGATCGTCGACTCGGTCGCGCGGCACGCGCCGAGCGCGAGCAGCGCGAACGCCGCTTCAACCTTGGTGCGGAACATCGGGCACGGTCTCCTGTTTCGCCGGCGCGGGCACCGGAGCGGGGTTCGACGCGGGAACGGGGCCGCCGGCCGCGGGGCCGGCGTTCGGCGAGCCCGCGGCGGGATCCGCGGGCTCCGGTTCGTGCTCGGCCGACGCGGGAGCGCGCGGTACGAACGGCGGCATCGGCACGACGACGGTGCGGCCGCGCGACGAGACCGTCACGCCGCGCGAATCGATCGCTTCGACGCGCGCGGCGAGTCCCGGCAGCGGCTCACCCGCGCGGACGACGTAACCGCCGAACAACGCGCTCGACAGACGCTCGGAGTGGATCACGCCGGTCAGCGGATGCGCCGCGACGAAGGTCGCGACCGTGTCGTCGACCAGCTCGGCGTCGAGCGGATGCTCGTCGGGCAACGCCGAGTCGTGCTTCGCATCGCTCGACCAGGCGGCGCCGAGCGCGGCGAGCGCACCGTCCTCGGGCGTGCGCGGGTGCAGCGACTCGAGCTTGGCGAGCAGCGCATCGAAGCCCGCGTCGACCGCGACGCCGGAGCCCGACGCGATCGGACCTTCGACCGAGGCGGCCGGCGCGCCAATCTCCCCGAGCGCTGGCTCCCCGAGCGCCGGCTCCCCGAGCGCTGTCGCGCGGGACTCGCTCGCCGGCGCGCCGGAGCTCGCGCTCGCGAGCCCGTCGGGAGCGACCTCCGGAAGCGCCCCGTCGAAGCCCGCGGTCAGCTCGGCCGGCGGTTCGTCGTACGGCGATCGCTCGGCGACGCGCTCGGCCGAAGGCTCGCGCTTCGGCCACCACTGGACCGCGAGCGCGACCGCGCACACGGCGATGATCCCGACGGCGATCCGGTTCTTCGACTTGGCTTCCATCAGCGGGTTCCTCGATCGTCCGCGGTCGCGCTCGAACGCGCGGCCGGACGGGACACGTAGAGCAAGAGGCACAGGCGCGCGTCGAAGCGACGGTCGCGCGCGGAGTCGCGTTGGAGCCCGAGCTCGCGGACGGAGCACGGCTGACCGAGCGCGCGCACCCGATCGACGAACCGCACGAGTCCGGCGGGCGTGCACGTGCCTCCGAGCCGCACTTCGATCGCCTCGATGCGATCGGTCGCTCCGGCGAGCCCGACGTCGCTCGGTTCGCCGACGTTCAGGCTGGTGAGCTCGAAACCGGCGTCCTTCGCGAGCACGCGCAGCAGCGAGTGGGCTTCCAGCGGTCCGACGGTCGTCGGGACGCACGCGCGCAGCTCCTCCAGCGCTTCGACCAGCCGCGGACCGAGCCGAGCGGCGGCGAGCTCGTCGTGCTCGGCTCGCGCGGCGCGCCAACGCGCTTCGCGCTCGAGCGCGCCGGCGCGAGCCTCGCGCGCGTCCGTCAGGTCGAGCACCGGTCGCGCGGTGACGCCGCCGAGCATCAGCACCGACAGCACCGCCGGCACCGCGATCCACGCGGCGCGCGGGAAGCGACCGGAACGAGCGTTCGAGACGGTGACGCTCATCGGCCGCCCTCGAGGCTCGCGGAGACGGTGAACTCGAGCGGCAGGGCGCGCGCGACGTCTTCCTTGGACGGCAGCGAGCTCGGCGCATCGACGGTCGGTGCACCGAAGCTCGCCGTCGCGGCGAGCGCGCGCCGGACGTCGGAGATCGCGGCGAGAGCGCGAAGCGGGTGCGGATGGGTCTCGCCGACCAGCACGGCGCGCGGCGCATCGGAGGCGATGCGCACCGCGAGCAGGTCCGCCGCGCCGTCGAACGCGGCGAAGGCGTCCTCGAGGACCCGCCCGAGCTCGAGCCCACGGCGCTCGAGCTCGACCAAGCGCTCGACTTCGCTGCCGAGCTCCGCGCGACGCGCGGCGACCTCGGCGTTCGAGCGCTCGAGCTCCTCGAGATCGCGGGTGCTCTCCAGCAAGACGCGGGTTTCCGCTTCGAGGTTGGCGCGCTCGTCGGCGACGCGCCCCTCCGCGACGACGCCCATCGAGCCGACGATCGCGATCGCCGACGCCGCGAGCGCCACCCGCCGCGAGACCGGCCACGGCAAAGGCACCGTCAAGTCGAGGTCGAAGCGTCCGCGCGAGAGGCATGCCTCGAGCGTCGCGAGCCGGCCCGCGGCCACCCCGCCGCCGTCCTTCGGCAGCAAGACCGCCTCGACGCCGGGCAACGCATTCGCGAGCGCGTTGCGGAAGAGCTCGGCGCGCTCCCTCGCGAGTCCGATCAGGCAGACTCGGCCGAGCGGCGCGCCGCGGCTCTCGCGCCGCCAGTTCGATTCGAACGAGCGCGCTTCCTGGACGATCGCGAGCGCCATCCCGGGCTGTTCGGCGACGTCGCCGTCGAGCGACGTCTGGTGCAGGAAGCGCCCGCCGTCGAGCAGGCTGACCACGGTGCCGCTCGGCTCGAAGTCGATCACCAGCGTCGCGCCTTGGACCGCGCCGAGCACGCGATCGACGTGCGACAGCACCGCGATCCGCGCGGCGACGATCCGCGAGGCGCGGATGCCGTTGTGATCGAGGCGACCCGCGAGCTCGCGCGCGAACGAGCGCCGCAACGCGAGCAGGGTCCAGTGACACTCCGCGTGCGCTTCCTGTCCCGGGGTCTTCACCTCGCGCGCGCCGGGGAAGCCCGCGTAGAGCGCGTCGATCTCCGGACTGTCGATCAACTGCGCCGCGCGACGCGCGAGCACGACGCGGAGCTCCTTGCTCGACACCTCGGGCAACGTCATGTGCCGTTGCGTGACCACTCCAGGCCCGAGCGCCAGCACGCAATGCGGCGTCGTCGAGCCCGCCGCGCGACGCGCATCGAGCGCCGCGCGCGCCATCTCGTCGGCCGACGAACCGCCGACGGCGACGCGCCCGTAGAGCGGCTCGCCGACGGGCACGAGCTCGAACCACTCGGCTTGGGAACTCGAGAGGAACAGCACGGACCGCGGGTCCGCGCCGGGATGGAAGCGGGAGAACATCGACGACTGGGGTGTGCGAAACGACCGCGAACCGCGTCGGGGCAACGCGGAGGGGACGAGGCCGATTCGATTGGGGCTCTGTTCGGACTTCCGGGGACCCGCCTTGAGCGCGCCGACGGTCCGCGCCGGACCGCGCGCTTCGCCTCGCGGCGAGCGATCGGGAAGGAAGTTCCGGACGGTCGGACGCGCGCACGCCGAAGTTCGCAGGCCGAGCCGCGCGAACGCTCGGCAGCTCCGGTCGCGCCTCGCCGCGCGTCCGCCGGTTTCTTCGGGCGCAGTCCCGCGGTCGGACACTACATTGGCTCGCCACGATGAAGCTCGAAGCGAGGACCGTCCGTCCGCCCGGCATGGGCATCGAATTCGACGTGCTGGCCGACGATGCGATCATCGGGCCGGCGATCGAGCGAGGCTCCTGGGGCGATCACGAGACCGCGCTGATGCTCGCCCACCTCGCGCCCGGAGCGCGCGTGCTCGACCTCGGCGCGAACGTCGGTTGGTTCGCGGTCCAAGCGATCCTCGCGGGCTGCGAAGTGCACGCGTTCGAGCCGGTGCCCGCGATCGCCGAGCTCGCGCGTCGCAACATGCAGCGCGCGGAGAAGGTCGGCAAGGGCAAGGGCGTGCTCCACGTCGCCGCCGCGGGCGACCGCCCCGGCCGCGCGGTGATCGCGCTCGCGGCGAAGAACCACGGCGACAACCGCGTGCTCGACGCGCGCGACGCGCGGCCGAGCGACATGGCCGCCGCCGAGACGGTCGACATCGAGATCGTGCGCGTCGACGACGTCGTCGCGGGCCCGTTCCGCTTCGTCAAGATCGACACGCAGGGCTCCGAGTGGCTCGCGGTGCAAGGCGCGACGAAAGCGATCGACTCGAGCCCCGAGCTCGGCCTGCTGATGGAGTTCTGGCCGTACGCGCTGCGCGGCGCGAAGCCCGAGGCGCTGCTCGACTGGCTGTTCCAGCGCGGTTTCTCGCTCGGCAAGGCGACCGAAGCGCCCTACCCGATGACCAAGGACCGCATCCTGCGCCAAGCGTCGTCGCGCGACCCGGTCAAGGGCGGGATCGACCTGTACGGCGCGCGCGGCACCGCGTTCCACGTGCTCGGGCTGAAGCCCCGGCTGCACGGGCTCTGGCGCGCGATGCGCGAGAGCTAGTCAGCGCGAGAACGCTTCGGGCGCCGGGTGCGCGGGGCCCTCGAAGCCGCCGAGCAACGCGCGCAACTGCGGCGCGAGCCCGTTCCATGCGGTGCGCGCCAAAGGCTCGAAATCGATCGCCTCGCGGGTGACCAGGAAGCTCTCGCGCTCGATGCGGACGCGGGAACGCACCTCGCCGACGAGCACGATGTGCGGCGCGGCGATGCCGACCTTGGACAGCAGCCGGCGCGTGCGCTCCTCGCGAGCGGCCGCCGACAGCGGCTTGCGTCCGTGCAGGAGATCGTCGAGCCAATCGGTGCGCCGCGAGCCGCGGCGATAGCGCGCGAAGAGCGCCGCGTCCTTGCCCGGGATGCAACGCACCCACAGGTCGGGCTTGCGCTCGACGGTGACGCCGGAGAGGTCCTCGGCGCGCCAACGCTCCGGATCGACGAGCCCGAGCTCGTGCAGCCGATCGAACCACTCGTTGTCGACGCGGAGCTCGCCGCCGGGGATCGCGATCCGCGACCAGCCCGCGCGACGGGGGTCGGGCGCGCGCACCGAGTGGTTGCGCGGCGAATCGGGAACGGGGTCCTTGGCCGGAGGGCTCATGGAGCTTGCGAGCAAGCATAGGATACCGCCCCGGGCAAGCGGTCAAGCGCGCGCGGTTGCTAGGCTCTGCGCGAGCCCATGAAGATCCTCGACTTCCACGTCCACTTCTTCAGCCGCCCGTACTTCGAAGCGCTCGCCGCGCAATCGCCGCTCCCCGGCACGGTCGCCGAGCGCTTGGCGCGCGTCGCCGAGCGGACCGGGATCGAGATTCCCCCGCCCGACCTCGATCGACATCGCGAGCGGTGGGTCGCCGAGCTCGACCGTCACGACGTCGAACGGATGGCGTGCTTCGCGTCGGCCCCCGAGGAGACGCCGTCGGTCGCGGAAGCGTGCGCGAAGTCGGACGGGCGCTTGGTGCCTTTCGCGCTGGTCAATCCGAAGGTCGACGGCGTCGCGGAGCGCGTCGCGAAGCTGATCGACGAGAAGGGCTTCCGCGGCGTGCTGCTGTTCCCCGCGCTGCACCATTACAAGATCTCCGACGCGGCGTGCGAGCCGTTGCTGCGCGTGCTCGGCGAGCGCAAGGCGATCGCATACGTCCATTGCGGACTGTTGATCGTCAAGCTCCGCGATCTCCTGCAGCTCCCGCGCACGATCGACATCCAGTACGCGAACCCGCTGGAGCTGATCGCGGCGGCGAACAAGTTCCCAAACGTCCAGTTCGTGATCCCCCACTTCGGCGCGGGGTTCTTCCGCGAGACGCTCTTCGCAGGGGCCCAGTGCCCGAACGTCTTCGTCGACACGTCGAGCTCGAACTCGTGGCTCGCGACGCAGCCCGCACCGCTCGCGCTGAAGGACGTGTTCGCGCGCGCGCTCGGCGTGTTCGGCCCGAAGCGCATCCTGTTCGGCACCGACTCGAACACGTTCCCCGCCGGCTGGCGCCGCGACCGCTACGACGAGCAGCAGGCCGCGCTGTCCGCGATCGGCGCGAGCGTCGAGATCCAGGCCGCGATCTTCGCCGAGAACGCGCGCCGTTTGCTCGCGCGGCCGTGACCGGAAACCACGGGCCGGAGCGCAGGTAGCCACCTCCATGCGCTCCGCTCGACTGCTCGGGCTCTGCACCGTGCTCGCCCTCGCGATCGTGATCGCTTGGGTGTGGCCGCGGCTTTCGGCGGTTCGTGATGCGCGGTCGGACAGCGCGGGACCCGCCACCTCGAGCGCGATCGAACTCGCCCAAGCGCCCGCGACCACGGGTAGGGAACCGACCCAGACCTCGCCGCCGACAGCCACTCCGCTCGAGACGGAGCTCGTGTTGCTTGACTCCCGCGGACAGCCCCTCAACGCCGCCCAAGTCGTGGTGTGGCGCGACGAAATGGTGCTTGCGACCGCCACAGCCGACGACGAAGGACGCACGCGCGTCCGGTCGTTCGGTGGGACGGTGGAAGCCGTCGTCGCGGCCCAGGACAGGTTTCCTTGGCGCGCGAACTTCGAGGCAAGCGTCGGAACACACGTGTTGCAGGCGCCGGAGGTCCCGTTCGTGCGCGGCGTCGCCGTGCATGCCACGACCGGCCTTCCGGCGCCGATGGACCTCGACCTAGCGTTCGACCGCGCGCCCGATGCGCTCCACGACCTGCCCGAGCAAGTGACGGCCGCGCTCCCGGCGAGTTCGCTCGAGTGTCGTCGGCGCAACGTGCTCGTGCGCGAGGACGGCACGTTCGAGTTCGCGGCGCCGAGCGGAGCACTGCCCGCGACGCTGCACTTGCCCGTGCGCTCGCTGCTGGTCGACGTGCATCCGCAAAGCGTCGGCCACGACACGCGCGACCTCCGCATCACGGAACCTCTGACCGACCTTCGCCTGGTCGTATTCGCGCTGCCGAGCATCGAGGGCCGCGTGGTCACCGTCGACGGAGCGCCGGTGCTGGACGCCGACGTGCAGATGGAGCTCGAGTTCGTGTCGCCCGACGATCCGTCGCTCGCGTGGCAGCTTCGCGGCAGTGCGCCCGACTTCCCGCAGCGCGACGGCACGTTCCATGCGTGGTGTGGGAATCCGCCCGCAGGTCGTCGCCACGCGGACCTACCGAAGCTGCTCGACCCACGCGCGTTGCGCCGGGTCCATTTCGACATCGCGCGCGCCGGACGGCTCGCCGGGACGAAAGTCACGGTCGAGCGCGCGGCGATGATCGACACCTGGAACGTCGGTGACTTGCGCTTGGATGCGCTTCGGCGGATCGAATTCGTTGCGCGCTCGCTCGACGGAACACCGATCGACGGCGCGGTCGCCGCGGACCTCAGCGCCGGCACGCCGAGCGGAGAGGACGGACACGGCTGGATCGTCGTCGACGAGGGCGTGACGCACGTCGAGGTGGGCAAGCTCGGCTGGCGGCCGGTACGGGTCCCGCTGCGCGTCGACAGCGCTTCGCCGCTCGAAGTCGTGCTCGAACCCGACAACGTCCTGACGTGCGTCGTGCGCTCGCAGACCGGCGAGTTGCGCCCGGGGGTTCAGGTGCGATTGAAGAGCGGCGCGCGACCGTTCGAACGCGAGGACTGGCGACACACATCCGCGTGCCTCGGTGCCACCGGCGCCAGCCAGCTGCGCCGAGCACGCCAGTTCGACGACGGCTCGTTCGAGGTTGGCGCGCAGACGGACGATCGAGGCTGCGTTGCGTTCGGCGGACTGACGAGCGGCATCGCGCTTAGGATCGACGTCCTCGGTCCGACCGGCGAGCCGCTCGCTAGAGCAACGACACGTGTGGGAGTTGACGAGAGAGCGAGCGTCGAGCTTCGACTCGTCGGAGACGTGACTTTCCGCGGGCGCGTCGTCGACGAGGAGGGCGCGCCACTCGCTGACGCGTTCGTCCTGCTTCGTGACACAGATGGCGGCTCGTGCGGAGCGGCGCCAAGCGATTTCCGGGGTCGCTTCGAGATCCCGGATCTCGTGCCGGGACGTGCGACGGTCGAGGTCCAACGCGTTGGATTCGAACGCTACACGGAGAATGGGATGGACCTCACCGCGGAGGCTCTCATCCGACTGCGGACCGAACCGGCGTTTCGAGCGCGGGGACGCTGACACACGGCTCCCATCGCTCCGATGGTCCCGTTAGGAACTCGCGCTTGCTCACCTCGAACGATGTCGGCGCCGGCACGACCGAATTGCTCACTCGGAATCACATCCCATCCGACAGCGATAAGACCACGCTCCATGCGGCCCTGTAGATTGAGTTCCACGACGCGCCGGTCAGCGTGATCGGCGAACGCCTTCTCGAAGCCCTGAGCTTCGACAGATTTGTCGCGCACCATCGACTGACACTACGCGATCGCACAGTCGGCTGGCGTGCCTCCGCGGCTGCGCTGCAACTCAACTCGCGTGTGCATACCCGGGCACCCGGCTGCGACCCCAGTCATACGGGAGCTTGGTAAGCAGGAACTTGGTTGCGCCGTCCATCTCCACGGTCAGGCGACGGCGCATCCACTCGCCCGGTTGGATGAGATCGTCCACCCGCGCGCGGAAGCTCTCGTTGGCATCCTTGTACCGGGGGTCGGTGTCGGACTTCCCGACGAACGCGACGCTCCTCAGAGAGATGTTGTCTAGTAGGCCGGCGGCCATGAGGTACCTGAAGTGGGTGTCCGTCGCGGGCACCGAGTAGCCCAGCACAATGATCCGAGTCGCCTCTGCGATGGCGTTCACGGCCGCATCCCACACTTGATCGATGGGCGCAATCAGGGACTTGTTCCACGTTGGCGGGATCAGCACCAAACGATCGCCTTCCAAATGACCGAGCGGCGACGCGGCGTGAACCGCGATCGGATCCTCCGTGCCTTCACCGCGAGTCCAGTTGATTGATCCATGCAACTTCAGCAACGTGACTTCCGCGTCGCGGCACTCGCCGAAGTGGACATCTGAGCCACTGGCATTCGACCACCTATCGCGAGCGAACCCGTACGAAACCCGCTTACCCAGCGCCCACGCAGCCTCCTCGACCACGAGATCGTAGTTGAACGAAATGAACGTGTTGCGGCACGCTCCCGACTGCCGGCCGAAGTCTCCCAGCATTGTCGCCAGCAAGGTCTCGTACAAATCAACGACGACACCTCCAGATCGGCGCGCGTCTTCATCGCAACGAGGCCAGGATTTTGGCCACAGCTTGAGCTCGTCACCGGCAACCGAGGATCGTAGAGTCGGTTTCGCGTGACCGCGTGACGCAAACTCGATGGTCGCCGCGATGGCGTGCGGGATTGCGCTTAGCAACGCTGGATACCCAGCTAGGGACGCCAAGGAAAACAGATGCTCGATGTTCTCGGCATCGACTCGCATCCGATTCGACGCACTCGAAGCTGACCTTCGGAAGTCCATCACGCGCGCAATCGCGTCTTTCGCGCTTGGTTCCTTCACGGAGTCGTACGCATCGCGCATGCGGTCCAAGAAGCCTGCGACGACAGGAATCCCCCTCTCGGCGGAGAAGCCCGCACCGACGATGTAGACGTTGTGGTCATTCGCCGGCTGAGGCAGGACCGTCGGACCCTCGGGGTGCTTCATGGCGTGGGCGGATTGCGTCTGCACGCGACCGGTGTGAGTGCGTCAGTCTAGTTCGGAATCGGCGCGTCCACGCGCGGTTGTTGGCCGCGCAGGACCGAGTTGTCGGAGAAGAACGTACGCTGGTCGATCTGCGGCGTCTGGTAGAGCGACTCGACGTCGATCTGGCCCGACTGC
>JADLBP010000093.1 GCA_020847695.1 Planctomycetota bacterium
CCCGATGTCGATCCTCGCGCGCGCGTACCGCGAGAACGGGTTCCCGACGCCGGTGAAGCGCGAACCGCCCAGCGAGGAGAGCGCGAGCTAGCCGGACGCGCGCGCAGCCGGCGCTTCCACCGCGCGCCGGCCCGCGGACTTCACGCCTCGACGACGTCGAGCTCGACGCGGTCGAGCACGAGCTCGCCGCCCGCGGCGAGCCGGCCTTCGCCTCCGCAGAGCTCGCAGCGCAGCGCCGCGCCGGCACGCAGTCCGCTGCCGCAAGCGCGACAGCTCCAGCGCGCGCGCTCGCTCACGAGCTCGAGCTCGGCGTCACCGTAGCCGCGCTCGCCCCGGCACAGCTCGAACGCGGTGCGCAACGACTCGGTTTCGACGCCGGCGAGCTCGCCGACGCGCACCTTCAACAGGCGCACGGCGGCGCTCGGGTGCGGCGCGATCGCGAGATCGGCGGCGTCGAAGAGCGCTTGGACCAGCGAGACTTCGTGCATCGCAGCTCCTAGGACGGTGACTGGGGCCCCTCGTCGGCGCGGATCACCCGCACGAACGAATCGACCGCGGCCGCGAGCGAGGCGCGCGCCCGCGGCGAGAGCGGTTCGCCGAGCTCGAAGCGCTCGCCGCGCAACGCGAGCAGCCACGCTTCCGGCGGCTCGCCGACGACCGTGCGGTGCGCATCGAGCAACGCCGCCGGCGAGAGCACGTGGGAGCTGTGGCTGGCGTCGCGCCGCGCTTCGATCGGCGTGAACTCGAACGGCGGCTCGGCGCTCTCGCTCGCGTCGACGAAGACCACGCGGCGGCGCCCGGTGAGATCGAGCATGTGCTCTACCTGGAGCTGGAAGTCGGTGAGCAGCTCGATCCGCCCCGCTGCGATCTCGTCGGCGAGCGCGGTGCCGACGCGCTCGACGAACTCGGGCCCGAGCGCATCGTCGCCGCGCGACGGATTGCCGATGCCGACGATCAGGATCGGTGCGGGGCTCATGACGCGTGCTCCCCGCCGCGCACGAGCCGCGCGACCCGCTCGCCGTTCGCCGCGACGACGTCGACGGCGAGCGGCATCTTGCCGAGCGCGTGCGTCGCGCACGACAAGCACGGGTCGAACGCGCGGATCGCGACCTCGATGTGGTTCAACAACCCCTCGGTCGGCGCGTGGCCGTCCAGGTGCTTGCGCGCGACCTCGCGGATCGCTTCGTGCATTGCCTGGTTGTTGTGCGTCGTCGACACGATCAGGTTGCACATCGTCACCAGGTCCTGCGCGTCGACCTCGTAGTGGTGGATCAGGGTCCCGCGCGGCGCCTCGATGATGCCGACGCCGACGCTGGTGCGCGCGCCGGTGACGACGAGCTCGCGACCGAGCAGATCCGGGTCGGCGAGCAGGCGCTCGATCACTTCCGCGGCGTGCAGCAGCTCGACCATCCGCGCCCAGTGGAACGCGAGCGGCGCGTGGATGAACTTGCCGGGAGAGCTCGCGAGCAGCTCCTGGCGCGCGGCTTCCGCGAGCGGCGTGCCGATCGAATCGCAGTTCTGCACGCGAGCGAGCGGCCCGACCTTGTACCAACCCTCCTCGGCGCCGAGCGACGCGAGGTACGGGAACTTCATGTAGCTCCACGATCGCACGTCCTCGCGCACGACCGACTCGTACTCCTCAGCCTCGAGGCCGTCGAAGAGGATCCGGCCGTCGGCGTCGCGCGCGCGCAGCACGCCGTCGTACAGGTCGAGCTTGCCGTCGCGCCCGACCAGCGAGAGCAGGTTCGATCGCACGGTCCCGAACGCTTCGTAGAGCTCGCGGTTCTTCGCGTGCAACTCGGCGATCAAGCGCACGCCCGACTGCGCCCACGTCGTCACGTCCGGCAGCGCGCGCAAGAGCTCGTCGCGCTCCTCCGCGGTCACCGACTTGTTGACGCCGCCCGGGATCGAGCCCGTGCCGTGCACGCGCTTGCCGGCGGTGATGCGGATCACCTCCTGGCCGAACTTGCGCAGCATCACGCCTTGCAGCGCGAGCTCCGGGTACGCCGCGAGCAGGCCGACGACGTTGCGCTTCGCGACGTCGCTGTCGAAGCCGAGCAAGAGGTCCGGCGAGGACAGGTGGTAGAAGTGCAGCGCGTGCGACTGGAGGATCTGGCCGTAGTGCATCAGCCGCCGGACCTTCTCCGCGGTCGCCGAGAGCTTGCGCGCGCCGACCACCAGGTCGAGAGCCTTCGACGCCGCGAGGTGGTGGCTGACCGGACAGATCCCGCAGAGCCGCTGCACCATCACCGGGATCTCCCAGTACGGGCGGCCCTGGATGAAGCGCTCGAAGCCGCGGAACTCGACGATGTGCAATCGCACTTGGTGCACGCGATCGTGCTCGTCGAGCAGGATCGTCACCTTGCCGTGGCCCTCGACGCGCGACACGGGCTCGATCGCGATGCGGCGCAGCTTCGAGGGATCGCGGGCTTTCTCGAGCGGAAACGACATCGCGCACCTCAGTCGTAACGGATCAAGCCGTGGCCGAGCTGCGGAGTGCGCCCGGCGATCAGGTCGTTCAGGAACTGCCAGATCGCGTCCGCCGACGGCGGGCAACCGGGCAGGAAGTAGTCGATCTTCACGACGTCGTGCAGCGGGTGCACGCGATCGAGCGGCAGCGGCAGCTCGGGATCGTTCGGGATGAAGCCGCGCTCGACGCCGACGCCGGTCAGGTAGACGGTCTGCAGGCAGTCGCGGATGTCCAGGTGATTGCGCTGCGCGGGCAGACCTCCGGTGATCGCGCACGAGCCGACCGCGACCAGCGTCTGGCACTGCCTGCGGAACTCGCGCAGCACGTGGACGTTCTCCGCGTTGCAGAGCCCGCCCTCGATCAGCCCGAGGTCGCACGGCCCGCAGTGCTTCAGATCGGTCAGCGGCGAGGCGTCGAGCTCGATCAGGTCGAGCAGCGGCACCAAGCGCTCGTCGATGTCGAGCAACGACATGTGACACCCGAAGCATCCCGCGAGCGAGGTGGTCGCGACGCGCAGCTTGCGTTTCACTTGCTCCACGTCAGACCTCCTCGCGTCGCGGGACGGCGATCGCGCTGATCGACGCGCGATCGTAGGTACGCGCGCCGATCGGCACCGCGAAGCCACGGCCCTTGCGTTGGATCACGCCGACCGGACAGACGCTCATCGCCTTGTCGTAGACCGCGAGCGGCGTGTCGCCGAGCCGCCCCGACTCCGCATTGACGACCAGGTGCTTGGTGATCCCGCGCCCGGAGAGCGCGAACACGTGCTTCTTGTCGACCTCGGCGCTCGCGTGGACGCAGAGCTCGCACAGGATGCACCGGTTGAAGTCGAGCAGCACGTCCGGGTGCGACGCGTCGACCGGCCGGTTCGGGAACAGCGGGTTGTAGTGCCCGGTGGTGACGCCGAGCTCGTAGCCGACCGCCTGCAGCGTGCAGTTGCCGCTCTGCTCGCACGACGGGCAGAAGTGGTTGCCCTCGGTGAAGAGGAACTGGATCAGGTTGCGGCGGAGCTCGTCGAGCTCCTCGGTGCGCGACTCGACGACGTCGTCGTCGCGCGCAGGTGTCGTGCAGCTCGCGGTCGTGCGTCCGTTGACCTTGACGGTGCAGACGCGACAGCTCCCGTGCGGCCGGAACTCCGGGTGGAAGCACAGGTGCGGCACGTAGTGCCCGGCGGCGAGCGCGGCTTGCAGGATCGTCTGCCCGGGCTCGAACGGGACCTCCAAGCCGTCCAACGCGAACGTCCGACGCGCGCCGTCACTCATAGCCGCCTCCCGCGAGCACGCGCTCGTCCTCGTCGTCGAAGTGCGCGCCGGCGTCGTCGCGCGCGGTCGCTTCGCGCGCCGGAGCGAGCGCTTCGTCGAGATCGAAGGGCGGCAGCACGTCGAGCGACTTAAGCCTGCGATCGAACGCCGGCCGGTACTTCGCGAGCGCGTCGAGCACCGGATTCCCCGCGGTCGCGCCGAGCCCGCAGTGGCTCGCCGCCTTCATCAGTTTCGAGATGCGCGCGAGGTCGTCGAAGTCGCCGCGCGAGCCCTTGCCCGCGAGGATGCGCGCCATCAACTGAGCATTGAGCGTGGTCCCGACGCGACACGGCGTGCAGAAGCCGCAGCTCTCGTGCGCGAAGAACCTCGCGAAGTTGTCGGCGACCGCGAGCATGTCGCGCGTGCGATCGAACACCATGAACGCGCCGGCGCTCGGCACGTCCTCCAGCGCGATCCTCCGCTGGAACTCGTGCGGAGCCAGCAGCGTGCCCGAAGGCCCGCCGACCTGGACCGCCTGGGTGTCGCGCGCGCCCGCGTCGGCGAGCACGCGCGCGACACTGACCCCGAACGGGTACTCGTACGTCCCGGGCCGCTCGACGTCGCCGGACACCGAGAGCAGCTTGGTGCCCGCCGATTTCGCCGTGCCGACCGCGCGGAACGCGTCCGCGCCGTGCACGGCGATCCACGCGGCGGCGGCGAGCGTCTCGACGTTGTTGACGACGGTCGGCTTGCCGAGGTAGCCGTGGGTCACCGGATACGGCGGCCGGTTGCGCGGGATGCCGCGCTTGCCTTCGAGCGACTCGATCAGCGCCGATTCCTCGCCACAGACGTACGCGCCGGCACCGACGTGGACCTCGATGTCGAAGTCGAAGCCGTCGACGCCGAGCACGTTGCGTCCGAGCAGCCCGCTCTCGCGCCGCGCGGCGAGTTGCGCTTCGAGCGGCGCGATCAGGAACGCGTACTCGCCGCGCAGGTAGACGAACCCCCTCTGCGCGCCGACGGCGTACGCGGCGACGGAGAGGCCGTCGAGCACGAGATTCGCGTGCGCGCCGAGCAGCTCGCGATCCTTGAACGTGCCGGGCTCGCCTTCGTCGGCGTTGCAGACCACGTAACGCTCTTCGCCGGGCGCGGCAGCGCACGCGGTCCACTTCGCGCCGGTGGAGAAGCCCGCGCCGCCACGGCCGCGCAGGTTCGAGCGCACGAGCTCCGCGAGCGTCGCGTCGCGCCCGCGCCGCACCGCGGCGGAAAGCGCTTCACCGGGCGCGAGTTCGGCGGAGAGCAGGAGCTCGCGCCGCTCGACGTGCGAATGGATGCGCAGCAGGTTCTTCGGCCACTCGTCGACCGGCGAACCGCCGCGGATCAGCGAAGAGATCGCGCCGATGCGCTGCGGCGTCAACCGCGCGATCGCGCGGCCGTTGACCAGCAACGCGGGCCCCTGATCGCAGAGCCCTGTGCACGAAGTCCGGCCGATGCTGACCAGACCGTCGCGGCTGACCTCGCCGAGCTCGAGGTGGAAGGAATCGAGCAGCCGCCGACAGAGCTCGTGGCTGCCGGCCATCTCGTCGGTGACGTTGTCGCTGAAGAGCACGCGGAAACGTCCACGGGGCTCGGTCGCGAAGAACGAGTAGAACCCCGCGACCCCCTCGACGTGCGCGCGCGGCAACGCGAGCGCCTCCGCCAGCGCCGTGATCACGCGCGGTGCCACGTACCCTTCCGCGGCGACGACATCGCGCAGGATCTGCACCAGGCGCGTCCCGTCGTGACGGTGACGCGCGACGATCGAACTCACATCGCGATCCAAGGAAACCCCCGTCGAGATGCAGCGACCCGAGACCGGGCTCCGGCCGTCGACGACGGCGAGCCCGATGTCGTCTTATATCACCGTCGTCGATCGAATCCTCTGCGCCGAGCCTCCGCGCGATGTACGCGCCACTTCGCAGTGACAGCGTGCGTTTCGCGAGCCCGGGCG
>JADLBP010000094.1 GCA_020847695.1 Planctomycetota bacterium
CCCACGGGCTGGTCGAGGAGCGCGTCGTGTTCCTGCCGCTCTCGCACGCCGGCAGCAGCGACAAGATGACCGTCCAGTTCCGCCAGGCGAAGGACGGCGTGCCGGTGCTCGATGGCTGCACGGACGTGCTCTTCGACCTTGCCGGCAACGTGCTCTCCGTCGACACGACCGCGGTGCGCGGGCTCGCGAACGTGCCGACCAAGCCGTCGCTGTCCGCCGAACGCGCGGTGGTGCTCGCGACCGGCTGGTTCGCCGACGACACCGGGCTGCGGCCGACGTCGGTCTCCGCACCCGAGCTCGTCATCGACCAACCGCTGGTCGGCAAGTTCCGCGTGCCGACGCTCGCGTGGCAGGTCGACGTCCAGTACGAGGTCGACGGCTTCCGGCCGGAGGGGTTCGCGTACCGAGTCGATGCGTTCACCGGCGCGCGCGCCAGCCGCGCGGCAACGGTTCACCACGACGTTTCGGGCACGGTGAAGTCGTTCGCGACGCCGGCGTTGATGCCGGACGTTCCCGCGAACGCCGCGACTTCTCAGCCGATGCCGGCGATCACGGTCACGAGCTCGTCCGGCAACGCCGTCACCGACGCGAACGGCAACTTCACGATTCCTGGCGCGAGCGCGCCGCTCGCCGTGCAGGTGCGTTACCAAGGCACGTTCTCGACCGTCAACCACGTCACCGGCTCGAGCTACGTGTTGAGCACCAACGCGGCCTCGGGTTCGGGCAACACGCTGACGATGAACTCGCCCGCGGTCGGCACGACGACGGCGCAAGCGAACGCGTTCCTTTGGACCAACAAGCTGCGCAACTGGGTTCGCGCGGTGAACCCGAGCGACGCGACGGCGGACTTCCTCGCGACGTCGAACGTCAACCTGAGCTCGACGTGCAACGCGTACTTCAATGGCAGCTCGGTCAACTTCTTCCTGCCCGGAGGCGGTTGCCCGAACACCTCGTACTCGACCGTGATCGCCCACGAACTCGGGCACTGGTACAACGTCCGCTACGGGAGCGGCAACGGCGCCGACGGCTTCGGTGAAGGCAACGCCGACGTGTTCGCGATGTACCTGGTCAACGACCCGGTGGTCGCGGACGACTTCTTCGGCGCCGGGAGCTACATCCGCTCGGGCCTGAACACGCGGCCCTTCTGCGGCGACACCAACGGTGGCTGCTATGGCGAGGTGCACGCCGACGGCGAGGTGTTGATGGGGGCGCTGTGGAAGGTGCGCACGCGCCTGCAGACCGCGCTCGGTCAGAGCGCGGGCTCGTTGGCCGCCGACACGCTCTTCAACGGTTGGATGAACGCGTACAACGACTCGCAGATCAAGTCGTTGATCGAGATCCACTGGTTGACGCTCGACGACGACGACGGCGACGTCTCCAACGGCACGCCGAACTTCAACGCGATCGACCTCGGCTTCCGCGATCAGGGGTTCCCGGGCTACGCACTGTCGTTCGTCACGCTCTCGAACGTGACGCCGATCCCGTCCGCCGCGGGAGTCGGACCGTTCAACGTCAGCGCGGACGCGGTGGCGAAGAACCTCCAGCCGGTCGCGTCGGTGGCGATTCGCTGGCGCTCGCAGGGCTCGTCGACGTTCCAGACGACGCCGATGACGCTGGTCTCCGGCAACACGTGGACTGGCTCGGTACCCGCGCAACCCTGTCCGTCGACCCTCGAGTACTACGTGATCGGGACCGACAGCGCCGGCAAGACCGGCACGTTCCCCGACCAGGCGCCGACGTACCTGAGCACCGCATCGATGACTCACTCCGTGTCGATTTACTCGACCGGCTTCGAGAACGGCGCCGCCGGCTGGACGCACGGCGCGATCACCGGCAACGACGAGTGGCAGCTCTCGAGCGACTTCGCGCTCAACGTTTCCGCCGGCAAGTCCGGCGATCCGACCGTTCCTGCGAGCGGCGGCAGCAGCGTGCTCGGCACCGACCTGGGCGCCGGCGCGAGCGACGGAGCGTACGACGCGAACCAGACGATCTGGCTGCGATCGCCGTTGATCGACTGCTCGGCCTCGACCGAGACGCACCTGCGCTTCAAGCGTTGGCTGAACGTCGAGCGCAGCCAGAACGACGCGGCGACGATCAAGGTCAACGGGACGCTGCTCTGGACCAACCTGGCGTACTTCGACACGTTCGACACGTCGTGGGTGCCCGTCGACTTCGACATCTCGGCGCTCGCCGACGGCAACCCCGCGGTCCAGATCGAGTTCCGGCTCAAGAGCGACGGCTCCGTCGGCTACGGCGGTTGGAACGTCGACGACTTCGAGATCGTCGCGTACTCGTGCGACACCGGTTGCCCGGCGCGCATCAGCTACTGCGATGGCAAGGTCAACAGCAACGCGGAGATCCCGACGATCGCGAGCTCGGGCACGCCGCAGCTCTCCACGCAGAACTTCTCGATCGACCTGACGTCGGGGACCTACTCGAAGCTCGCGGTCGTCTTCTGGGGAACCGCGCCGGCGAACTCGCCGTTCCTCGGCGGCACGTTGTGCGTCAAGCCGCCGGTCGAGCGTGGCGTTCCGCTGACCACCAGCGCGACCGGCACGGCGACCTATCCGGTGCCTGTGACCGCGCTGATGGTCGGCACCACGCTCTACTATCAATGGTGGATGCGCGACCCCGCGGACGCGCAGTTCGTCGGCCTCTCCAACGGGCTGCAGGTCCAGTTCTGTAACTGATCCGCGGTCCGCTCGACTCGCGCTCGCGGCGGCTCGTGCCTCCGCGGGCGCGCGTCGTTCGTGCGATCCAGGCTCGGAGCGAGCGTGCGATGTACGGCTCGTCCGCGCGCGATGCGCTCTCCGTCGATCGCGCGGTCGACGCGAGCGACGAATCGAGCCGGCGCGGAGCCCGTTCCACCGGGGATCCGCGCCGGCTCGTCCACACCGAGCGAGCTAGCGGGCGGTCTCGGCGAGCTCTCGCCGCGGCCGGGCGTCCTTGCGCGGCTCGTCGACGAGCGGCGTGTCGGTGCCTTGCGGAAGCAGCGACCAACCGGTCTTGAGCCCGAGCATGAACCAGGCGAACGCCGCGACGCCGGTCAGGAACACCGTGTCGCCGATCAGACGCAGCCAGCGCAGGTTCTCGAGCACCGGCGATTGCAGGAACTCGGCGCTGCGCGCGTACCAGAGCCCGCGCTCGACGCACGCGAACGTCTGCGCGATGCCGATCGGCAGCAGGCTGAGCACGACCATCAACGCGAGCCCGACGTTCATCGCCCAGAACGAGTAGCGGAGCCACTTCTCGTTCCACGCGCGCAGTCCGGTCAGTTGACGAGCGAGCACGAGCATCAATCCGAGCGACAGCAGCCCGTACACCCCGAACAACGCGGTGTGCGCGTGCACCGGAGTCGTGTTGAGTCCCTGCATGTAGTAGAGCGCGATCGGCGGGTTGATCAGGAAGCCGAACACGCCCGCGCCGACCAGGTTCCAGAACGCGACGCCGACGAAGAACAGGATCGGAGTCCGATAGCGCTGCATCCACGCGACGCGTTGGCGCAGGCGCCAGGTCTGCAGCGCTTCGTAGCCGATCAGCACCAGCGGCACGACCTCGAGCGCGCTGAACGCGGCGCCGAGGGCGGTGACCGAGACCGGCGTGCCGCTGAAGTACAGGTGGTGGAACGTGCCCGGGATGCCGCCGATCAGGAAGATCGACGTCGACGCGAGGAACGCGCGCGTCGCGCTCTGCACGCCGACCAGGCCGAGGCGCACGAAGAGGAACGAGAGCACGCCGGTCGCGAACACCTCGAAGAAGCCTTCGACCCAGAGGTGCACGACCCACCAGCGCCAGTACTCGGCGACCGAGAGGTGCGAGCGCGCGCCGTAGAGCAGCCCCGCGCCGTAGAAGAGGCCGATCGCGACCACCGAGCCGGTCAGCAGGCTGATCAGGCCGCGCTGGTTCGAGCCCGGCTTGAGCGCCGGCGCGATGCCGCGGAGCATCAGGAAGAGCCAGCCGATCAGTCCGCCGTAGAGCGCGATCTGCCACACGCGGCCGAGGTCGACGTACTCGTAGCCCTGGTGGCCGAACCAGAACGCGCCGTCTCCGCGCAGCACTCGCTGGCCCGACATCCATTCGCCGGCGAGCGAGCCGACGACGACCAACACCAGCGCGCCGAGCAGCAGGTGCACGCCGAGCGCTTGTCCCTTCGGCTCGCGCCCGCCGATCACCGGCGCGACGAAGAGCCCGGTCGCGAGGAACGCGGTCGCGATCCAGAACACGCCGCTCTGGATGTGCCACGTGCGCGCGACCGCGTACGGCAGCCACTCGCCGATGCGCCAGCCGAAGAAGCTCTGCCCTTCGACGGTGTAGTGCGCGACGAGCGCGCCGAGCACGACCTGCACGACGAACAGCCCGACGACGACGCCGACGTAGAGACCGACCGCGCGCATCGAAGGCGTCAGCACGAGCCCCGCGAGCGGATCGCGCGCGGGCGGCGCGGGCTCGATGTCGTCGTGGCGGCGCGAAGCGAGCCACCAGACCATCGCTCCGACGCCGGCGAGCAGCGCGACGATGCTGAGCACCGACCACACGACGTTCGCCGCGGTCGGCGCGTTGCCGATCAGCGGCTCGTGCGGCCAGTTGTTGGTGTACGTGTAGGTCTCGCCGGGCCGTTCGGTCGCGCAGGCCCACGCGGTCCACGCGAAGAAGGTGCTCAGCTTGGCGAGATCCGCGGGCTCCGCGATCGCACGCTCTTGCAACGCGTAGGACTCTCGCAGCTCGGCCAGGCTCGGATCGCCGCCGAAGAGCGCGGTGTAGTGCTCGCGCACCTGCGCTTGCGCCGCAGCGCGTGCGTCGCTGATCACCAGCGTGCCGGTCGCGGCGTCGTAGCGGTTGCTGCGCAGCTCGCCGCGCAGCCGCGCTTCGAGCGCGCCGCGGGCCTCGGCATCGAGCTCCGAGTACGGCTTGCCGTGTTCCGCGGCGCTCCAGACGTCGAGCAGAGCGAGCGCCTCGCGGTGCAGCCAGTCGGCGGACCAATCGGGCGCCTGGTACGCGCCGTGGCCCCAGATCGAGCCGATCTGCTGACCGCCGATGCCTTGCCAGATCTGTTGACCGTCGAGGATCTCCTCGCGCGTCGCGAGCGTCGCGCCGGAGTCGGTGACGATGCGCTCGGGCAGCGGCGGCGCTTGGCGGTACACCTCGCGGCCGCCGAAGCCGAGCAACGTGAAGCCGACGCCGAGCACCAGCGCCAGCACGAGCCAGAGTCGTTTGTCGTGGGATTGCATGGCGAGCTCCTCAGCTGCGCAGCGCGCGCGGGAAAAGGACGTTGTTCTCGAGGTGGATGTGCTCCATCAGGTCGCGCTCGAGTTGCGCGAGCCCGAGGTACAGCGCGATCCAAGTCCCGCACGCTTCCGGCGGCGGGACGAAGTCCTTGGCGAGCGCGCGCGTCTTCTCGAGGTTTCGGCCGTGGTCCTGGTGCTCGAGCTCGAGCACCTGCACCGGCATCGATGCCATGCGGCCGCGACCGCTCTGGATCATCGGGAAGAGCACCTGCTCCTCCTTCTGCATGTGGTCTTCGAGCTCCTCGATCAACGTCGCGAGGTGCTGCGCGAGTCCGCGCGGGCACGCGGCCTTGTCGGCGTGCACCTTCTCGACCTTCTCGGCATGCGCGAGCAGGCGCGGCAGCTCCTCGCGATGCGACGCGTGGTAACGCTGCAGCAGGTGCTCGATCAACTCGCCGAGCGGACGGTCGTCGAACGTTCGCCCGCCGCCGCCCTTCGCTTCCTCCGCTTCGAGCTCGGTGATCAACGCGCCGACGTCGAGGCCGCGCTCCGGCGCCGCTTCGGCGAGCGCGACGCGCCCGTGGCAGCAGAAGTCGAGGCCGTGGCGATAGAAGACGCGCGAAGCGGTCGCTCGGGTCGCGGCCAGGTCGGCGAGGGTGCTCTGGGGTGTGATCGGTTGCTGGGTGGTGTTCATCGGGTGCCTCGGTGAGGGGTTGCGCGCTCTAGAGCACGCCGCGTACCGCGCGCGCGAGGTGTTGCAAAGCAAAGAGTTACGCCATCGTGTTATGATCGTCACAACCCACGGCGTTATGCTGTCGACAACTGGAGTTGTGATGAAGACAACGCTCAACAGCCTGGACGAGCTCCTCGCGATCGCGCTCGACATGACCGCGTCGCTGTCGAGCGAAGACCGCTCGAAGCGCCTGGTCGCGACGATGATGCGCGCGCTGCCGGCGGACGCCGCGGTGCTGCTGCGGCTCGACGGCGACCAACTGATCCCGATCGCCGCGCACGGTCTTTCGAGCGACGTGTTCGGCCGCCGCTTCGCGCGCTCCGAGCATCCGCGCCTCGACATCCTCTGCCGCGCGGAGGGACCGACGTTGTTCCCGGCCGACAGCTCGTTGCCCGACCCGTACAACGGCCTGGTGCAGGACGCGCCGCACCTCGACGTGCACTCGTGCCTCGGTTGTCCGCTGCGCGTCGAAGGCGTGTTGGTCGGCGTGCTGACCGCGGACGCGCTCGAGCCCGGCGCGTTCGACGGAGTCGACATGCGCTTGCTCGATCACCTCGCCGCGCTCGCGGCGGCCGCGTTGCGCACCAGCGACCTGATCGAGGCGCTCGAACGTCTCGCGCAGCGCAACGGCAACATCGCGCGCGAGCTCGTCCAAGACGTGCTCGATCGACGCGGAGGTCTGTTGCTCGGCAAAGGCGAGGCGATGACACGCTTGAAGCGCGAGATCGAGCTCGTCGCGCCGACCGACCTGACCGTGCTGGTCACCGGCGAGACCGGCGTCGGCAAGGAACTCGTGGTGCGCACGCTGCACGCGCAATCGCGGCGCTCGCGCGAGCCGCTGATCTACGTCAACTGTGCGGCGTTGCCGGAGTCGGTGGTCGAGAGCGAGCTCTTCGGTCACGAGAAGGGCGCGTTCACCGGCGCGCAGGAGTCGCGGCCCGGCAAGTTCCGTGTCGCCGACGGCGCGAGCCTCTTCCTCGACGAGATCGGCGAGTTGCCGCTGCACGTGCAACCGAAGCTGCTGCGCGTGCTGCAGGAGGGCGAGGTGCAGCCGGTCGGCTCGGATCGCACCGAACGTGTCGACGTGCGCCTCTTCGCCGCGACCAACCGCGATCTCGAGGCCGAGGTGCGCGCAGGCCGCTTCCGTGCCGACATCCTGCACCGCCTCGACGTCTGTCGCATCCGCGTGCCCGCGTTGCGCGAGCACGCCGAGGACATCGCGGTGATCGCCGGTCACTTCGCGGACCGGGCGCGCCGTCGGCTCGGAACCGGTCCGATCCGGGTCGCGGCGGACGCGCGCGAGGCGCTGGAGCGCGGCGAATGGCGCGGCAACGTGCGCGAGCTCGAGAACGCGCTCTCGCGAGCGATCCTGCGCGCGAGCGCTCGCGTGCAGCTCGGCGACACCGTGATCGTGCGCGGCGCGGACCTCGATCCGTCGGGCGTGGCGTCGGACGGCGCTCCGGCGAGCGCCGCCGCTCCGGTCGGTCACACGACCAAGCCGCTGCGCGAGGCGTTGCTCGACTACCAGCGCGCGTTGGTCGCCCGCGCGCTCGCCGAGCACTCCGGCAACTGGGCGGGAGCCGCGCGCGCCCTCGGCGTGCACCGCAGCAACCTGCACCACATGGCGAAGCGCCTCGGGCTGCGTTAGCGCGGGTCCGGCGAATATCAGGAACCCGCGCGAGCTCGCGCTCGTCCGCAGGGCGAACGCCATGGCCCTCGCCGACGACGCCTTCCGGATCCGTCCCTCCGTTCGGGACGATCGACGCGCGATGCACGCGCTGCTGCGCCGCACGTGGAAGGACGCCTACGGCGGCTTCCTCGAGCGGTCGCTGGTGCTCGGTGTGCTCACCGGTACGGTCACGCTCGAGGGCGACTGGCGCGACGGGTTCGGCCGATGCGTCGGCGAGTGGATCGCGGAGCGCGGCAGCCGGCTGATCGGCCTCGCCACGCTCCGCGAGCGGGGCGACGGCGATGGGGAGCTGGAGCAGCTGTACGTCCTGCCGTCGAGCCAAGGGCTCGGCGTCGGCACCGCGCTGTGGGAGGCGTGCCTCGCCGAAGCGCGCCGTCAGCAGTGGAGCGGCATGCGATTGTGGGTGTTCGAGCGCGGCCCGGCGGTGACGTTCTACCAGCGCCGCGGCGCGGTCTTCGTCCGACGCAGCACGGCGAGGTTGGGCGAGCACGTGGAACCGCTCCTCGGGATGCGCGTCGCGCTCTGACCCGATCGCGCGAGGTGTCGAGGAGCGACCGACTCCGCCGGCGCGTGCGCGGCGCGCCGGGCGCTCGTCTCGCGGGCGCCTCGCGGCCGCCCGATCGGACGTGGCGCCGATTCGAGACCGCGCGCGGATTGGCGCGGCTCGCTTCGTCGGCGACGGCTAGGCTGAGCGCGTGTCCAGCGCGTTGCTCTTCGCCTTCTGGCTCGTGCAGGCCGAGCCCGCGCCGACCTCGCCGGCCGGCGACGCGCGCGTCGCGACCGTCGCGGAGCTCGCCTCGGCGCTCGCCGCCGCCGAACCGGGCGCGCGCATCCTGGTCGCCGCCGGCGACTACGGCGCCTTCCACGCGGCGAACGTGCGCGGCGAGCCCGGTCGGCCGATCGTCGTCGCGGCCGCCGATCGCGCCGCGCCGCCGGTCTTTCGCGGCGGGATCCAGCTCTCCGACGTCGCGCATCTCGAGCTGGAAGGCCTCGCGATCGTCGGCGCTCCCGCCAACGGGCTCAATCTCGACGACGAAGGCACGTTCGAGACGCCTTCGCACCACGTCGTGCTGCGCGAGCTCGTCGTCCAGGATTGCGGCGGCCGTGCGAACCACGACGGGCTGAAGCTCTCCGGCGTCGACGACTTTCGCATCGAGCGGTGCACGATCGAACGCTGGGGCCGCGGCGGCTCGGCGATCGATCTCGTCGGTTGTCATCGCGGGGTGGTCGAGGCCTGCACGCTGCGCGACTCCGAGCAAGCCCCCGCGGCGTCGGGGGTGCAGGCGAAGGGCGGCAGCAGCGAGCTCGCGATCCGGCTCTCGCGCTTCGAGCACGCCGGCCAGCGCGCGGTCAACCTCGGCGGCTCGACCGGGCTCGCGTACTTCCGTCCGCGGCCGGAGGGCTTCGAAGCGCGCGACGTGACCGTCGAAGGCTGCACGTTCGTCGGCTCGCTCGCGCCGATCGCGTTCGTCGGCGTCGACGGCGCGACCGTGCGCTTCAACACGTTCCACCTGCCGGAGAAGTGGGTCGCGCGCATCTTGCAAGAGACGCGGGAGCCGGGCTTCGTGCCGTGCCGCAACGGGCGCTTCACCGACAACCTCGTGGTGTACCGCGCGAGCGAGGTGAGCACGCCGATCAACGTCGGACCGGACACGCGGCCCGAGTCGTTCGAGATCGCGCGCAACTACTGGTATTGCGTCGATCGCCCCGAACGCGCGGCGCCGCAGCTGCCTGTGGTCGAGCGCGAGCCGAGCGGCGGCCGCGACCCGTCGTTCGTCGACGCCGCGCACGGCGACTTCACGCTCGCGCCGCAGAGCCCGGCGCGCGCGCACGGCGCGACCGCGCTGCCGAAGCCGGTGCGTTGACGCGCGCGCGAGAGCTCCGCCGCGCGCCGACCGACGCGCGATGAGGAGTCCGATTCAATCGCGATCTGCGCGCGCGGTCCTCGGCGTCCTTCGCACTGCGACCGACGGCGCGTGCGCGCGGGGCTCGACAAGCTGTGACGAGCGCGACGCCGCACGCGTCCGCCAACCCCGAACCCGAGGAGGTCGCTCGTGCAAATCGACACCGGAAACACCGGCTTCATGCTCCTGTGCTCCAGCTTGGTGATGTTGATGACGCCTGGCTTGGCGTTCTTCTATGGAGGACTGGTCGGCCGCAAGAACGTGCTGGCGATCATGATCCAGAGCTTCGTCTCGATGGGCTGGACCACCGTGCTCTGGTGGGCATTCGGCTTCTCGATGTGCTTCTCCGGCAATCTGCAGAACGGAACGGACTACGGCGGGATCGTCGGCAACTTCGACTGGATGTTCCTGCGTGGGATCACGCTCGACATGCCGTCGCCGATCAACGACACGATTCCGATGATCGTGTTCTGCGCGTACCAGATGATGTTCGCGATCATCACGCCGGCGCTGATCACCGGTGCGTTCACCAATCGCGTCACGTTCAAGGCGTACATGCTCTTCCTGACCGGCTGGTTGGTCTGCGTGTACTTCCCGTTCGTCCACATGGTGTGGGGCGGCGGCTTGCTCGCGAGCTGGGGCGTGCTCGACTTCGCGGGCGGCATCGTCGTGCACAACATCGCCGGCATCGCCGCGCTCGCTTCGGTGCTCTACGTCGGCAAGCGCAAGGTCCAGGACCGCGGTCCGCACAGCATTCCGTTGGTCGCGCTCGGCACCGGACTCCTGTGGTTCGGCTGGTACGGCTTCAACGCGGGCTCGGAGTTCCGGGTCGACTCGGTGACCGCCGTCGCGTTCCTGAACACCGACGTCGCGGCGTCGTTCGCCGCGGTCGCCTGGCTGTGCATGGACTGGATCACGTCGCGCAAGCCCAAGTTCCTCGGCCTCTTGACCGGCGCGGTCGCGGGACTCGCGACGATCACTCCGGCCGCGGGCTACGTTTCGCCGGCGACCGCCTGCCTGATCGGCGTGATCGCCGGGGTCGTTTGCTTCTACGCGGTCGCGTTGAAGAACAAGCTCGGGTGGGACGACGCGCTCGACGTCTGGGGCGTGCACGGCGTCGGAGGCTTCATCGGGATCATCCTGTGCGGCGTCTTCGCGACCAAGGCGTTCAATCCCGCCGGCGTCGATGGGCTGTTGAACGGCAACACTCGGTTCTTCCTCGTGCAGTGTCTCGCTGTCGCGGTTTCGTCCGCTTGGGCCTTCGTTTTCACGCTCGGAATGCTGAAAGTCATCGACCTGATCACGCCCGTCAAGGTCGCGGAGGGGACCGAGGAGATCGGACTCGACGAGGGCCTCCACGGCGAACGGGCTTACCTCGGAGAAGGAGTTTGAACGTGTCGAATCGCTTGCTGAAGAGTTCGCTGGTCACGGTCGCGTGGGCGAGCTCGGCTTCGCTTTCTCTCGCGCAGTCGAGCACGCCCGCCGAATCGCACTGGTACGACGACATCACGATCAATGGCTTCGCGGAAGTCAGTTGGAGCCACGACTTCAACAGCCCCGACTCGGGCACGAACGCGCTCCGCGTGTTCGACCTCGACGACGACGAGGTCGACGTCGATGCCGCCGAGCTCGTGATCCAACGTCCGATCGGGACGCCTGGCGAGCTCGGATTCCGCGTCGACGCGGTCACGGGCACCCACGTGCCGAAGGTCAGCGCGGCGAGCGGACTCTTCCGCGACTCCGACACCGGCGAGGCGCACGACTTCGACCTGCAACAGGTGCTCGGGAGTTGGATCGCTCCGGTCGGCAGCGGCCTGCGCCTCGACGTCGGCAAGTTCGTGACGCCGTTCGGCTACGAGGTGATCGAAGGGTACGACGGCTACAACGACAACCAGTCGCGCGGCTTCCTGTTCGGCTACGGCATGCCGTTCACGCACACAGGACTCCGCGCGGGCTACACGTTCTCGGAGAGCGTCGGAGCGTCGCTGCTGCTCGTGCAGGGCTGGGACAACTGGACCGACAACAACGACGCGAAGTCGATCGGCGTCCAGTTCGCGTTGACGCCGGCGCCGGATTGGACCGTGTATCTGAACGCGCTCGGCGGTCCCGAGCAGGCGGACGACTCGCACGACAATCGCTACCTCTACGGCGCGACCGGCACGTGGCGCGCGTCGGAGACGGTGACGGTCGGCATCGACACGCTGTACGGGACCGAGGAGGGCGTGCTCTCCGGCGGCAAGAGCGCGTCGTGGAGCGGCGGCGCCGGTTACTGCCGCTACCGGTTCTCGGACACGTTCGCGCTCGCGTTGCGCGGCGAGCTCTTCGACGACTCCGACGGCGCCCGCACGGGCACCGCGCAGACGCTGGAGAGCCTGACGCTGACGCCGGAGTGGAAGCTCGGCGAGCACTGCGTCCTGCGCGGCGATCTGCGGGGCGATTGGTCGGACGAGGACGTCTTCGAGGATCACTCGAGCGTCACCGGTTCGCGCACGACGGTCAGCCTCGCGCTTCTGGTCCTCTTCTGAGCGCTCGAGCGAACTCGCCGGTCGGTCCTCGAGCCTCGGGCCCGACGACCGGCCGGCGCTTCGTTCTTCCACGCGCGAGCATTCGGACGCACGGGCCGAGAATGAAGCGCGCGCTCGGGTGTAGCGGCGCGCCCGTCGCGCGGCGCAGCGTTGCGTCGCCCGGCCGCATGCCGTAGGACTCCCCGCCGGACCGCGCCCTCGTGCACCTCGCCCCGTTCGTGCTGCCGTTCGTTCCGCTCGCGAGCCAGGCCGGCGGCGGCGGTCTCTTCGGAGGAAGCGGCGGCGGTGGGGGCGGCGACGGCGACGACGGGATCCTCTGGATCCTCTACTGGCTCTTGCGGCTCGCGATCGAGGTGCCGGTGGTCGGCGTGCCGCTGCTCGTCGTCGTCGCAGTCGTATTCCTGATCGGCGTGCGCAAGGGGTGGTGGAAGCACCAGGAGCGCGTGATCGCCCGTACGCGTCCCGCTCGCGCCGCGCACGCCTCCGCGAACGTCGCGGCGGAGCTGCGGAGCACCGATCCGACGTTCGGCGAGCGCGCGTTCCTCGCGCGTGTCGAGCGAGCGTTCGCTCGCGCGCAGTCGAGCTGGTGCGCGCAGGAGCTCGAGCCCCTGCGGGCGTTCGTCTCCGACGGCGTGTACGAGCGCTTCTCGCTGCAAGTCGAGCAGCAGAAGGCCGAGGGCTGGCGCCAGGGCATCGCCGGGCTGCGGGTCGGGCCGCTGACGCTCGTCAGCCTCGAGACCGGGCCGCAGTTCGAGACGCTCGGCGTGCGGATCGAGTTCCGCGCCGACATCCATCGGCTCGACCTCCGCGACGGCAGCCGCATCGCGGGCTCGCGCGTGCCACGCGAAGAGTTCGTCGAGTGTTGGAGCTTCGTGCGGCGCCGCGGAGCGCGTTCGCTCTCGAAGGACGGCCTGATGGAGGGGCGCTGTCCGAACTGCGGCGCCGAGCTCGCGTTGAACCAGTCGGCGCTCTGCGGGCACTGCGGGTGCTTGGTGCGCAGCGGGCGCTTCGACTGGGTGCTCGCGGAGATCACGCAAGCGAGCGAGTGGCGCCCGACCCACGCCGCGGCGCTCGCTGGGCTCGCCGAGTTGGTCGCGCGCGACCCGGGCTTCGACGTGCAGATGCTCGAGGATCGCGCGTCGATGGCGTTCTGGCGCTTGCGCGCGGCGGAGAGCCGGGGCGACGTGCGTCCGCTGACGCGGATCGCGACCGCGGCCGCGTGCGAGACGCTCGCGCCTCGCTTCTCCGCCGTGCCGCCGCGCGAGCGGTTCGTCGACTGCGCGGTCGGATCGGTGAACCTGCTCGGCGTGCTACGAGACGACGCCGACGAACGCGCGGTGGTCGAAGTCGTGTGGGACGGGCGACGCGAGCGCGTCGACGCGCGCGGCGGTCGCGAGCTCGACGACTCTCGGCGCCTGCGACGCACGCTGCTGGTGTTCGCGCGCGGCCTCGGCGAGCGCACGCAGCTCGACGACACGTTCACGACCGCGACGTGTCGAGGCTGCGGCGCGCACGACGCCGGCGGCACGGACCCGGCGTGCGCGTTCTGCGGTGCGCCGCGCACCGGCGATCGCTCGGCGTGGCTGGTCGCGGACGTCGCCGAACGCGGCACCGCCGCCGCAGAGCAGCTCGTGCACGCGCTCGGAGGGCGTGCGCGCATCCGGCCCGCGGACGACGGCGACGCGCTGCGCGCGCCGGTCAGCCCGGAGTCGGCGGTGGGCTTGCTGGTCTGGGCGGCGGAGCTCGTGCGTGCCGACGGCGAGGTCGACCCGCGCGAGCAACGGGCTCTGCGCGCGCTTGCCGCGCGGTTGCGCGTCGCGCCGGAGCGCGTCGAGGAGCTCGTCGACGGCGAGCGCTTGCCGATCGCGCCGACCGCACGCGATCGAGGCGAGGCGGCGGCGTGGTACGCGACGCTGGTGGAGCTCGCGCTCGAGGACGGCTCG
>JADLBP010000095.1 GCA_020847695.1 Planctomycetota bacterium
CTACAACGAGGTCCGCGAGCAGGCGGCGCAACGCGCTCGCGAGCTCGGCGTGCACTTCGACGCGCCGCGGCCGTATCCGGTCGCCGCGCGCGAGACCGCGACGGGGGGGTCCGCGGCGGTCGCAGCGCCCGCGATGGCGAACTCGACGGCGGCGAAGGGCCAGGAAGCGCCTGCGACGGAGTGTTCGGGAGACGCGAGCGCCGCGCTTTCCGGAGAAGCGACGCTCACCGCTCAGTCCGACGCCGCCGGCCCGCCGGCCGTCTGCTCGGCGCACGTGCAAGCAAGCTCTTGCGCCGCGCCGATCGTCTGCAAGCTGCCGACGCAGCAGCTCTTCATCAGCTACGAAGGCCTGGTGATGCCGTGCTGCCATCCGCACGCGAACGTCAAGATGCGCGCGGGCGACCTGCGCACCGAGGACTTCGACGCGATCTGGAACAACGAGCTCTATCGCGGCCTGCGCCGCGCGCTGCACACCGGCGACCTGCATCCGATCTGTCGGACGTGCTCGATCGTGCAGGACCCGCCGCCAGCGGTCGAGGACGCCGAAATGATCCGCGCCGCGCCGACGTTGGTCGAGTGGGTCGCCGCGCGGCCGCCGGAAGCGCCCGCGGCGTCGGAGCCGCGTCCGTTGCTCGCAGAGCTCGAGCGCGCCGGCATCCTCGCGCACGTCGAAGCACTCGACACGGAGCTCGAGCTCGCGCGCCGGCACGCCTCGAACCTCGAAGCCGAACGTCCGCACCTGCTCGGCCACATCGCGAACCTCGAGGCCGAGCGCCCGCACCTCGTCGGGCACATCGCGACGCTCGAGGCCGAGCGCGAAGGCTTGCGCCGGCACGCGGAGAACCTGGAACTGCAGCGCGCGATGCTCTCCGCGCGTGAGCGCGTCTGGTGGCGGGCGCTCGCGCGCCGGCTCGGACTCGCCTGAACTCGCATGCAAGCCGAAACGTCGTCGTCCGCGCTGATCGTGATCGCAAAAGCTCCCTTGCGCGGTTTCGCGAAGACGCGGCTCGTCGGAGAGCGCGGCCTCGACGCCGACGCGGTCGCGCGGCTCGCCGATGCGTTCGTGCGCGACACGCTGCGCGCGTGCGCACGGGTCTCCGGCGTCCGGCGCGTCGTGTGCTTCGCGCCGCGCGAGGCCGAGGCGTATTTCCGCGAGCTCGCGCCGGACGCGCTGCTCGTGCCGCAGGGCGAGGGCGACCTCGGCGCGCGGCTGTCGGGCGCGTTCGACGCGGTGTTCGCGAGCGGCGCGACCCGCGCGGTCCTGATCGGCATGGACACGCCGCACGTCGAGCCGAAGCTGCTCGAACGCGCGTTCCGCGAGCTCGAGCACGCCGATTGCGTCCTCGGGCCGGCGTCGGACGGCGGCTACTACCTGATCGCGTTGCGCGAGCGGCGGCCGGAGGTGTTCCGGCGCATCGAATGGAGCACGCCGCGCGCGCTCGCGCAGACGCTCGAACGCGCGCGCGAGGCCGGGCTCGCGACCGTGCTGATCGACGAAGTGTTCGACGTCGACGGCGGCGCGGACCTCGCGCGGCTCGAGGCGCTGCTCGGCGCGGACGGCGAGCCGTGCCCGCGGACCGCGCGCGTGCTCGCCGACGTGCGCGCCGCGTCGAACGGCGGAGCGGGGCGCGCGGATGGAGCTCGTTCGCCGTGACCCGCGCGTCGCTCGCGTTGCCGAGGAGCGCCTCGGTGCTGATGCCGACCTACCAGGCCGCCGGGTTGCTCGACCGCGTGCTCGCGTCGCTCGCTCGACAGGCGACCGACTTCCCCTGGGACTTCCACGCGCTCGACTGCGGCAGCACCGACGACACACTGGCGATCTTCGAGCGCTGGGCCTCGCGTTTCCCGGTCGCGCTGCACGTCCACGCGCTGCGCGATTCGGCGTTCGACCACGGCGATGCGCGCAATCGGCTCGCCGCGCTCTCGCACGGCGAGCTGCTGGTCTATCTGACCGACGATGCGACCCCGGACGGGGACGCGTGGCTCGCGTCGCTGCGCGCGTGCTTCGCCGACCCGCGCGTCGGTGCCGCGTACTGTCGCAACGTGCCGCGCCCCGACGCGCGGCCGTTCGCGCGGATCGCGACGCGCAACGACCCGACGTACGCGGAGATCCCACGCGTCAGCGAGCGCCCGGATCGGCGCACGAGGCTCGCGCTCGGGCCGGACGAGCTGCGCGCGCTCTACGCCTACTGCGACACCGCGTCCGCGGTTCGACGCGAGCTCTGGGAGCGTCATCCGTATCCGATCACGCAGGCCGGCGAGGACATGCTGCTCGCCCGCGCGCTGATCGACGCGGGGTACGTCGTGCGCTACGAGACCGAGGCGCGCGTCCTGCATTCGCACGAGTGGAGCGAGGAGCGGCTGCGCCGGCGCGCCGCGGTCGACGGGCGCTTCCACTCGGAGTGCTTCGGCCGGATCAGCGTGCGCGGGCCGGACGATGCGCAGCGCCTGATGATGCTCGCGTTGGAGGTCGACCTCGCCGAGCTCCGCAAGCTCGGGCTTCCGGAGGCCGTCATCGCCACGGAGTTCGCGCACGCACAGGCGCAGCGCAACGCCTACTTCTACGGGTTGCTCGAAGGCCAGCGTCCGTCGCCGCGGCGCTTCGCGTCCGCGTTGCTCGATTCGCCGGAGCTCTCGCTGGTGCTGCTCGCCGGTCCGACCAGCGGTCCGGGCGCAGCGCAGCTCGCGCAGCAGCTCGTCGCCCGCGGTCACCGTGTCCGCGTCGTCGCGCTCGACGCGCGCGGGCTCGACGCGGACGGCGTCGACGTGCTGCACGTGCTCGAAGCGGTCGAACTCGACCCGTGGCTGCGCGCGAACCCGGCGTTCGGAGCCGTGGCGGCGATCGTGCCCGACTCGGACGGTTGGGATCTGCTCGCGCTCGGCGCGAGCTCGCTCGCGTGGGGCGCCGGAGCGTCCGGCTCGCGGACGCGCATCGGTCGGCCGCGCGGCGCGGCGCTCGATTTCGAAGCGCGGGCGTGGGAGAGTCGCTACCGCACTCTGGCCGCGACCGCCGCCGCGCGGATCGTCGCCGACCGCTGGGGCCGCGAATGCGACGTCCGCGAAGGCCAGGTCATCGCGCAGGGCCCGGAGTCGGTCCTACTCGGTCGCGCGCCCGCCGCGATCGAGTTCGAGGTCGGTCCGCTGCCGTCGGGCGCGTGGGAGCTCGAGCTGCATCTCGAGCTGCTCGGCATCGAGCCGTCGCTCGCGCTCGAGGGCAGCGTCCGGGTCGACGGCGTGCGAGTCGGCGAGTTCGGACCGTGCTTGTCCGCGGGTTCCGATCGCATCGAGGTGCTCGAGTTCGCGTTGCCGATCGGCGCGAGCCCGCGGCGCGTGCGCATCGAGACCGGCCGCGAGTTCGAGCGGCGCGGGTTCGTGCGCGTGCGTCGAGTGATCGTGCGGCGCGCGGCGCGACCGAGCGCGGCGCCGACGCCGTCGGCGCGGCTGGCGAGCCTCCGCGTCGAGCCCGGTCCGCCGGTCGACGACGCGCGCCTGCCGCGCGTCGCGGTCGTGATCGCGACCGTCGACGCTCGCGCGATGCTCGAGCGCTGCCTGGCCGCGCTCTCGGATAGCGATTACCCCGCGGAGCGCGTCCAGGTCTGCGTCGTCGACAACGGTTCACGCGACGACACCGTTCGCTTCCTCGCCCGCCGGCATCCGAAGGTGCGCGTGCTCGCGAAGGGCACCAACCTCGGCTTCACGCGCGCGGTCGCCGCGGGCGTCGAGTCCGCGCCGGACGCGGACGTCTACGTGCTCTTGAACAACGACGTCGTCGTCGAACGCACGTGGCTGCGCGAGCTGGTCTCGCCGATCGCGCGCGGCGAGTGCGCGGCGACCGGCGCGCGGATGCTCCTCCCCGACGGCACGCCGGAGTACCTCGGCGGCGGCGCGAGCTTCCAGGGCTTCGCGATCGGCTGCGCGCCCGGCGAGCGCGAGCGCGCGCAGGCCGTTCCGGATTCGACGTTCCCGCGCAAGACGCTGTTCGCGTGCGGCGGTGCGATGGCGATCGACGCGCGCGCGTGGCGCGACGTCGGCGGGCTCGATCCCGAGTTCTTCGCGTACTACGACGACCTCGATCTCGGTTGGCGCCTCTGGCTCTTCGGCCACGAGGTGCATTACGTACCCAGCGCAGTCTGTCGCCACACGCGCTCGTCGACCTCGCGGCGTTTCCCGCGAGCCGCGGTGCGGCGCCTGCAGGTGCGCAACGCGTTGCTCTGCGCGATCAAGAACTACGACGACGCGTCGTTGAACCGGTTGTTGCCGGCGCTGCTCGCGCTCGCGGCGAGGCGCACGTGGGTGATGGCGCGCGGCGCGGGCACGAGCGAGCTCGCGATCGAAGGGCGGCCGCCGAAGCCCGCGTGGAGACGCTGGCTCGCGCGCAAGCGCAAGGTCGAGCTCGATCCGATCGCGTTCGCCGACCTCGCGGCGGTCAACGAGGTGCTCGGCGAGTGGAACCACTGGATGGCGCGGCGCGCGGAGGTCCAGGCGGGTCGCAAGCGCGACGACGCGGAGCTCTTCGAGCTCTTCCTCGATCCGCTGTGGTGCGTCGAGGGCGAGCGCGAGTACGTCGAGCTCCAACAGGCGCTGGTCGAGCGCTTCGAGCTCGCCGCGTTGTTCGGCGCTGCTCGACCGCCTCGCGCGGCTTCCTCGGCGATCGCTCCGACTCGCTCGGCGCTCCCGCCGGCCCGCGGGTGCTTCGAGGAGCTCGCGAGCCGCGACGGCGAGCTCGAGTTCGCCGGTTGGTTGGTCGTGCCCGAAGGCTCGGCCGACGCGGTCGAGCTGCGCGTCGACGGCCGGCGGATCGCGGTCGCGAGCACCGCAGAGCGTCCGGACGTCGCGGCGTGTTTCAGAGGAGCGCCCGGGGCGTTGCGTTCGGGGTTCCGCGGCCGCGCAGCGCTCCCGGACGCACCGCCGAGCGCGTGGCGACGCGTCGAGGCGCTCGCGTTGCGCGCGAACGAGCCGGTGGCGTCGATGCCGTGCACGTGGCGCGCGGACTTCCGCGAGCTCTTCGCCGATCCGCCGGCCGAGCGCATGCTCCGCGTCGCCGCCGCCGCGGCGCCGGTCGCTTTCCGACTCGACGGGCTGCGCACGCTGACCGAATTCGTCGACGCGTTGCGTCCGCACCGCGCGCCGAGCTCGATCGCGAGCGTGCTCGACTGGGGCGCGGGCTGCGGACGCGTCAGCGGCTTCTTGCGGACGATCCAGCCGACTTGGCGCGTGACCGGCTGCGACGTCGACGCCGACGCGGTCGCGTGGGCGCGCGAGCAGCACCGCGGCGCGAGCTTCGACGTCAGCCCGTTCGAGCCGCCGCTCGCGTACGAGGCCGGCGCGTTCGACCTCGTGGTCGCGTACTCGGTGTTCACGCATCTCGAGCGCGCGCATCAGCTCGCGTGGCTCGCCGAGCTCGCGCGCGTGCTCGAGCAGGGCGGGTTCTTGATCGCGACGGTGCAAGGCCCGGACGCGGCGCGATTGATCGGGCTCGGCCCGGTGCTCGACGCTCTCGCGAAGCACGGGATGTGCGACGACCCCGTCGATCCGGCGCTCGACGGCGTCGTGCCGACGGGACGCTACCGCGCGACGTTCCAGACCGAGGCGTGGACGCGCGCGCACTGGAGCCGCGAGTTCGACGTGGTCGAGTACCTTCCGCGCGGGGCGCAGGGGCTGCAGGACCTGGTGGTGCTCCGCAAGCGCCGCCCGCGCCGTTCAAAGGAACAGCACGCCGTCGGCGAGTGAGTAGGGCGGCGGCGCGTCCTGCTGCGGCTCGGCCGCGCGCACGACGCGGCAGCGGAACGCCGCCCGCTCGCCTCGCAGCGCGCGCAGCGTGAACTCGAAGCGTCGCTCGGTCGCGAACTCGCTCGCCGGCAGTCGGAGCGCGAAGCCGCACCGGGTCGCGCGCTCGATCGACGGGTAGAACGCGGCGACGTCGGGGCGCGCGACGAACTCGGCGGTCGACTCGGCGCCGCTGGGCGCGCGCGCGACCAGGCGATCGGGCGCGCCGTCGTCGAGCAAGAGCCAGCCCGCGAGCGACAGCGCGTCGCCGTCGAGCGCGACGTGCTCGACGAAGCCGCGCGCGCACGCGGCGAGCTCGACGCGGCCGGCGCGTTGCGCCGCGGCGAGCACGTCGAGCGCGCCGTCGAAGGCGGCGAGCGTGCGCTCGACCGCCGCGTCGTCGTGCGCCCAGGACGCGAGCAGGCTGCCGTTGGTCAACACGCCGCGCTTCAAGCACTCCTCGACGAGCAGGTTGCGCTGCTGGTCGGGCGTGAGCCTCGACGGATCCTGGAAGACGATCGTCATCCGCGCGGCGGGGCCGGTCATGCGGCAATGCGCGCCTTTCGCGTCCGACAGCGCGGCGAAGCCGGCGCGCAGCTTCTCGCCGACGCGCGCGAGGTGCGCGGGCACGTCGAGTTCGGTGATCAGCCGGAGCACCGCGCGCGCCGCCGCGAGCGTCAGCGTCTCGCCGCGGAACGTCATGCCGAAGCCGACCGCGGGCAAATGGCTCATCAGCTCGCGTTTGCCGACGATCGCGGAGATCGGCATGCCGTTGGCGAGTCCCTTGCCGAGGCACGCGAGGTCGGGCGTGACGCCGAAGAGCTCCTGAGCGCCGCCGCGCGCGACGCGCAACGCGGTGACGACCTCGTCGAACACCAACAACGCGCCGTGGGCGTGCGCGAGGTCGCGGACCGCCGCGAGGTAGCCCGGCGGCGGCAGGATCTCGCGCACGGGCTCCATCACGATCGCAGCGACGCGCCCGGGGCGGCTCTCGAGCTCGCGCGCGAGCGCGTCGACATCGGCGTACGGGAACGAATGCACGTTCGCGCGCAGCTCGTCGGGCAGGCCGCGCACGCCGGGGAGCGAGCACATGTACCAGTCGTGGAAGCCGTGGAAGCCGTACTGGAGCAGCTCGCGCCGCCCGGTGACCGCGCGCGCGACGCGGACCGCGGCGGTCAGCGCGTCGGAGCCGTTCTTGCCGAACGCGACGCGCTCCGCGCAGGGGAAGAGCGCGCGGATCCGTTCGGCGACCTCGATCTCGACCTCGTGCATCAACGTGACCGTCGGACCGCAGGCGAGCTGCTCGACGATCGCGCGCTCGACCTCGGGATGGCGGTAGCCGAGCAACACCGTGCCCCAGCCGTTCAGCCAGTCGACGTACGTGCGCCCCGAGGTGTCGACGAGCTCACAGCCGCGCGCGGAGGCGCTGAACTGCGGGAACACGTCGTCGTCGCCGCAGAAGAGCGGCCGTTGCGCGACGCCGTCGAGGCCGCCGTAGGCGAGCACGCGCCGCGCGCGGACGAGCAGCTCGGAGGTCCGTTGGATTCCGTCGGCGGTCGGGCGCGGGTGCATCGGTGGGTGCTCCTCTGCCCGTGGATCGTAGCCGTGAGCCGCTGGTTGCGCGCGCCGCGCGCCGGACGTGCGCGAGTCGTCCGACCTCGTACGGACGCGCCGGAGAACGTACATTCGCACCATGGCGCTGCGCCTCGGACGTCCCGACTTCACCGCGCGTGCGCGCTTCGAGCCGGACTTCGCGCGCAGGTTGGAGGTGTTCGTCGCGCGCGTCGCGAGCTCGCGCGAGCGACGCGAGGGGGCGCGGGTCGGCCGCGGCGCCGGCGATGGAGCGGAGTTCGTCGGCTACCGCCCGTACCGCGCGGGCGAGGACCTGCGCCGGCTCGACTGGAGCCTCTTCGCTCGCCTGGACCGACCGTTCGTGCGCGTGACGCGGCCCGAGGTCGGCGGACGCTGGGTCGTGTGGCTCGACGCGAGCGCGTCGATGTCGCTCGGAACGCCGAGCAAGTGGCAGCGCGCGTGCGAGCTCGCCGCCGCGCTCGCGTGCGTCGGCGTGCGAGCCGGCGCGCGCGTGCGACTCGAAGCGTCGTCGCGCCGCGAGGCGCCGTTCGAGTTCGCGAGGCTCGCGGACTTGCCGGGGCTCATCCTGTGGCTCGAGACCCTCGAGGCGCGCGGACGCGACGGGCTCGCGACGCTGGTGCGGCCGGTGCCCGGCGTGTCGGCGCTCTGGGCGCTCGGCGACGGCCTCGATCTCGAGCCCGCGAGCTTCGCGCGGCTCGGCGGTCCCGCGCGCACGCTCGGCGCGGTCTGCATCCTGGCGCCCGACGAGCTCGCGCCCGATCCGCGCGGCGCGGTGCGGTGGCTCGAGCCCGAGTCCGGCGAGAGCGTCGAGCTCGACGTCGATTCCGCGACGCGCTCGCGCTACCTCGCGGCGCTCGAAGCGAGGCTGGAGCGTTGGCAGAGCGAGCTCGCCGACGCCGGAGCGTCGTTCGCGGTCGCCGCGAGCACCGCGCCGTTCGAGGACGCCGCGTTCGCCGTGCTCCGGAGGGCGTGGTGATCGAGCTCGAGCATCCGCGCCTCGCGTGGCTCGCGCTCGCGCCGCTCGCGCTGTGGCTCTTCGCGCGGATCGTCCGCGCGCCGGACGCGCCTTCGGGCACCGTCGAGCTCTGGCGAGAGCTCGAAGCGACGCGGCCGAGCGCGCGCAGACGAACGCTCGCGAACTGGCGCTTCTGGTGCGCGAGCGTCGCGCTGGTCGCGGCCGCGTTCGCGCTCGCCGGTCCGCTGAAGCGCGGCGCGCTCGCGCGACCGAGCTGGCGGATCCTCGTCGACACGACGCCGTCGATGTTCCTCGCGGTCGGCGGCGCGGGCGGGCCGACGCGGCTCGCGCGCGCGCTGGAGCTCGCGGAACCGTGGCTCGCCGCGCGCGCGGCGAAACTCGACGCGCTCGTTTGGGTGCGCTGGAACGGCGCGACGTTCGAGGAGCGGCCGGGCGAGCGCTGTCCCGCCGAGTGGCTGCGAGCGCCCGACTCGGTCGTCCTGAGCGTGCCGTTCGAACGCTGCGCGGGCGCCGGTTGGGTGTGGATCACCGATGTCGCCCGCGACGCGCGCAAGGTCGCGGGCGATGCGCGCCCGGGCGACGACGCCCGCGAGTCGCCCGACGTCGGGCTCTTCGCGTCCGGCGGAGCGACCGTGCCCGGCGCGATCGCCGAGAGCGCGGAGGGCCTGCTCGAGTGGCGCGGCGACGAGCTGGTCGCTCGACCGCGGACCGCAACCGGAGTGCGCGTCGATCCGGCGTGTCCCGAGCCGTTGCGCGAGCTCGCGGACGCGTGGGCCTCCGCGCGCGGACTGACGGTCGGTCGGGAACCGGCGGTGCTCGCGCTCGTCGCGGTCGCCGACGGCACCGCGACGCCGGTGCGCGCCGCGCGCGACGGTTGGAGCCTCGCGGGCTCGGCGCGGCCGCTCGCGCTCGCGGCCGACGAACGTGCGTGGCTCGTCGACGGCGAGCGCGTGTTGGTCGCGGCGAGTGCGGGCCGCGTGCGCGTCGCGTTCGAGACGCTCGAGGAGCCCGGCGGCGATCCCGCGGCGTTCGCGGTCGCGTGGTCGGAGCTCTTCGACGACGCGCGGCGACCGGAGCCCGGCGTCGTACCGCTCGAAGAGCGCCGCGCGGCGGGGGAACCGGTGGTGCGCGAGCCTTCCGCGCCGCCGGAACGCGACGCGCCCATCGAGGCGCGCTGGAGCTTCGAGCTCGCGCTGGTCGCGGCGTGCTTCGCGCTGCTCTTGTTCTTCTGAACCTACTTGACCGGCACGCCGGCCGCGTCGGTCGCGGTTTCGGCGGCGGCCTCTCCGGCCGGCTGCGGCGCGGGCAGCGTGACGCCTTCGACGCGCTGCTTCAGGCGATCGAGCCCGGTCTTGAAGTCGGCGGACATCGTGCGATCGAGGATCGAGCCGACCATCAGCTTGACCCAACCGCCGAACGGCTTGCGGCCGAGCAGGCCCTGGTTGCTCCAGATCACGCGCACGCCGCCGGACTCCTGGGCGAAGACGATCGAGCCGGTGGTCTGGAAGTTCTTGTCGCTGAAGATGAGCTCGTAGTCGACGCCGCGCTCGGGGCGCGCATCGGTCAGCCGCAGCTCGCCGGTCTTCAAGCGCTCGGGGTCGCCGTCCCAGCGCATCACCGCGCCGGTGCCGGCGCGCGCGCCTTCGAAGGTCCATTTGCACTTGGGGTCGAACTCGCGCGACCACGCGGTCCACTCCGGCCACGTCTCCAGGTCGGAGACGACCGCGTAGACCTTCTCCTGCGGCGCGGCGACGACGACGGAGCTCTCGACTCGATAGTCGTTGGGTAGCAGGAAGCCGACCGCGACGAACAAGATCAGCACGGTCGAAAGGACGATGATCAGCGTCTTGAGCACACCAAGCCTCCGGAAGGGCGGAGGAGGTTACGACCGCGCCGGGCGCCGCGCAAACGCGCGTCAGTCCGTGGGCTCTTCCTCGACCGCGCCGAAGCGACGGGTGAAGAGCCCCATCGCGAGGAAGCCGACGAGCACCGCGAACCACAACGTGCAGACGCGCGCCAGGATCACCGTGCCGGCGGCCTGGGAGCGCGCGTACTCGCGCGCGGCATCGCCGGCGAGTCCCAGCGTCGCTTCCGCGGCCGGCTGGTAGCGCGGCCGCAGCAGCGTGCCCAGGAAGCCCTCGGTGATCACCAGGCCTCCGGGGAAGACGATCGCGACCGCGCCGGCGACCGCCGAGAGCGCGAACGCGAAGATCGCGAACAGGTACGGCACGCTGTCGGGCACGATCGCGTTCGCGATCAACCAGAAGCCGGTGCACTCGAGTCCCCAGCCGACGAACGAGACGAACGTCGGCATCAGGATCTCGCGGGGCGCGAGCAGGATGCGCGTCGACGCGAGCGCGACCTCGAGCTTCGGCGTCGCGCGCTTCAGCACCGGCAGCTTGTCCGCGAGCCGGAGCGCGAAATCGCCGAACGCGCGGTTGCCGACCAGGCAGAGCGCTACGACGCACAGCGCGAGAGTCGCCCAGAAGATCCACGCGTAGTCTCCGGCGCTCGCGAGCCCGCCGATCGCGATCAAGAGCAGGTACCCGAGCAGGTCGGTGAAGCGCTCGGCGAACACGATCGGTGCGCTCCTCGAGATCGGCGTGCCGGTGACCTTCTTGAGCAGCCAGCTCTTGAAGACCTCGCCCATCTTGCCGGGCGTCACCGACATCGACAGGCCCGACAGGTAGATCAGGAACGACGTCTTGGCGTCGATCCGGATCGCGAGCAACGTCAGGTAGCGCTGCCACTTCGCGAACCGGACGACGTAGTTCAGGAACGACAGGCCGCACGCCGCCGGGATCACCCACCACGACAGTCGCTCGAGCGCCGCCGCGATCCCGCGCACGTCCGACCAGAGCGCGAGCGCGACGTAGAACCCGAGTCCCAACAGGACGCCGAAGAGCAGGCGGTGGGAGAGCTTCTTGGGGAGGGCCACGCGAAGGCGGAGTGGGGGGGCGAACCGTCGTCTATCGGGATCCGGGGAAGCGAGAGTGGAGGCGACTTCGGCTCGGGCGGGCGGAATGCTATCGTTCGCGCGGTGCTTCCATGCCGGCCGACAGCGCGCTTTCTTCCGTACTCGTCTGGATCGACGTCCTCCTCTTGGCCGCCGCCGTCGCCGCGGCGGTCGGAGTCTGGATGTTGCATCGACGCGTCGGCGACTTCGAGCGCAGCGCGGCGGGGCTCGCCAAGCTCGACGAACTCGCGGCGAGCGTCAAGAAGCTCGCGGGCGACCGCGCCGACCTCGACCTGCGCCGCGTCGAGCACGTGCTGATCGAGATCCGCGACGCACAGCGCCGGCTCGAGGACGCGCTGTTGCGGGTGTCGGAGCAGGCGCTCGCTCGCGGAGGCTCGGGCGCCGCGCTCGTGCCGTCGTCCGGCGGACTGGCCGAGCGCGTGATCACGCGCCTGGTCGCGCAGGGCTACGACCGCGTCCAGATCGTGACGCCGCACGCCGAACTCGAGCGCATCGCCGCCGGCGACGGCGAGGTCACCGTCGAAGCCCGCCGCGCCGGCGTCGCGTGCAAGGGCCGCGTGATCGTGCGCGCCGGCGCCTTGACCGAAGTCGACCTGAAGCCCGCGTACGCGACCTTCCCCTGAAGCCCGCGAAGCGGGAATCACGCGAGCTGGAACCGAACCCGATGAGCACCGTCACCACCGTCGAACGTCTGGGCCGCCACGTCGGACAATCCGTCACGTTGAAAGGCTGGCTCTACAACATCTCTTCGAAGGGCAAGCTGCACTTCGTGCAACTGCGCGACGGCACCGGCATCGTGCAGTGCGTCGTGTTCAAGAACGACGTGCCGCCGGAGCTCTTCGAGAGCCTCGGCAAGCTCGGGCAGGAATCGAGCCTCGAGGTCACCGGCGACGTCAAGGCCGAGCCGCGCGCGCCCGGCGGGTACGAGCTCTCGGTCAAGGCGGGCAAGGTGTACCAGTCGGTCGAGGGCTACCCGATCACGCCGAAGGAGCACGGGCCGGACTTCCTGCTCGATCGCCGGCACCTGTGGCTGCGCTCGAAGCGTCCGTGGGCGACGATGCGCATCCGCGACGCGGTGATCACCGCGGTGCGGCGCTTCTACGACGAGCGCGGGTTCGTCTGCATCGACGCGCCGGTGTTCACGCCGAACGCGTGCGAGGGGACGTCGACGTTGTTCGAGGTCGGCTACTTCGAGCAGAAGGCGTATTTGACGCAGTCCGGTCAGCTCTACGCGGAAGCCGCGGCGATGGCGCTCGGCAAGGTCTACACGTTCGGTCCGACGTTCCGCGCCGAGAAGTCGAAGACGCGGCGTCACTTGACCGAGTTCTGGATGCTCGAGCCCGAGATGGCGTACGCGACGCTCGACGACGTGCTCGAGCTCGCCGAGGACATGCTCTGCGCGATCGTCCAGCACGTGCTCGCGACGCGCAAGACCGAGCTCCAGGTGCTCGAACGCGACCTGTCGAAGCTCGAAGCGATCCAGAAGCCCTTCCCGCGGCTGACGTACGACGAAGCGGCGAAGATCCTCGCCGAGCACCCGGAGTCGACGTTCAAGTACGGCGACGATTTCGGCGCTCCCGACGAGACGATCCTGTCGACGCGCTACGACCGGCCGGTGATGGTGACGCGCTATCCGGAAGCGGTGAAGGCGTTCTACATGAAGCGCGATCCCGCGAACCCGGGCAAGGTGCTCTGCGTCGACGTGCTCGCGCCCGAAGGCATCGGGGAGATCATCGGCGGCAGCCAGCGCGAGGACGATCTCGAGGTGCTGCTCTCGCGGATCCGCGAGCACCAACTGCCGGAAGAGTTCTTCCAGTGGTACCTCGACTTGCGCCGCTATGGCTCGGTGCCGCACGGCGGCTTCGGCATGGGCCTCGAACGAACCGTCGCTTGGATCGCCGGCCTCGAGCACGTGCGCGAGGCGAGCCCGTTCCCGCGCATGATGTACCGCATCACGCCCTGAACGCCGCGATCGCGCTCGCATGACCACGCCGACGAAGTACTCCGTGCCGCGTCAGCCGCTTGGACTCGCGGTCCTCCCGGTGCTCGCGCTGGTCGGCCTGCTGTACGTCAACGTGCAGGTCTTCGCGTCCTCCGACAATCAGATCCCCCTCGTGTTTGCGACGGCGTTCGCCGCCGCGGTCGCGGTGTGGTTCGGAGGCTGCACGTGGGAGCAATTGGAGAAAGGGATCGTCCAATCGATCGGCACCGCGCTGCAGGCGAGCCTGATCCTGCTCGTAGTCGGGATGTTGATCGCCGCTTGGGTGCAAGCGGGCGTCGTGCCGCAACTGATCGTCTACGGGCTCGAGCTGATCACGCCAGGCGCGTTCTTGGTGACCGCGTGCCTCGTGTGTTGCGTCGTATCGCTCGCGACCGGCAGCTCGTGGACGACCGCCGGCACGGTCGGCGTCGCGCTGATCGGCGTCGGTGGCGCGCTCGGTCTCGACCTCGCGATGGTCGCGGGGGCAGTCGTGTCGGGCTCGTACTTCGGCGACAAGATGTCGCCGCTTTCCGATACGACGAATCTCGCTCCGGCGATGGCCGGCGCCACGCTCGTCGAGCACGTGCGCCACATGGTCTACACGGTGACGCCGGCGCTCGCGATCTCGCTCGCGCTCTACGCATTCCTCGGCGGTTCGGCTCACGGCGGCGACGCGGCGCTCGATCGCGTCGCGGCGGTGATCGCGACGTTGGAATCGCATTTCACGCTGACACCGTGGCTGCTCGCGCCGCCGCTGGCGGTGCTCGGTCTGATCGCAGCGCGCGCGCCGGCGTTGCCCGCCTTGCTCGGAGGGACGCTGCTGGCCGTCGTGATCGGACTTGCGACGCAGCCGGCCGGTTTCACGCTGGCGGCGCTCGCTTCGTACGTGGGCGGGCTCTACGGCGGGTTTTCGATCGATCTGCTTTCGGCCGTCCCAGTCGGTGCCGAGTACGACGTCCAGCGGGCTGCGGCGGAGACCGTGCAATCGCTACTGGACGGTCGCGGCGGGATGAAGAGCATGCTGGGCACCATCGCGCTGATCTTCTGCGCGATGTCGTTCGGCGGAGTGATGGAGCGCTCCGGAATGCTGGAGGCGATCGCGAAGGGTCTGCTGCGGGTCGTGCGTGGTACCGGATCGCTGGTCGCCGCGACCATCGTGAGCTGTCTTGGCGTCAACGTGCTCGCGGCCGATCAGTACATGGCGATCGTCGTCCCGGGCCGGATGTTCCGGCGCGCGTTCTTGGAGAGACGTCTCCACGTGAAGAACCTCTCTCGCGCGCTCGAGGATTCCGGCACGGTCACATCCGCGTTGATTCCGTGGAACACGTGTGGGGCGCAGATGACGATCGTGCTCGGAGTCGCGACCGGGCTCTATTGGAAGTACGCGTTCCTGAATCTGCTCTGCCCGATCGTCTCGATCGTCTACGGCTTCACGGGCATCACGATGACCCGGATCACCGACGCGGAGGCGCGCGCGCAGCTCGGCGAGGACGAGCCTCCTCCCAAGTCCTGAGCGTCAGTTCTTTGGCGGCTCGAGGCGTCGCTTCTTCTGGCGCCAGAGCTCTTCGAGCTTCGCCGCTTCGTCGAGCTGGTGCTGCACCGAGCCGTCGGGCCGGAACGTGCACGGCACGTCCAGGAACTTCGACAGCGCGGCGGCGGCGCGACTCTTCGGCCACGCCATGTGCGGCGTCGGCGTCCAGTCGCGCTTCGACGGGTCGGCGGCCGGCGTCGCTTCGCGCAACACCTTGAGCAGGAAGCCGATGCCCTTGGTGCGTTTGTATTCGAGCAGCGCTGCGGCGCACTCGACGCGGACCTCGAGGTCGGGGTGGACGTTCGCGCCGACGACGAGGTCCTCCAAGCGCTTGCCGAGGTCGCGGACGTTGCGCAGCCGGCCCAGCGCCGCCGCCGCGATCACGTCGCCGGCGTCGGAAGCGCGTTCCGGGCCCGCGACGCGGTCCTCGAGGCGCTGCAGCAGGATCTCGTAGCACAGCGGGTCGCGCGTGCGCGCGAGCACGATCGCGGCGCGCACCGAATCGACGCTCATCTCCGCGAGCGCGCGCTTCAGCTCGGCGCGATCGGGCTTCGCGAGCTCGACCGCTTCGCGCCCGGGCAACGCGCTCGCGAGCCAACCCTCGAAGCGCTCCAGGCTCATCGTGCGCCATGCGGGGTCCAGCGTGAACGGTTCGAGCGCCGCCGACGCGTAAAGCGCCGCGTCGGGCTCGGGCGCGACCGGTCGCTCGCTCGTCGCGAGGTCGTGACGCGTTCCGGAGCACGCGCCGAGCGCGATCGCGAGCGCCACCGACGACAGACCTAGCCCGACTTGCATGCGCGCGATCCTAGCCCTCGCGCGCGCGGCAGGTCAAACCGAGCGCGCGGGCGGCTCGACGGTCGCAGCGAGCTCGCTCGGAGCGCGCTCGCGACTCGCTCGGGACGCGCGGACGGTGCTGGACTCGTTCAGGGTTCGAACGCGCGCACGCCGCCTGTGTCGGACAGCCAGAGGCGGCCGTTCGGGCACTTCGAGTTCGGCGGTTCCCACGCGACGTAACGCCACGCGCCCTGGCAGCGCGCCGCGAAACTCTGCGTTCCGTCCTCGGAACGCGCCAGGATCTGGCCGTCGACGACCTCGACGCTCCAACCGGTCAACGCGCTCTTCAACTTGGTCTCGAGCGAGTTGCAGCGCAGCACGGTCAGGCTGGAGTCCGAGCCGAACGGCGCCGGCGTGCTCGCGATCGGAGCGCCGCCGCCGGGCTCCGACGAATCGGGCTTCGCGTGCTGCGTCCACTCGACGACGCGCCCGTCGACCAGGCTCGCTCGCGCGCCGCGTTCGGTGGCGATCGGACCCTCGCGCGGAGGCGAGCCCGAGCTCCACGGACCTTCGACCTCGCCGCTCTGCGCGTCGAAGATCCACGCATCGCCGTTCTCGGCGAGCACGAGCAACGCGCCGGAGCGCGCGGGCAGGAACACCGGCGCTCGCGCGATGCCGCCGAAGGAAGTCAGGTGCTTCTCCCACGCGACGCGGCCGTCCTGCGAGATGCGCGCGACGTCCCCGGTGCGCGAGACGACGACGTGGTCCTCGCCGACGGACACCGGAGGCGCGTCGACTCGGCCGTTCGCGCGCCAGCGGCGCACGGGCATCCGCGAGAGCCTCACGGTGCGGTCCGCCGGAGCATCGATGTCGAGCGCCGAGGGTTCGTGCAACGCGAGGTCGAGGTCGAGGTGCAACTTCTCGCCGAACGCGGTCTCGAGCACGAACGGCGTGACGCGCGTGCTGCCGTCGGGCAGGCGGACGCGGGCGCCGGACGGCTCGCTGACGAGCTTCCATGGCAGCAGGTGCTCGCTCGGGTTCGGGCAGATCGACGCGAGCACCTCGCGCGCGCCGTCGTGGTCGCCGAGCTTGGCGAGCTCGCGCGCGCGCTGCACGGCGGCCCAGTGGTTCTCGGCTTCCTCGATGTCGTCGGCGAACGCTTCGCGGATCAGCTCGCCGTCCTTCATCGCGAGCAGCTTGCGCCAGCACTGCACGGCGCGCTCGAGGTCACCCGCGGCGGCGTGCGCACGCGCGGCGGAGAGCAGCTTGTCCTGTTCGGTGCGTCGCTCGGTGAGCTCGCGCTCCTCGCGTTCGCGCGCGCGAGTCTCGCCGCGGTCGACGATCACGGTCTCGATCCCGTCTAGGCGCTCGAGCAGCTTGACCACCGGCGTCTCGTACTCGTGTCCGACGACCAGCGACCGCAGCTCTCCGACCACGGTCTTCAGCCGCTGGTCCGCGTGCGTCGCCTCGGTCTCCTCGAGCGTTGCCGCGTCCGCGACGTCCTCGGCCATGCGCGACGCGAGCGACTCGAGCAGCTCGTCGATCGTCGGGAAGGGCTCGGCGTCGATCGTGAGCTTCGGCGGCGGGGGCAGCGCGAGGGCCCGCTTCAAGCCGACCATCGGATCGCCGAGCGCGCACTCGTTCTGGATCGCGCGGTAATCGTCGAGCCAGCGCATCCGCGAGGCCTCCTCGCGATCGGTCAGCGTCTTCTGGAGCCGCTGACGGAGCTCGACGACGGGATCGGAGTCGTCTCCGGCGAAGTGGCCGTCGAGCAGCGCGAGAGCCGCCTCCGGCTGGTCGAGCACCTCGGTGACCTCGGCCATCCGGCGCTCCCAATCGCGGTCGTACTGGACGCGCACGACCGCGAGCGTCCCGACGAGCAACAGCGCGGCGGCGCCGATCAACGTCTGCTTGCGGCGCAGCTTGCCGCGGACGGTCTTCGCGCGCGCGATCGAGTAGAGCGACTTCGCTTCGCGGTTCTCCGGGTCGACCGAGAGCAGCGTGCGCAGCGGCTGCAGCGCCTTCTCGGCGACGCCCTGGGAGATGTACGTCTGCGCGGCCTCGAGCACCCACGGGCCGCCTTCGTCGAGCTCGCCGATCGCGAGCATCCGCATGCCGAGCTCGACGCGCGCGCCGATCGTGTTCGGCGTGCAGTCTGCGGCGGTGCGCAGCATCACCGCCGCGCGACCGACCGAGCCGGCGTCCTGGAAGTTGCGCGCGAGCTTCAAGAGCTCGCCCCACGGCATCTCCTTGTCGCCGCTCGCGAGTCCTCGCGCGAGATCGAGTCGCACGATGTGCAGCTCGGCGATGATGTCGTGCTTGTGATGCTTGCGCATCTCGTTCCAGCGGTCGAGCGAGCCCTGGGCTTCGCTCTCGCCGAATTCGAGGCGCCGGAGCAGCGTGCGGGCGACCGCGGGCCGGAGGTGCGCGAGCGCGGATTGCAGGCGTTGCTTCTGCCACTCGTTGCGCAGGATCTCGGCGTCGACCGGCGAGGGCGGCCCCGGCGGCGCGCGGCGGCACCAAGCGGTCAGTCGGCCCGCGGCGCGCGCGAACTGCGCGGACGAGAGCTCGTGCTGGATCAGCTGGAGCAGCTCGTCCGCCTCCGCGAGCCGCGCGTAGCCCTGCGCGAGCATCGACTGCACGACCGCGCGGCATTGGCGCAGCGGCCAGCCGAGGCGGTCGGAGATCTCGCTGATCGTCGAGCCGGCGTCGCATTCGGCGAGGATGTGCTCGAGGTCGCGGCTCGGCGCTTCGGCGACCAACGGCACGACGACGTCGTCGGGCGAGAGCAGCGTCGAGTCGCCGTTGGTCTGCGCTTCGTCGCTTTGGCGCGCATACTCGAGCAGCACGAACTCGACCGACAGCCCGGGGCAATGCACCGGCGTCAGGACTTCGAGCTTCTTGCGCGCGTTGTCGCGCAGCGCCTCGTTCGGGTCGGGCACCGTCGACGATTGCGTCGGCGC